>NZ_RAZS01000010.1:0-253693 GCF_003626545.1 Micromonospora musae
ATAGAGTTACGGCGGTCATGGCGGAGGGGAAACGCCCGGTCACATTCCGAACCCGGAAGCTAAGCCCTCCAGCGCCGATGGTACTGCACTCGGGAGGGTGTGGGAGAGTAGGACACCGCCGGACATTTTTCCAGTCGAGGGCCGCCCCATCCGGGTCGGCCCTCGACTGCGTGGCGCCGCAGGTGGCGCAATCAGGAAGGATGTACCCCGTGAGTTCAGGACCGCAGGGCGGCGACCGCCCCCGTCGTCAGGACGACCGTACGGATCGGTCGGACGGGCGTGATCGGTCGCCGCGGCGTGACGACCGCGATCGGCCGCCGTACCGCGGCGACCGCGACAACCGGAGCGGCTCACGCGGGTACGCCGGCGATCGTGAGGGTGGCTTCCGCGACCGCCGCGAGGGCGGTTTCCGTGGCGGCGACCGGGACCAGGGTCCCCGCGGCGGCTCCCGTGGTGGCGACCGCGAGGGCGGTTTCCGTGGCGGGGAGCGCCGTGAGGGCGGGTTCCGTGGTACGGACCGTTCCGGTGGCTTCCGAGGCGACCGCGACCAGGGCTACCGCGGTGGCCGGCCGGACGACTCCCGCGGCGAGCGCCGGGAAGGTGGCTTCCGCGGCGGTGACCGTGAGGGCTTCCGTGGCGGGGACCGTCGCGAAGGTGGTTTCCGTGGCGGCGACCGGGACCAGGGTCCCCGCGGCGACCGTCGCGAAGGTGGCTTCCGGGGCGGTGACCGCGAGCGCGGCTACCGCGGCGGTGACCGCGCCGGCGGGTTCCGCTCCGGGGATCGGCCCGGCGGCTTCCGACCTGCCGACCGGGACGCCGAATTCCGCGGCGGCGACCGTTCGGGCTTCCGCGGTGGCGAGCGCCGTGAGGGCGGTTTCCGTGGCGGTGACCGCGAGGGCTTCCGTGGCGGGGACCGTCGCGAGGGTGGCTTCCGTGGCGGCGACCGGGACCAGGGTCCCCGCGGCGACCGTCGCGAAGGTGGCTTCCGCGGCGGCGACCGCGAGGGCGGTTTCCGTGGCGGCGAGCGCCGTGAGGGTGGCTTCCGCGGTGGCGACCGTGAGGGCTTCCGCGGCGGGGATCGCCGTGAGGGCGGTTTCCGCGGTGGTGACCGGGACCAGGGTCCGCGCGGCGACCGTCGCGAGGGTGGTTTCCGGGGCGGCGACCGTGAGGGCTTCCGCGGCGGTGACCGTCGTGAGGGCGGCTTCCGCGGCGGCGACCGGGACCAGGGTCCGCGCGGCGACCGTCGCGAGGGTGGTTTCCGGGGCGGCGACCGTGAGGGCTTCCGCGGCGGGGATCGCCGTGAGGGCGGTTTCCGCGGTGGTGACCGGGACCAGGGTCCGCGCGGCGACCGTCGCGAGGGTGGTTTCCGGGGCGGCGATCGCGATGGCGGTTTCCGCGGTGGTGACCGTCGTGAGGGTGGTTTCCGGGGCGGTGAGCGCCGCGAGGGTGGTTTCCGTGGCGGTGACCGTGAGGGCCGTGGCGGGGACCGCCGCGAAGGTGGCTTCCGTAGTGGTGACCGTGAGGGCCGTGGCGGCGACCGCCGTGAAGGTGGTTTCCGTGGCGGTGACCGCCGTGAGGGTGGTTTCCGTGGCGGTGACCGTGAGGGCCGTGGCGGTGACCGCCGCGAGGGCGGTTTCCGCGGTGGGGACCGGGACGGCGGCTTCCGTGGCGAGCGGTCGCAGCGGGATGAGCGTCGGTTCGACGACCGGCGGCGTGAGGGCGGCTTCGGTGGCCGGCGCGACGAGGGAGATCGGCGCATTGAGGGCGGGCCGGAGCGGGCCGCGGGTGAACGCGGTGCCGCTCCCGCGTTGCCGGACGACATCGTCGCGACCGATCTCGACAAGGACGTCCGGGCGGAGCTGCTGTCGCTGGCGAAGCCGGTCGCCGAGACGGTCGCCCGGCACCTGGTCGCGACCGGTGTGCTGATCGACGAGGACCCGGCCGAGGCCCTGGCGCACGCGCTGGCGGCCCGCCGGCTGGCGTCCCGCATCGCCGCCGTACGGGAGGCGGTCGGGTTGGCCGCCTACCACGCCGGTGAGTGGCAGACCGCGATCGCCGAGCTGCGGACGTACCACCGGATGACCGGAGTGCAGAGCCACATCGCCGTGCTGGCCGACTGTGAGCGCGCGCTCGGCCGCCCTGAGCGGGCCATCGACCTGTTCCGCGGCGCGGACCGGGACGCTCTCGACCCGGCCACCGCCATCGAGCTGCTGATCGTCGCCGCCGGGGCGCGCGGCGACCTCGGGCAGAAGGACGCCGCTGTCGCGATGCTCCAGGTGCGCGAGCTGACCGGCGACGCCACCGAGCCGTGGGCGGCGCGGCTGCGCTACGCGTACGCCGACGCGCTCCTCGCGGTCGACCGCCGTGAGGAGGCACGGGAGTGGTTCTCCCGCGCCTCGGAGCTGGACGCCGACGGCGAGACCGACGCGGCCGAGCGGCTGCTGGAGCTCGACGGCGTGGTCATCGAGGGCGACGCCGACGAGGAGGACGCCGCCGACGTTGACGCCGACTCGGACGACGAAGACGCCGACGAGGATGACGACGACTCGGACGAGGACGAGGACTCGGACGACGACGACTCGGACGAGGACGACGAGGACGACGACGACTCGGACGACGAGGACGTCGACTCGGACGACGAGGACGACGACTCGGACGACGAGGACGACGACTCGGACGACGAGGACTCGGACGACGACGAGGACTCGGACGACGACGACTCGGACGAGGACGACGAGGACGACGAGGACTCGGACGAAGACGACGACGACTCGGACGAGGACGACGAGGACGGGACCGGACAGGCCGGGGTCGAGCCGGTGAGCCGGGAAGACGTCGTCGGCCGGGGCGGTCCGGACGACCCCGATCTCCGCGCACGCGCCGGGGCGGAGGCCCCGGTGGGCGATGACGAGACGGGCCCGGTCAGCCGGTGACGGGAGACGTCGGGGCGCGGCTGGTCGACGGGTACGCCCAGGTCGTCTTCGACCTGGACGGTGTGATCTACCTGATCGACCGGCCGATCCCCGGCGCCGTCGAGGCCGTCGGTCGGCTGCACGCCGAGAGGCGGGCGGTCGCGTACGCCACGAACAACGCCTCCCGCCGGTCGAGTGAGGTCGCCGAGCTGCTCACCGGCATGGGTGTGCCGGCCTCGGCGGCGGAGGTGCTCACCAGCGCGGCGGCGGCTGCGGAGCTGCTGCGGGACCGGTTGCCTTCCGGCGCCCCGGTGCTCGTGGTCGGCGCCGAGGCGCTGCGCGCCGAGATCGCCGCGGTCGGGCTCGTGCCGGTCGACCGGGCCGAGGACTCGCCGCAGGCGGTGGTGCAGGGGTACGGAAAGCAGGTCGGCTGGGTCGAGCTGGCCGAGGCGACCGTGGCGATCCGTGCCGGTGCGATCTGGGTCGCCACGAACACCGACCGCACCTTGCCCAGCGGCCGAGGTCCGCTGCCCGGCAACGGCGCACTGGTCTCCGTCGTACGGACCGCGCTCGGCCGGGACCCGGACGTCGTGGTGGGCAAACCCGAGCCGGAGCTCTTCGCCACCGCCGCCCGGCGCGTCGAGGGGGGCCGGACGCTGGTCGTCGGCGACCGGCTGGACACCGACATCGAGGGCGCCCGCCGGGCCGGGCTGGAGAGCCTGCTGGTGCTCACCGGCGTCAGCGACGTGGCCGAGCTGCTCGCCGCTGAGCCGGCGCGCCGGCCCACGTACCTCGCGCGGGACCTGGCCGGGCTCTTCGACCCGGCGGCGGTGGTACGCGTGCCCGGCCCGACGGAGGCCGGCGGCTGGACGGTGACGGCGCGCGACGGCGGGCTGGAGCTCGGCGGTGCCGGGTCCCCGCTGGACGCGGTCGCCGCGCTCTGCGCCGCGGCCTGGTCGGCGTCGACGGTGCCGCCCATCCGCGCGATGTCGCCGGAGGCGACCCGGGTGCTGGCGACGTTCGGCCTCTCGGCCTGAGCGACGCCTCGGCGCGAGTCAGAGCAGTTTGCGGAGCTTCATCAGGTCGAACGGGTTGGCCTTGATCGACACGCGGCGGGAGGCGACCGCCCGGGCGATGTCGAGTCCGCCGTCGACGAGCGCCACGAGGTCGTCGCTGCTGGTGCTCAGCACGATCTTGGCTTTCGGGTCGTCGCCGTCGGTCAGGTCGATCAGGCGGCCGCCGGTGAGGCGACCGTGGAAGGCGGTGTCCAGGTCGGTGATCCGGCAGGCGAGCGTCCGGTCCAGGTCGACGCGCTCGCGCACCGTCTCGGCGTTGCGGTCCAGCCGGCCGGCGAGCTCCTGCAACGCCTGTCGACACTCGTCCACGCTGGCCACCCGCCGCCTCCTCACCGTGCGCCACACCGTCCTCGGCACCGTACCGCACGGGCCGGTCACCGGTGCCCGGTAGCGTGACACCTGCACACCCCGCCCCGCGGAAGGACTCAGGCATGCAGGACGCGTGGCGCGCCTACCTCGAGCTGGCCATGGGCCTGACGGAGGCGCCCCGGAAGAAGGCCCAGGACGTGGTGCGCCGGCTTGCCGGCTCGGGTGGCACGAGCGCCGCCCAGCTGCAGGCGCTCGGCGAGGAGCTCATCTCCACGGGCATGGCGAACCGCGACGCGCTGACCAAGCTCGTCCGCTTCGAGGTCGACCGGGCGCTCGGCCGGGTCGGGCTCGCCACCGCCGAGGAGGTCGCCGAGCTGACCCGGCGGGTGCAGGAGCTGGAGCGGCAGCTGCGCGAGGCGCGGTCGGCCGCCGCCGGCACGAGCCGGCCGGCGGCGGCTCCTGGCGGCCCGCCGCAGCCGCCGGCACCGGTGACCGCAAGCCAGGACTCCGGGGCGGCCGGTGGGCCGGCGGCGCCGCCCACGGCCGGTCCGGTGCCGTCCAGCGGGTCGCTCTCCGCCCCGGTCGCCACGCCGCCGGCGAAGAAGGCGGTCGTCGCGAAGAAGGCGGTCGCGAAGAAGGCGGTGGCCAAGAAGGCCGAGCCCGGCAAGACCGTCATGCGTCGTTCGCCGGGCACCGTCAGCCCGACCGGCGGGGACGCCGAGCCGGCGCGCCCGCCGAAGAAGGCCGTTCGCAAGCAGCAGCCGGGTGGGGCCGAGTGAACCGGCCGACCGCTGCGGGGAGCCGGTCGTGAGCGGCCCGTACCGCCCGGGTCCACCGCCCGGCGGTTCGCCGGTACCGCGGCCCGGTCCGCCCCCCGGCGGTCTCCCGGCCGCGCGGCCCGGCCCACCGCCCGGCGTACGCCCGGCGCAGCCGTCCGTCGAGGAGCTCGACGGGCCGGGGCACCCGGCGGTCGACGCGGCCGTGCAGGCGATGATCAACGCCTCGTCGCTCGCCCCGGCGGACCAGATCGCCCAGTACGAGGCGGCGTACGAGACGCTGCGCGAGACCCTGGCCAGCATCGACCAGGCCTGAGACCGGAGAACGAATGGCACGTCGCAACCGGCTGGACGCCGAACTCGTCCGCCGTGGTCTGGCCCGCTCCCGGGAGCAGGCCGCCGAACTGGTGGCGGCCGGCCGGGTCCAGCTGCGCGGGGTACCGGCGCGCAAGCCCGCCGCCATGGTCGACCCCGCCGATCCGCTGCTGGTCACCGGAGCGGACCCGACCTCGGAGTACGTCTCCCGGGGCGGCCACAAGCTGGCCGGCGCGCTCGAAGCGTTCGGCGGGCTGGCCGTCAGCGGCCGGCGTTGCCTGGACGCCGGCGCGTCGACAGGTGGCTTCACCGACGTGCTGCTGCGCGCGGGCGCCGCCGAGGTGGTGGCCGTGGACGTCGGCTACGGCCAGCTCGCCTGGCCGCTGCGCACCGACGAACGGGTGCGGGTCCTGGAGCGGACCAACGTGCGCACCCTCACCCCGGAGACGATCGGCGGTCCGGTCGACCTGACGGTGGCCGACCTGTCGTTCATCTCGCTGCGGCTGGTGCTGCCGGCGCTGGCCGGCTGCACCCGGCCCGACGGTGACCTGGCGTTGATGGTCAAGCCGCAGTTCGAGGTCGGCAAGGAGCGGGTGGGGGCCGGCGGGGTGGTGCGCGACCCGGAGTTGCGCGCCGAGGCGGTGCTCGACGTGGCGGCGGCCGCCGCGCAGCTCGGCCTGGGCCTGGCGGACGTCGCCGCGAGTCCGCTGCCGGGGCCGAGTGGCAACGTGGAGTTCTTCGTATGGTTACGCCGGGACGCCGCAGTGGCCGACCCGGAGCGGGTGCGGGCGGTGGTGGCGGCCGGGCCGCTCGGCCCGGCGACGCCCGGTGACGTGCCGGGAACGGCGGCGGAGGAGGTCGCAGGGTGAGCATGAGCAGTGCAGGGCGCGCGGCGGGCCGGCCGGCCCGCCTCAGGGCGTGCGCGGGTGCCCCTTCGCGTCGCGCAACGACGAGGCGGCCCCGATGACCCGGACCGCGCTGCTGGTCACCCACACCGGTCGGCGACGCAGCACCGAGCACGCCCGGGCGGTCGCCGCCGACCTGATCGCCGCTGGTTTCGAGGTACGCGTCGTCGCCGAGGAGGCCGACGACCTCGATCTGCCCGGTGTCGTGCCGGTCACCGGCCTGGAGGCCGCCGAGGGCGCCGAGATCGTCTTCGCGCTCGGCGGGGACGGCACGTTCCTGCGCGCGGCGGAGCTCGCGCGGCCCGCCAAGGTTCCGCTGCTCGGCATCAACCTCGGCAAGGTCGGCTTTCTCGCCGAGGCGGAGATCGGCGACCTGGACAGCGCGGTTCGCGACGTGGTCGCGCGTAACTACTCGGTGGACGAGCGGCTCACCCTCGACGTCACGGCCGAGTTCGACGGCGGACCGACGATCGAGTCCTGGGCGCTCAACGAGATCAGCGTCGAGAAGGGGGAGCGGGCGCAGATGCTCGAACTCCTCGTCGACGTGGACGGCCGGCCGCTGTCCCGCTACGGCTGCGACGGGGTGGTCTGCGCGACCCCCACCGGCTCCACGGCGTACGCCTTCTCCGGGGGCGGGCCGGTGGTGTGGCCGGAGGTGGAGGCGCTGCTGCTGGTGCCGATCAGCGCGCACGCGCTGTTCAGCCGGCCGCTGGTCACCGCGCCCACCTCGACGTTCGCGATCACCGTGGACCCGTTCACCACCCTCGCCGTGATGAGCTGCGACGGGCGCCGGGTGTACGACCTGCCGCCGGGCGCCCGGGTGACGGTGCGTCGGGGTGCCCTGCCGGTGCGGATCGTCCGGCTGCGGGACCGTCCGTTCACCGACCGGATGGTGGCCAAGTTCGGGTTGCCGGTGCAGGGCTGGCGGGGCTCGCGTAGCTGAACGACGCGACAGGTGCCGTCGGTAACCCGCCGGACACGTGGTGGTTGTTCCAGGGTGGCCAAGATGTCCACCTGGCGACATGTCGCCGGTGCGGCGTGCGTCAGCTAGTGACCGCCTGGTGATCTCCGTCGCAGACTCCGATCGGTCGCCCTCCGAGGGCGCCGATTCTGGAGTAGAGGAGCGCATCGCATGCACTGGCCCTCACGCTGGCTCGCCGCCGGCGCGGTCGGGGCGTTGGTGGTCGGGTTCGCCGCACCGGCGTCCGCCGACCCCGCCCGGCCGGCCGGCGGGAACCCCGCCCCGTTCGCCCCGGGCGCCGCGCCCACCCGCGTCACCCTGATCACCGGTGACCAGGTCGAGTTCGCCCCGGCCGCCCCCGGCCGGGTCGCCGCCACCGTTCGCCCCGGCCCCGGCCGCGAGCGGATCACGTTCCAGACGGTGTCGGCCGACGGTGGGCTGCGGGTGCTGCCCAGCGACGTCGTGCCGTACGTCTCCGCGGGCGTGCTCGACGCGGACCTGTTCGACGTGGAGGAGCTCGCCGCGCAGGGGTACGGCGACAGCGCGCAGGGCGTCCTGCCGCTGATCGTCCGCTACCAGCAGCCGGCCGCCGGCCGCGTCCGGCCGCTCGCCGGGGCCACCACCGCCCGGCCGCTGGAGAGCATCAACGGCGCCGCCCTGCGGGTCGGCAAGGACGACCTGGACGAGTTGTGGGGCGCGCTGCGGAGCACGCCGGGTGGGCGTACGACCGCCGGCGCGACCGCCAAGCTCGGCGCCGGCATCGAGCGGGTCTGGCTGGACGGACGGGTCCACCCGGCGCTGGAGCACAGCGTGCCGCAGATCGGCGCGCCGACGGCCTGGGCGGCCGGCCGGAACGGCGAGGGCGTGCAGGTCGCGGTGCTCGACACCGGTGTGGACGCCACGCACCCCGACCTCGCGGGGCGGATCGCCGAGGCGCAGGACTTCACCGGCACCGGCAGCGCCCGGGACGGCCACGGGCACGGCACCCACGTGGCGTCCACCATCGCCGGCAGCGGCGCGGCCTCCGACGGGCTGCGCAAGGGCGTCGCGCCCGGCGCGAAGCTGCTGATCGGCAAGGTGCTCGACGACTCGGGCTCCGGCTACGACTCGGGGATCATCGCGGGCATGGAGTGGGCCGCCCACTCCGGCGCGAAGGTGGTCAGCATGAGCCTCGGCGGCGCGCCGACCGACGGCACCGACCCGATGAGCCAGGCGGTCGACGATCTCACCGCCGAGACCGGCACGCTCTTCGTGATCGCCGCCGGCAACGAGGGCGCCGCGCGGACCGTCGGCAGCCCCGGCGCGGCCACCTCGGCGCTCACCGTCGGCGCGGTCGACCGTAACGACGACCTGGCCGACTTCTCCAGCCGTGGGCCGCGGCTCGGCGACAACGGCCTGAAGCCGGAGATCACCGCCCCGGGGGTCGACATCGTGGCGGCCCGCGCCGCCGGCACCACCATGGGTACGCCGGTGGGCGACGCGTACACGACCGCGTCCGGGACCTCGATGGCCACCCCGCACGTCGCGGGCGCCGCCGCCATCCTCGCCCAGGAGCACCCCGACTGGACCGCCGGCAAGCTCAAGGACGCGCTGGTCAGCACCGCGAAGGGCAACCCCGAGCTGACCGTCTTCGAGCAGGGAGGCGGCCGGGTGGACGTGGCCCGGGCGCTGGGCCAGCGGGTGTACGGGTCGGCCACCGCCGACTTCGGCCGGGTGGCGACCGGTGGCGCGGCGGCCGAGCGGACCGTCACGTACACCAACGGCACCGGCGCGGCGCAGACCCTGCGCCTGGCGCTGGAGCTGCGCAACCTGGACAGCGGCGCGGTGGAGAGCGACGGCGTGTCGGTCGGCGCCGCCGAGGTGACCGTGCCGGCCGGCGGCAGCGTGCCCGTCGTGCTGCGCGCCGACCCGGCGAAGCTGGACCGCGGCCCGCACGGCGGCTGGCTGGTGGCCACGGGCGCGGACGGCGTCGCCGTGCGCACCGCCGTCGGCCTGACCATCAGCGGCCCGGTGCACACCGTCACCCTGCGTTCGCTGGACATGGCGGGGCAGCCCGGCGTGGCGACGGTGCTCACCCTGTTCGGCGAGCACCCCGAGTCCGACTACCTCGGCTGGGTTCCCGGCGAGTCGCAGGTACAGGTCGAGGAGGGCCCGTACCTGCTGCAGGGCCTCATCGAGCACGGCGCGCCGCTGGACGAGCAGCTCACACTGGTCACCGACCCGGAGTTGACGGTCGACCGGGACCTCACGGTGGTGCTCGACCCGCGCAAGGGCACCCCGGTACGGATCGAGACGCCGAAGCCGACCGAGCAGCGCGCGATCATCAGCTTCTACGAGCACCGGGTCTTCGGCAACGGCCGGCAGATCGACCACGGCACGATGGCGTTCAGCACGGTTCAGCAGGTGAACGTCACGCCGACCCGGCCGGTGCGGCAGGGCGAGTTCGAGTTCTCCTCCCGCTGGCAGCTCGTCGCGCCCATGGTGGACGCCGAGTTCAGCAAGGTCTCCGGGCCGTTGGACATCAACCTGATGCACACCTCACCGGCGCCGGCCGGCCGGCGGAAGCTGCCGGTCGTCTGGGGCGGCGGCGGAACTCCCGCCGAGTTGACCCGGGCCCGCGGCGCGGCCGTCCTCGTCGAGGGCAGCCCGGACCGCGCCGAGGACGACCAGATCGCCGCTGCGGCGGCGGCCGGCGCGGCCGCGGTCTTCATCATCCGGCCGGTCGACTTCAGCGCCTGGACGGTCTGGAACCCGCAGGGGGAGCGCCTGCCGATCCCCGCGATGGCGGTGGCGTACGACGACGGGCAGAAGCTGATCGCGGCGGCGCGGGGCGGCCGGGCGACGGTGGCGCTGACGTTGACGGTGGACAGCCCCTACCTGTACGACGTGTGGCAGGTGTCGAAGGGGCGGGTGCCGGAGAAGATCGTGCACAAGGTCACCGCGGCGAACACCGCCGAGGTCACCGCCCGTTACGGCGACACCGGCGGGTTCGACTGGGCGACCGAGCAGCGCTTCGGCTGGCGGCCGTGGCAGGAGTACTCCTGGAACGACGACCAGCGGATCGTGCGTACCGGCACCACCCGGCAGGAGTTCGTGAGCTCCGGTGACTCGTGGTGGCAGCAGCGGGTGCTGCACAAGACGCAGTACTCCTGGGGGCCGCTGCTCGGCGGTCTGATCGAGCAGCCGCGCCGGTACGAGGCGGACGACCGGATCGACACGAGCTGGTACGCCCCGGTGGTGCGTCCGGCCGTGCCGGCCACCGGGCCGGCGCCGACGCGGACCGGCGACAACCTCGACCTGCGGGTGTTCGAGTTCGTCGACGCCGACGGGCACTTCAGCCCGGCGGGCGCCGGCGAGGAGCAGGACACGAGGCAGGCCCGGCTCAGCCGCGACGGCGAGCAGATCGCCGACCTCTCCGCTGGTTGGGCGCCCGTGCAGACCACCCCGGGCCCGGCGCGCTACCGGCTGGACGTCACCACCGGGCGCTCCTCGGAGGAGTGGCGGTACGCGACGCGTACCGAGACGGCGTGGCAGTTCACGTCGGCCCGGCCGAGCGGGGACGCGGCGAAGCCGCTGCCGCTGCTGCAGGTGGATTACGACGTCCCGGCCGACCTGCACGGTGAGGTGTCGGGCCGTAAGGCGCACAAGCTCGGGCTGACCCTGCGCCAGCCGGCGGGTGTGGCCGGGCCGACCGGCACCAGCCTGCGGGTGGAGGTCTCCTTCGACGGCGGCCACCGCTGGCGGTCGGTGCCGGTGAAGGGCTCGGGCACCCGGTTCACGGCGACGGTGCCGGCCGGGCACGGCACGGTGTCGCTGCGGGTGCACGCCGGCGACCGCGCCGGCAGCACGGTCGAGCAGACCGTGATCGACGCGTACGGCCTGCGCTGACGCGACCGGGGGCGGGACGGTCACCGTCCCGCCCCCGGACCGGTCTTCAGAGCCAGCGGCGGCGGGCGGCCTGGAAGGCCAGCCCCGGCCGGGTGTCCACCCCGGCGGCCGTCATGAGGTCGGCCAGCCGCCGCTGGACGGTACGGCGGCTCACCCCCAGCTGGGAGGCGATGGACTTGTCCGGTACGCCGGCCACGAAGAGCGCGAGCAGCCGGATCTCGTCGGTGTCCGGCCGGTAGTCGTCGCCGCCCGGTTCGTGCGGTGGTGTGCCGGTCGAGCGCAGCGGCGTGGCGATGCGCCAGTGGCTCTCGAAGAGGGCGAGCAGCGCGTCGAGCAGCTGGCTGCGGCCGATGACCGCGGCGCTCGTCTCGCCGCTGGCCCGGTCGGGCACCAGCGGGCAGATCGCCGTCCGGCCGTCCACGATGGCCAGCCGCACGGGCAGCCGGTCCAGCAGGCGGGCCTGCTCACCGGCGCGTACGCCCCGCTCGAGGTCCTCCAGCGCGCCGGGTTCGAGGAGCATCTCCCGTTCGTAGACGGCCCGGTAGCGCACCCCGCGGGCCAGTGCGTCGAACTCCTCGAGGTTGTCCTGCCCGGGCATGGCCAGCGGGTTGGCCCGGCAGAACCACAACACCTCGTGGCGGGCGCCGTTCTGCAGGTCACGCAGGCGTTCCCGGAGCGCCGCGGCGCCGTGGACGACCTCCACCAGGTGCGCGGCGTCGTGGCGGCGCATCCCGGCCCGGTACTCCTCGGTCAGCTGGTTGACCGCCGCGCGGGCGGACTCCAGCGCCTCCTGCCGGCGCAGCAGCGCCGCGCCGAGCGGCGCGTCGGGTGCGAGCGGACGCAGCGGGGCGTCCGGGTCCGGGCCGGCCGGCGGTACCAGCCCCTTGCCGCGCAGCGCCTCCAGCAGCGCCAACACCTCCGTACGCGGCCGGCCCAGCCGTTCGACCAGCTGGTCGACCCGCGCGGCGGTGA
This sequence comes from Micromonospora musae, assembly GCF_003626545.1. Taxonomy (NCBI): domain Bacteria; kingdom Bacillati; phylum Actinomycetota; class Actinomycetes; order Micromonosporales; family Micromonosporaceae; genus Micromonospora; species Micromonospora musae. The sequence goes on from NZ_RAZS01000010.1 coordinate 12,115, forward strand.
GCTGGATGAGCGCGCGGTAGAGCCGCTCCTCGTCCGGGGTCAGGCCGATCACCTCAAACACGGGGCTGAACACTACGACGTGGGGTCGTCGGCTGGTCAACTGTCGGACCACGCGGCTACTGTCGGGTGCTGTGCTGGACGAGCTGCGCATCACCGGACTGGGCGTCATCGAGGACACCACGCTGCCGTTGACCGGCGGGATGAACGTCATCACCGGCGAGACCGGTGCGGGCAAGACCATGGTGGTGACCGGCCTCGGCCTGCTCTTCGGGGGTCGGGCCGACGCCGGGCGGGTGCGGGCCGAGCCGGGCCGCGCCGTGGTGGAGGGGCGGCTGCGGCTGGCCGGCCGGGTCGCCGAGACGGTGCACGCCCGGGTCACCGACGCCGGCGGCGAACCGGACGAGGACGGCGCGGTGCTGCTGAGCCGCACGGTGACGGTCGAGGGCCGCTCCCGTGCGCACGTGGCGGGCCGCAGCATGCCGGTGTCGATGCTGGCCGAGGTCGGCGAGCAGGTGGTGGCCGTGCACGGCCAGTCGGATCAGCTGCGGCTGTTGCGTCCGGCCGAGCAGCGCTCCGCGCTCGACCGGTTCGCCGGCCCGGAGCACGAGAAGCTGCTCGAGACGCTGCGCGAGGCGTACACCGGGTGGCGGCGGGTCGTCGACGACCTGGCCGACCGGCGGCGCAACGCCCGCGAGCGGCACCAGGAGGCCGATCTGCTGCGGCTGGGGCTCGACGAGATCACCCGAGTGGATCCGCAGCCCGGCGAGGACGACGAGCTCAAGGCCGAGGCGCAGCGCCTGGAGCACGCCGAGGGGCTGCGCACCGCGGCGCAGCTCGCGCAGCAGTGCGTGGCCGGCGGCGCGGAGGCGGCCGACGACAGCCCGGACGCCACGGCGCTGCTCGGCGCCGCCCGGCGGGCGCTGGAGGCGCAGGCCGGCACCGACGCGTCCCTGGGTGACCTGGCGGCGCGGCTGGAGGAGGCGGCCACCCTGGTCACCGATGTCTCCGCTGAGCTGTCGACCTATCTCGCCTCGCTCGACGCCGACCCGGCCCGGTTGCAGACGCTCTACGAGCGGCGGGCGGCGCTGCGCGCGCTGACCCGCAAGTACGCCGACGACGTCGACGGGGTGATCGCCTGGGCGGAGCGGGCCCGCACCCGACTGTCCGAGCTGGACACCTCCGACGAGTTCCTCGACGAGTTGGAGCGGGAGGGGCAGCGGCTCGCCACCGAGGTGGCGGAGCTGGCCGGTCGGGTGTCGTCGTCCCGGCAGGAGGCGGCCCAGCGCTTCGCCGAGCAGGTCACCGTCGAGCTGGCCGGGCTGGCCATGCCGCACGCCCGGATCGAGGTGGCGGTGCTGCCCCGGCCGGCCGGTCGCGCCGAGCCCACGCTGACGGTCAACGGGGCCGAGGTCGGGGTCGGCCCGGACGGCGGCGACGAGGTCGAACTGCGGCTGCTGGCCCATCCGGGCGCGCCGTCGCTGCCGTTGCAGCGGGGCGCCTCCGGCGGCGAGCTGTCCCGGGTCATGCTCGCCATCGAGGTGGTCTTCGCCGGCTCCGGCGGCCCGCCCACCCTGGTCTTCGACGAGGTCGACGCGGGGGTCGGCGGTCGCGCGGCGGTGGAGATCGGCCGCCGGCTGGCCCGGCTGGCCCGCAGTCACCAGGTGCTGGTCGTCACCCACCTGCCGCAGGTCGCCGCGTTCGCCGACCGGCATCTGGTGGTGGCCAAGGACACCGGCGGTGCGGTGACCACCAGCGGGGTGCGTGTGGTGGAGGACACAGAGCGGGCGCGGGAACTCGCCCGCATGCTGGCAGGTTTGCCCGACTCGGATCTGGGTATCGCTCACGCCGAGGAGCTCCTGGCCGTGGCGGCCAAGGAAAGGCGGGCGTGACCGCCGGTATTGTGAGCGCAAGCACACCAGCCTGCGCTCCGGTGTGCTTCCCTGGGTAGGCGGCCCTGCTCAGGCATGTCGCGACAGAAAACCCTGCCTCACATGCCAGGATGGTCACGATGCGTCTACCCACGTTGCGCCGGACCCGGAACGCGGAACCGGGCAGTGTCCTCGGCACCGCGCGCCTGGACCGCCGTACGAAGCGGCTGGTCGGCCGGCTCCGCCCCGGCGACATCGCGGTGATCGACCACGTCGACCTGGACCGGGTGGCCGCCGACTCGCTGGTCGCCGTCGGCGTCGCGGCAGTGCTCAACGCCAAGCCGTCGGTCTCCGGGCGTTACCCGAACCTCGGTCCCGAGGTGCTCATCGGCGCGGGCATCCCGCTCCTCGACGACCTCGGCGAGAGCATCTTCGAGCAGATCCGCGAGGGCGACACCGTGCGGATCGAGGGCAACACCGTCTACGTCGGCGAGGAGCCGGTGGCGCACGGCGCCCTGCAGGACGCCGAGACGGTCGCCAAGGCGATGGCCGACGCCCGCGAGGGGCTGTCGGTGCAGCTGGAGGCGTTCGCCGCCAACACCATGGACTACCTCAAGCAGGAGCGGGACCTGCTGCTCGACGGTGTGGGCGTACCCGAGATCCAGACCCAGATCCAGGGCCGGCACTGCCTGATCGTGGTCCGCGGCTACGACTACAAGGCCGACCTCGACGTGCTGCGCCCGTACATCCGGGAGTTCAAGCCGGTGCTGATCGGCGTCGACGGCGGGGCCGACGCGCTGGTCGAGGCGGGCTACACCCCCGACATGATCATCGGTGACATGGATTCGGTCACCGACGACGTGCTGCGCTGCGGCGCCGAGGTGATCGTGCACGCCTACCCGGACGGGCGGGCGCCCGGCCTGCCCCGGGTGACCGCGCTCGGCGTCCCGGCGTTGACCTTCCCGGCCGCCGCGACGAGCGAGGACCTCGCGATGCTGCTCGCCGACGAGAAGGGCGCCTCGTTGCTGGTGGCCGTCGGCACGCACGCCACCCTGGTGGAGTTCCTCGACAAGGGCCGCGGCGGAATGGCCTCGACCTTCCTCACCCGGCTGAAGGTCGGCGGCAAGCTGGTCGACGCCAAGGGCGTGAGCCGGCTCTACCGACAGAGCATCTCCGGCTCGTCGCTGCTGCTGCTGGTGCTCTCGGCGGTCGCCGCGATGGCCTCCGCGGTGGCCGTCTCCACGGTCGGAAAGGCGTACCTGGGCGTGGTCTCCGAGTGGTGGGACAATTTCGTCTTCCAGCTCGGCCAGCTCTTCTAGCTCCGACGATCAAGAGGCTGCAAGCGTGATCAATTTCCGCTACCACGTGGTGTCGCTGACCGCGGTGTTCCTGGCGCTCGCCATCGGCCTGGTGGTCGGCACCGCCGCCCTCAACGGGCCGGTGGCCGACTCGCTCAAGGAGCAGGTCACCGCCCTGCGCAAGGACAACCAGCAGATGCGCCAGGCGTACAACAACATGGAGAAGGAGCTGGAGTCGGAGGAGGGCTTCGCGGCGGAGATGTCGCAGGTCGTCCTCCCGGGCAAGCTCACCGGCCGCCGGGTCCTGGTGCTCAGCCTACCCACCGGGCGGGACCACACCGAGGGCGTGCTGAAGATGCTCCAGATGGCCGGCGCGAACCTCACCGGCCGGGTGGACCTGCAGGACAAGTTCATCAACCCGGACAACAACAACAACCTGCTGGAGCTGGCGGTGACCGCGGTCCGGCCGACCAGCGCGCAGACCAGCACCCTGCCCGGCAACGGGCAGGGCGTGGAGACCTCCAGCGCGTTGCTGGCCAGCGTGCTGCTCGACCGGGGCGCGGGCGTCCCGGCGGTCAGCGACGCCGACCGCCGGGCGGTGCTGGCCGCGTACACCAACGAGGGCTACCTCACCACCGAGGACCGGATCAGCGGTCCGGCGGAGGCGGTCGTGGTGGTCAGCGGCCAGCCGTACGTGGACAAGGACTCGGCGAAGAAGGACGAGTCGGTGGTGAAGGTCGCCGAGCAGTTCGACCGGACCGGCGCGATCGTGGTCGGCGGGAACGGGTCGGACGGCGGCAACCTGGTGGCGATCGTCCGGGGCGACGCCGTGCTCTCCCAGTCGATCTCCACGGTCGACAACGCGAACACCATCCAGGGGCAGCTGGTCACCACCCTCGCGCTGGTGCAGCAGCTCACCGAGAAGAAGGCCGGTCAGTACGGCATGGGCGACAACGCCGAATCGCAGCTGCCTAAACTGCCCCAGTGACCGAATCACGGACCGGATGTGACGTCGACGAGCCGATCGGAGTGACCGCGTGAGCATGCTGGGCCGGCTGTTGGCCGCCGGCGCGGGGGCGGTCGCTGCCCGGTACGCGCTGCGTGAGGTGCGTACCTCGCCGGCCGGGCCGGCGCTGGCACGTACCAACTTCCGAGGCCGGTCGGTGAGCCTCGCGGCCGGGCCGGCGCTCGCCGTCGGCGCGTCCGGCGGCGCGGCGCTCGGCGCCACCAGCGCGGCCTCCGGCGCCGCGACGATCGTGGCGGGCCTCGGCGCGGGCGCGGTGGGGCTCTACGACGACGTGGTCGGCGCCCGTCCGGAGCAGAAGACCGCCAAGGGCTTCGCCGGTCACCTCGCCGCGCTGCGGGAGGGGCGGGTCACCGCCGGCCTCGTCAAGATCGTCGGGGTGGGCGCCGCCGGGCTCGGCGCGGCCGCGCTGCTCGCCGCCGACCCCCGGGTCGCCGGGCACCGCCGCCGGCAACGGCTGGGCGCGCTCGGCCGCGGCGCGGACGTGCTGCTCGGCGCCGGGGTGGTAGCCGGCACCGCCAACCTGCTCAACCTGCTCGACCTGCGCCCCGGGCGGGCGCTCAAGTCCGGCCTGCTGCTCGGCGCCCCGCTGGCCGGCGGCCCGCACGGCGGGATAGCCGCCGGGGCGGCCGGGGCGGCCGCCGGGCTGCTCCCCGACGACCTCGGCGAGGAGGTGATGCTCGGGGACAGCGGTGCGAACGCCCTCGGCGCGGTGCTCGGCGTCGCGCTCGCCGCCCGCACCGGCCCGCTGGGCCGGGCCGGACTGCTCGCCGTGCTGGCCGGCCTCACCGCCGCCAGTGAGAAGGTCAGCTTCACGCAGGTGATCCAGCGGACGCCGGGGTTGCGTGAGCTCGACGCGCTGGGCCGACGCGCCGACTGACGTGACCAGACCGGCCCCCCTCGCCGGCGCCGGCCGGGTGGCCGGAGCAGCCGCGCTCATCGCCGTCCTCACCGTGGTCAGCCGCCTGGCGGGCTTCGGCCGCACGGCCGTCTTCACCTGGGTAATGGACAAGAGCGACCTGGGCGACATGTACGTGATCGCCAACACGGTCCCGAACATCATCTTCGAGATCGTCGCCGGTGGGGCCCTGGCGAGCCTGGTCGTACCGATGCTCGCCGGGCCGATCGCCGCCGGTGACCGGCGGGCGGTGGCCGCCACCACGGGCGCCCTGCTCACCTGGACGGTCACCCTGCTGGTGCCGCTGGCCGTGCTGGTCGCGGTCTTCGCCGGCCCGATCGTGGGACTGGTCAGCGAGGGACGCACCGACGCCGAACTCGCCACCGGCGCCCGAATGCTGCAGGTCTTCGCCCCGCAGTTGCCGCTCTACGGCATCGGGATCGTGCTCACCGGTGTGCTCCAGGCGCACCGCCGGTTCGCGTGGCCGGTGATCGCGCCGCTGCTGTCCAGCCTGACGGTGATCGTGGTCTACCTCGGTTTCGTCGGCACACAGGGGCGCGGAGCGAGCATCGGAGAGGCGAGTCGCGGGGGCGAGCTGATCCTGTCGGGCGGCACCACGCTGGGAGTGGTGGTGCTGTCGCTGTCACTGCTCATCCCGCTGCGGGGGCTACGCCTGCGCATACGCCCGGGTTACGCCTTCGCGCCGGACGCACGGGCGCGGATCCGGGCGCTCGCGGTGGCCGGGGCGGTCACCGTCACCGCCCAGCAGCTGGCCCTCGTGGTGGTGCTCAAACGGGTCTCCGGCGGCCCGACCGGCTCGCCGCAGGTGTTCAACCTGGCTCAGACGATGTACCTGCTGCCGTGGGCGGTGCTCGCGGTGCCGTTGGCCGTCGCCGCGTACCCGACGCTCGCCGCCGCGTCGGCCGGCGGGGACGAGCAGCGGTTCCGGGAGACGTTGTCATCGACCGTCCGGGGTGTGCTGCTGTTCAGCTGTCTCGGCGCGGCGGCGCTGGCCGGCACCGCCGGGCCGATCGGTGCCTTCTTCTATCGCGCGGATCCCGGTTCGACGGCGGCGGCCATCACCGGATTCGCGCCGGGGCTGATCGGGTACGGCCTCTTCGCGGTGCTTTCGCGCGCCCTCTACGCCCGCGGGGCGACCCGGCCGGCCACCGCGGCGATCACCGTGGGCTGGCTGGCCGTACCGGTCACGGCACTTCCGCTGGCCGCGCTCCTGCCCACCGGGGACCGGGTGTTGGCGGTGGCGTTGGCCAACTCGGTCGGGATGCTGCTGCTCGGCGGCCTGCTGGTCGTCGCGGTGCGGCGCACGGCGGGCTCCGCGGCGCTGGCCGGGACGCCCCGGGCGGCGGTGGCCGGGCTGCTCGGCGGGCTCGCCGGGGCCTTGGCCGGCGTGGGCGTGCTCCGCTGGCTCGACACGCCGGGCGACGGCACCCCGACGGTCGGGGCGGCACTCGGTCAGGGCATGCTGTCCGGAGTTCTGGTCGGCGTCGTGTTCCTCACCGTGGTCTGGCTCGTCGACCGGCAGGCCGTCCGACCGCTGCTCGCCGGGGTGCTGCGACGCCTGCGGCGCGGCGGTGGGCGGGAGAGCGCGGGCACGGCACGGGAACAGGACGGCAGCCCTCCGGAGCGGGGTGACGGGAAGGAGACGGTGTCCGGGTGAGCGCGGCGACGGAACCGACACCCGGCTGGCCGGGCAGCGTGGCGCTGCTGCTCGCCTCCAGCACCGGTGGCGTGGGTCAGCACGTCCGGTCGGTGGCCCGCGGGCTCGCCGCCGGGGGCGCCACGGTGCTGGTCTGCGGGCCGGCCGCCACCCAGGAGCAGTTCGACTTCACCGGCGTCGGCGCACGTTTCCAGCCGGTCGAGATCCCCGCCAAGCCCACCCCGGGCGACGCCCGGGCGGTCGCCGCCCTGCGCCGCGCCCTGGCCGGCACGCCGGTGGACGTGGTGCACGCGCACGGCCTGCGCGCGGGGCTGGTCGCGGTGCTCGCCCGGCCGGCGGCGCCCGTCGTGGTCACCTGGCACAACGCGGTCCTCGCCGGCGGTGTGCGCGGCGCCCTCTCCCGGCTCGTCGAGCGGATCGTCGCTCGTGGTGCCCGGGTCGCGCTCGGCGCCTCCGCCGACCTGGTCGACCGTGCCGCCGCGCTCGGCGCCGCCGACGCCCGGCTGGCCCCGGTCGCGGCCCCCACGTTGCCGGCCCCGCGCCGCCGCCGGGCCGCGGTCCGCGCCGAGTTCGGCGTCCGGGCCGAGCAGCCCCTCATCCTCTCGGTCGGCCGGCTGCACCCGCAGAAGCGGTACGACGTGTTGATCGACGCGGCGGCGCGCTGGCGGTCCCGCGACCCGGCGCCGGTCGTGGTGATCGCCGGTAGCGGTCCGGCGTACCTGCCGCTGGCCGCGCGGATCTCCGCGCAGCGGGCGCCGGTGACCCTGCTCGGTCACCGCACCGACGTGTCGGACCTGCTCGCCGGCGCCGACCTCGCCGTGGTCTCCAGCGACTGGGAGGCCCGCCAGCTCTTCGCGCAGGAGGCGCTGCGCGCCGGCATACCTCTGGTGGCGACCGCGGTCGGCGGCCTGCCGGACCTCGTCGGCGACGCGGCGTCGCTGGTGCCTCCCGGCGACGTTGACGCGATCGACGCCGCGGTGCGGGACCTCCTCGACGACCCGGACCGCCGGGCCGAACTGGGTCGCCGCGGTGCGGAGCACGCGGCCACCTGGCCCACCGAGGCGGACACCGTCGCCACCCTGGCGGCGCTCTACGCCGAGCTGACCGCCCGCCCCGGCCCCGCCGGCGCGGACGTCGACGCACCCGGGACGGGATCGCGCTGATGCTGCGCCGACTCGCCCCCGTCGTGCTGAGCCTGCTGGTGGTGGTGCTCGGCGTCACGGCGCTCGCGGCGCGGCCGCAGCGCAGCGCCCCGCCCCGCACCGCCGACTTCGTGGTCGTCGCCGGGGTCGCCGGCCTGCGCTGGGAGGACGTGGACCCGCGGACCACCCCCACGCTGTGGCGGATGGCCGAGCGGGGCTCGATCGGCTCCCTCTCGGTCCGCTCGGCGCACCGCCCCACCTGCCCGGAGGACGGCTGGTTGACCCTCGGTGCGGGCAGCTTCGCCTCGTGGAACGGCAACCGGCCCGCCGGCAGTTGCCCGCCACGGACGGTGGCGGTGGAGCGGCCCGATGGCACCGGGGCGAACCTGCCCGAGCAGGAGAGCGTGGTCCATTACAACCAGGAACAGCTGCCCTGGGGCGCCGTGCCCGGATCGCTCGCCGAGTCGGTGCGCTGTTCGGTGGCGGTCGGTCCCGGCGCGGCCGTGGCCGCCGCCCGTCCGTTCGGCCGGGTGGACCGGTACGCGCCGGCGCTGCCGGACGACCCGACCGCACTGCTCGGCTCGTGCGTGCTCAGCATCGTCGACCTCGGCACCGTAACGGGCAACACCAAGGAGCAGCGGGCGGCGGCGGCCCGTACCGCCGACGCGCAGCTGGCCCGGGTGCTCGCCGCCCGTCCGCCGCACTCGCTGGTGGTGGTCGCCGGGGTGTCGGACACCGACCGGTCGGCCCGGCTGCACGTGGCGGTGGCCGACGGCCCGGGCTGGGAGCGGGGCTGGCTGACCTCGGCGACCACCGGTCGCGACGGGTACCTGCAGCTCGTCGACCTGGCGCCGACGGCGCTGGCCGCGCTGGGCCGCCCGATGCCGGAGCGGCTCTTCGTGGGACGCCCGGCCTTCGCGGTCGACGGTCGTCCCGACCTGGCCGACGCGATCGCCAAGCCGCTGGACGCCGAGCGGGAGGCGGCGAACCAGCGGGGCGTCGCCGCCTGGTTCTACACGCTGCTCGCCGCGGCCCTGATGCTGCTGGCCGTGGTGGTGCTGCCGCTGCTGCGCAGGGCCCGCCGGCACGCCGGCCCGCACGGTCCGGCGCCGGTCCCGCAGCGGGTGGTGGCGGTGGTGGAGCTGCTCCTCGTCGCCGCTGCGCTCGCGGTGCCGGCCGCGCTGCTCGCCGACGCGGTGCCGTGGTGGCGGGCGGAGCGGCCCGGCCTGACGTTCGCCGGGGTGACCGCCCTGCTGGTGGTCGCCGGCACCGCCACGGTCCGGTTCGCGCGGGGTTACCACAGCACCCTCGGACCGTTGGGCGTGGTCGCCGGGCTCACCGCGCTCGTCGTGGGTGTCGACGTGCTGACCGGGGCGCGGCTGCAGCTCAACGGGGTGGTCGGCTACTCGGCGCAGGCGGGCGGCCGGTACGCGGGGCTCGGCACCGTCGGGCTGGGGGTCTTCCTGGCCGCCGCGTTGCTGAGCGCGGGCTGGCTCGCCCAGCAGGTACGCCGGGGCTGGCGGCCGGCGGTGATGGTGGGGGTCACCGGCCTCGCCGTGGTGATCATCGGCAGCCCGTACCTCGGCGCCGACCCGATCGGGGCGATCGCGTTGACCGCCGGGCTGAGCGTCGCGGCGGTGATCAGCGCCGGTGGCTGGCTGACGGTGAGCCGCCTGGCCTGGGCGGTGATGGCGGCGCTCGGGGTCACCATCGGTCTCGCGGTGCTGGACCTGCGCCGTCCGGCGGTGGAGCGGGGCAGCCTGGGCCGTTTCCTGGCCGCCTTCGGCGACGGCACCGGCGGGCTCACCCTGCACCGCTTCAGCACCGCCAACTTCGACACGCTGGTGAGCAGTCCGCTGACCGTGCTGGCCCTGGCCGGCGCGCTGCTGGTGTGGTTCGCCCTGCTGCAGCCCTGGGGTGGGCTGATGCGGCTCTTCGGCATCTACCCGGCGATGCGGGCGGCGATGGCCGGCACGGCGGTGGCGGCCGTCATCGGCGGTGTGCTCGGCAGCGTGGCGCTGGACGTGGCGGGCGCCGCGGCCGCGCTGGTGGTGCCGATGGCGGCGCTCGCCGCACTGCGGGTGCTGGATCACTCGACCGACCGGACCGTGCCGGCCACCGGCCGTCCCCGCCCGGTGGGCTCGGGGGTGGCCGGCGAGGACGGGCCGGGCGCCGACGGTGGCGGCGGCACCGGCGGCGACGGGCCGCTCGGCGACGGTGGACCGAGCGGCGCGGGTGGTACGACCGGCAGCCGGGGCGCCGGATCCGCCCCGTCCGGGACGGCGACGTCGGACGGGCCGGCCGGTGGCGCCGCCCCGGAAGCTACGGCCGCCTCGGCCGGGAACGTGGGCGAGGCCGCGGAGCCGGGAGAGGCCCGCGCCGACCGGCCGGGGACGGTTCCGGGACCACGACCGACGCCGGGTACGTCGCGCCAGGTGACCACCCGCTGACCGACCGTGCTCCGGCGCTCCGGCGTCGGCCGGTGACCTCGGTACGGGCTGCTTCCCCCCGCCGTCGAGGTGTTACCGTGGAATCCCGTGGATCGCGTGATCACTTTGCTGATCGGCTCGGCGTTCTGCACGACCGCTACGGACGACACGGGAGCAGGCCTTGGCCCCTTCAGCACGGACGACCAGGCACATTTTCGTCACCGGGGGCGTCGCCTCCTCGCTGGGTAAGGGGTTGACCGCCTCCAGTCTCGGCAATCTGCTCACCGCGCGTGGGCTTCGCGTGGTGATGCAGAAGCTCGACCCGTACCTGAACGTGGATCCGGGGACGATGAACCCGTTCCAGCACGGTGAGGTCTTCGTCACCGAGGACGGCGCCGAGACCGACCTCGACGTGGGGCACTACGAGCGGTTCCTCGACCGGGCGCTCTCCGGCAAGGCGAACGTCACCACCGGGCAGGTCTACTCGGAGGTGATCGCGAAGGAGCGGCGCGGCGAGTATCTGGGTGACACGGTGCAGGTGATCCCGCACATCACCAACGAGATCAAGGCGCGGATCCTGGGGATGGCCGACCCGGACGCCGACGGCCAGGTGCCGGACGTGGTGATCACCGAGGTGGGTGGCACGGTCGGTGACATCGAGTCGCTGCCGTTCCTGGAGGCGATCCGGCAGGTCCGCCACGACCTGGGCCGGGACAACTGCTTCTACCTGCACGTGTCGCTGGTGCCGTACCTGGCGCCGTCGGGGGAGTTGAAGACGAAGCCGACGCAGCACTCGGTGGCGCAGCTGCGCAGCATCGGTATCCAGCCCGACGCGCTGGTGCTGCGCTGCGACCGGGACATCCCGGACAAGGTGAAGGAGAAGCTGTCGCTGTACTGCGACGTGGACCGGGAGGCGGTCACCGCCGCTCCGGACGCGCCGAGCATCTACGACATTCCGAAGGTGCTGCACCGTGAGGGCCTGGACGCGTACGTGGTGCGCCGGCTCGGGTTGTCGTTCCGGGACGTGGACTGGGCCAGCTGGGACGACCTGCTGGAGCGGGTGCACCAGCCGCGGCACACGGTGACCGTCGCGTTGGTCGGCAAGTACGTCGACCTGCCGGACGCGTACCTGTCGGTCAGTGAGGCGATCCGGGCGGCCGGGTTCGGTCACCGGGCGCGGGTGCAGCTGCGGTGGGTGCCCAGCGACGAGTGCGTGACCCCGGCCGGGGCGGCTGCCGCCCTCGCGGGCGTGGACGGCATCGTGATCCCGGGTGGGTTCGGGGTCCGCGGCATCGAGGGCAAGATCGGCGCTTCCCGGTACGCCCGGGACAACCGCATCCCGCTGCTCGGGCTCTGCCTCGGCCTGCAGTGCATGACGATCGACGTGGCCCGGCACCTGGCCGGCCTCGACGCCGCGAACAGCCTGGAGTTCGACGAGAACGCCCGCCACCCGGTGATCGCCACGATGGCCGACCAGCAGGACATCGTCGCCGGCAAGGGCGACCTGGGCGGCACCATGCGCCTGGGCGCGTACCCGGCGAAGCTCACCGACGGTTCCATCGTCGCCGAAGCGTACGGTTCCACCGAGATCAGCGAGCGACACCGGCACCGCTACGAGGTGAACAACGCCTACCGCGACAAGCTCACCAAGGCCGGCCTGCGCATCTCCGGCACCTCCCCGGACGGCCGCCTCGTCGAGTTCATCGAACTCGACCGCAAGGTCCACCCGTTCTTCGTCGCCACCCAGGCCCACCCGGAGCTGAAGAGCCGGCCGACCCGACCGCACCCGCTCTTCGCCTCGTTCGTCAAGGCCGCGATCACCTACTCCCAGGCCGACCAGCTCCCGGTCGACCTGGACGCGCCCGCCGCCGAGCAGGCGGCCCGCAACGGGGCCGCGGCGAAGGCGGCGTCGTCGTCGTGAGCGCCGTCGAGCACCGCTACGAGGTCCGTTCCCGCCAGCAGCGCTGGTCCGGCCGGATCTTCGACGTGGTCACCGAGGAGGTGACCATGCCGGGCGGCGGAACCGGGCTGCGCGACATCGTCCGGCACGTCGGCGCGGTGGCCGTGGTGGCGCTCGACGACGCCGGCCAGGTCGTGCTGATCCGGCAGTACCGGCATCCGGTCGGGCGGCACCTGTGGGAACTGCCCGCCGGGCTGATGGACGTCTCCGGTGAGGACCTGCCCGCCGCGGCGGCGCGGGAACTGGCCGAGGAGGCGGACCTGACCGCCGGGCGGATGGACGTGCTGGTCGACCTGCACAGCTCGCCGGGGTTCACCAACGAACTGGTCCGGGTCTTCCTGGCCCGGGACCTGGCCGACGTGCCGCCCGAGCAGCGGCACGAGCGGCGCGACGAGGAGGCCGACCTGCAGGTCGTACGGATCGACCTGGACGAGGCGGTCGCCATGGTGCTGGCCGGTGAGATCACCAACGCGTCCTGCGTGGCCGGGCTGCTCGCCGCGGCTCGGGCCCGCGACGCCGGCTGGTCGCTGCTGCGGAGGGCGGATGCGCCGCTGGTGCGCTGACCCGGGAGTTTCGCAATGAGAAGGGGCCGTGCGGTACGCCGCACGGCCCCTTTCCTTTCGCCGGGTGTCAGTCGCGCAGCGGGCGACCCTGCCCGTCGGTACCGCCGTTGACCAGGATCAGGATGCCGTCGATGAGGCCCCAGAGGGCGCCCAGACCGCAGGTCACGAAGCTCACGACGAGCTGGAGGACTGCGATCTTGGTGTGGCCGGTGTAGAACCGACCGGCACCGAACGTGCCGAGCAGGATGCCGAGGATGCCGGCCACAACCTTGCTCTTGTCGGAAACGCCCTGGGGATATCCGGGTCCCTGGGGGTACCCGGGCTGGTAAGGAGGAGTGGTCATGAGCGGACACCCTAGTGATCCACAGCCGTCCTGTCCGCAGCGGCACCCCGGTGATGGGACGATGAGGACCGAACACTGTCCTGACGGCTGATGCCGACATCCACCGCCGACCCGGGTCGACACCTGACAGTCCGTCAGCGGGCTGCGGCACCGGATGTCACTCTGCTGGCCCGATCGGGGCCACGGCGCGCCTAGACTGCCGCCGGCGGGACCGGTGGACCGCGGCGGCAATGGGGCCGTCGCGCACCGCGCAGTCGGGGGAGCGCGCCGCCCCGAAGAGAGGTGTCTGCATCGTGAAGGTCGGAATCCCACGCGAGGTCAAGAACCACGAGTACCGCGTGGCGATCACGCCGGCGGGCGTCAACGAGTTCGTCCGCAGCGGTCACCAGGTCTTCGTCGAGGCCGGTGCCGGCGTCGGCTCCAGCATCAGCGACGACGACTTCGCCGCGGCCGGCGCCAAGATCCTGGCCACCGCCGACGAGGTGTGGGAGACCGCCGAGCTGGTGCTCAAGGTCAAGGAGCCGGTCGCCGAGGAGTACCACCGGATGCGCGAGGGGCAGGTGCTCTTCACCTACCTGCACCTGGCCGCGTCCAAGGAGTGCACCGACGCGCTGCTGGACCGCAAGGTGACCGGCATCGCGTACGAGACGGTGGAGCTGCCGGACCGGTCGCTGCCCCTGCTCGCCCCGATGTCCGAGGTGGCCGGCCGGCTCGCCCCGCAGGTCGGCGCGTACCACCTGCAGGCGCAGGGCGGCGGGCGCGGCATCCTCATGGGTGGCGTCTCCGGCGTGTACGCGGCCAAGACCGTGGTCATCGGCGCCGGCGTGTCCGGCATGAACGCCGCGGCCATCGCGCTCGGCCTGCAGGCCGAGGTGCTGCTGCTGGACAAGAACGTCGGGCGGCTGCGCCAGGCCGACGCCATTTACCGGGGCCACCTGCAGACGGTCGCCTCCAACGCGTACGAGGTCGAGCGCGCCGTGCTCGACGCGGACCTGGTCATCGGCGCGGTGCTGGTGCCCGGCGCCAAGGCCCCGACGCTGATCTCCAACGAGCTGGTCTCCCGGATGAAGCCGGGCAGCGTGCTCGTCGACATCTCGATCGACCAGGGCGGTTGCTTCGAGGACTCCCGGCCCACCACGCACGCGGAGCCGACGTACCGGGTGCACAACTCGATCTTCTACTGCGTGGCGAACATGCCCGGCGCGGTGCCGCACACCAGCACGTACGCGCTGACCAACGTCACCCTGCCGTACGCCCTGGAGCTGGCGAACCAGGGTTGGCGGGAGGCGCTGCGCCGCGACCCGGCGCTGGCGCTGGGCCTGAACACCCACGACGGTCAGGTCACGTACGGCCCGGTGGCCGAGGCGCACGGCATGGGCGTCCTCCCGCTGGCCGACGTGCTCGCCTGACGAGGCGACGGTCTGAGCGCAACGGCGGAGCGGGCCGGCGCGGGCGTGGAGCCCGCGCCGGCCCTGCGTCGTGCCGTACGCGGCTACCTCGACCACCTCACCGTCGAACGAGGACTGTCGGCGAACACGCTCGCCTCGTATCGCCGCGATCTGGAGCGCTACCTGGCGACCCTCGCCGATGCCGGCGTCACCGACCTCGCGTCGGTCGGCGCCGGCGTCGTCGAATCGCACCTGGCCCGGCTGCGCGGCGGAGACGACGACCATCCGCCACTGGCCGTCTCCTCGGCGGCCCGCGCCGCCAGCGCAGTGCGTGGACTGCACCGCTTCGCGCTGCGCGAAGGGCTGGCCGGCGCCGACCCGAGCCGGGACGTCCGCCCGCCGACGCCGCCGCGTCGGCTGCCCCGCGCCCTGTCGGTCGAGGACGTGCTCCGGTTGCTGGAGACCGCCGGCCCCGCCGCCGTGACCGGCGCGGCGGCGCCGCTCGTGCTGCGCGACCGGGCGCTGCTGGAGTTCCTGTACGGCACCGGGGCGCGGATCTCCGAGGCGGTCGGCGCCGCGGTGGACGATGTGGACCCGGACGAGGGCACGGTGCTGCTGCGCGGCAAGGGCGGCCGAACCCGGCTCGTGCCCGTCGGCGGGTACGCGGTCGAGGCGCTCCGGGCCTACCTGGTGCGGGCCCGGCCGACGCTGGCCAGGGCCGGGCGGGGAAGCTCCGGGGTCTTCCTGAACGCGCGCGGCGGTCCGCTCTCCCGGCAGGGGGCCTGGACGATCCTGCGCCGGGCCGCCGAACGGGCCGGGCTGCCGGTCGACGGCCCGGCCGCCGTCTCCCCGCACACGCTGCGCCACTCGTACGCCACCCACCTGCTCGACGGCGGCGCGGACGTGCGGGTGGTGCAGGAACTGCTCGGTCACGCCTCGGTGACCACCACCCAGGTGTACACACTCGTCACCGTCGAACGGTTGCGCGAGGTGTACGCCACGGCCCATCCACGGGCCCGCGGCTGACCGTCGCGCAGGTCGGGCCGGGCCCCGCCCGACACGCCGAACGGGTAATGAACCGCCTGCTGGCCGGTGGCGTACAGTCGGCATCGGCGCGGATCGCCTGGAGTTCTCGGGCCGGGGCGCGCAGCGGCGCCGCGAAGGACGTCGGAGGGCTCCGACGCCGGGTGGCTGTCGGGAGGGGGCAACGAGGACATGGCTGGCAACGAGGACCGTGCCGAGACGTGGACGTCGGAACTCCGTGAGCAGCAGGCCGCGCTCGGCAACGACCTCGGACCGGCAGATCCCGCCGCCTACACGATGCGCAAGCCGATCCCCGAGCCGATGCCCACCGACCGGCACGGACCGGCCCGGATCATCGCGATGGCGAACCAGAAGGGCGGCGTCGGCAAGACCACGACGACGATCAACCTGGGTGCCGCCCTCGCCGAGTACGGCCGCAAGGTGCTGCTCGTCGACTTCGACCCGCAGGGCGCGCTCTCGGTCGGGCTCGGGGTCAACCCGCACAACCTCGACCTGTCGGTCTACAACCTGCTCATGCAGGACGACGTCACGGCCGAGGATGTCCTGATCAAGACGGACGTGGCGGGGCTGCACCTGCTGCCGGCCAACATCGACCTCTCCGCCGCCGAGATCCAGCTGGTCAACGAGGTCGCCCGCGAGATGGCCCTGGCCCGGGTGCTGCGCTCGGTGCGCAAGGAGTACGACTACATCCTGATCGACTGCCAGCCGTCGCTGGGCCTGCTGGCCATCAACGCGCTGACCGTCGCGCACGGCGTGCTCATCCCGCTGGAGTGCGAGTTCTTCAGCCTGCGCGGGGTGGCGCTGCTGCTCGACACCATCGACAAGGTCCGCGAGCGGCTCAACTTCGACCTGGAGCTCGAGGGCATCCTCGCCACCATGTATGACAGCCGCACCACCCACTGCCGTCAGGTGCTCCAGCGGGTCGTGGAGGCGTTCGGCGACAAGGTCTACCAGACGGTGATCACCAAGACGGTCAAGTTCCCCGAGTCGACAGTCGCGGGTGCTCCGATCACCACGCTCGACCCGGCCTCGTCCGGCGCGCGCAACTACCGCCAGTTGGCCCGCGAGGTGATCGCCGCGCAGGCCGAGCGGTAGGTGCCGGTGCTCTTTCGCGCCCCGTCAACTACGGTCGTCGGGTGACCGCCCCGCCCCTCGACCAGCCTGCCGCGCCCGAGCAGCCGCCGTCCGGGTCCGCCGCCCGCCCCGGCGCCGCCGCGTCCGGTGCGCCGCGAGATCGGCCCTCGGGGGAGGCGGAATCGCCGGAGTCCGTACCGGGGCCGTCGGCCGGGTCGTCGGAGGGTGAGCCGGAGTCGGGGGGCGCGCTCCCGTCGGCCGGGTCCTCCGAGCCGGAGGGTGCGTCGTCGTCGGCGCCGGAGGGTGCGTCGTCGTCGGTCCCTGAGGGTGAGTCGTCGTCGCCGGAGGTGGCGTCGGAGGGTGAGTCGTCGGGGGAGAGCGGTGGTTTCACCGTCCGGCTGGCGAACTTCACCGGGCCGTTCGACCTGCTGCTGCAGCTCATCGGCAAACACAAGCTGGACGTCACCGAGGTGGCCCTGCACCAGGTCACCGACGAGTTCATCGCCTACATCCGGGCCATGGGCGACCAGTGGGACCTGGACGAGGCGAGCGAGTTCCTGCTCATCGCCGCGACCCTGCTGGATCTGAAGGCGGCCCGGCTGCTGCCCGCCGCCGACGTGGAGGACGAGGAGGATCTCGCCCTCCTGGAGGCGCGGGACCTGCTCTTCGCCCGGCTGCTGCAGTACAAGGCGTACAAGGAGGCCGCCGCGCACATCGCCGACCTGGAGGCGGTGGGCGGCCGGCGGTATCCGCGAGCGGTCTCCCTCGAACCCCGGTACGCCGAGGCGCTGCCCGAGCTCGTGCTCGGCATCGGCGCGGAGCGGCTGCGTACCCTCGTCATCCGGGCGATGACGCCGAAGCCGACGCCCGAGGTCTCCATCGCCCACGTGCACATGGTCCGGGTCAGCGTCCGCGAGCACGCGGCGATCATCAGCGATCGGCTGCGCCGGGCGGGCACCGCCACCTTCTCGACGCTCTGCGCCGACTGCGAGGCCACCCTGGAGGTGGTGGCCCGGTTCCTGGCCCTGCTGGAGCTCTACCGGGAGGGGCTGGTGGCCTTCGTCCAGGAGCAGGCGCTCGACGAGTTGACCGTCCGCTGGACGGGTCCCGCCGACGGCGGTCCGGACCTGCAGATCGACGAGTACGCCGGCACCCCCGCCGAACCCGGCACCCCGGCCGCAGCACCCGCTCCGGCTACCGCACCCGCCGGGCCTGGCGCCCCGGCCACCGTGCCGGCCGGCCCTGATGCCCCGGCTACCGCACTCGCCGGGCCTGGCGCCCCGGCTACCGCGCCTGCCGGACCTGGCACCCTGGCCACAGCGCCTGCCGAAGTCGGCGCCCCGGCTACCGCGCCTGCCGGACCTGGCACCCTGGCCACAGCGCCTGCCGAAGTCGGCGCTCCGGCCGCAGCACCTGCCGCCGCCGGGGATCCCGAGGCCGGCCCGACCGGCAGCCGCGACGTGGGCACGAGCGAGGATTGACGCGATGAGCAACGAGGAGTCCCGCAACTCACTGGCCGACCAGGCCGCCGCCTGGGTCCCGCCCTGGCAACGCCCCACCCCACCCCGGCAAACGGGCGACGAACAGCCCCGCCAGGAAGATCTTGGAACCGAAACGCCCCCAGAGGGGCCGAGTGTTTCCAAGATCGCGCAGGACACCGCAGTCGACGCCGATGCCGACGCCGACGCCGACGCCGACGCGGCAGCGGAGGCGGAGGCGGTGGATCTTGGAAACGCGGTGCCCGTGGAGGGGCCGCGAGTTTCCAAGATCGCGCAGGACACCGACACCGACACCGACACCGACGCCGGTGTCGGGGGCGTGGCGGGGGAGGGGGCGGCTGGTCGCGTACCCAAGAAGCAGCCGGGGGCTCGGCGGCGGGTGGTGGTGGCCCCGGAGCCCGCACCGGAGCTGGACGACGCCGAGCTGCGTGGGGCGCTCGAGGCGATCCTGCTGGTGGTGGACGAGCCGGTCGCCGAGGCGACCCTGGCCGAGGTGCTGGAGCAGCCGCCGGCCCGCGTCGGCGCGATGCTCGACCAGATCGCCGCCGGCTACACGGCCTCCGGGTACGGCTTCGAGCTGCGCCGGGCGGCCGGTGGCTGGCGTCTCTACACCCGGCCGGAATACGCCGGGTACGTGGAACGGTTCGTGTTGGAGGGGCAGTCGGTACGGCTGACCCAGGCTGCGCTGGAGACCCTCGCCGTGGTCGCCTACAAGCAGCCCGTCACCCGCTCGCGGATCTCGGCCATCCGGGGTGTCAACTGTGACGGGGTGATCCGTACCCTGGTCACCCGCGGCCTGGTGGAGGAGTGCGGAAGCGAGCCTGAGAGCGGCGCCTTCCTCTACCGCACCACCACCCTGTTCCTGGAGAAGCTGGGCTTGAACACGGTCGACGAGCTGCCGCCGCTCGCGCCGTTCCTGCCCGATGATGTGGAAGAGCTGAGCGATGCCACGCGATGACCGCACCACCCGCACCGACGTCCCGGAGGACGCCGAGCGCCTGCAGAAGGTGCTCGCCGCCGCCGGCGTGGGTTCCCGGCGCGCCTGCGAGGACCTGATCTTCCGCCGCCGGGTCACGGTGAACGGGCAGGTCGCGCAGCTCGGCGACAAGGTCGACCCGACCACCGCCGTGATCTTCGTCGACGGGGAACGGGTGGTCACCGACACCCGCCTCGTCTACCTGGCCATGAACAAGCCGCGCGGCGTCGTCTCCACGATGGCGGACGAGAAGGGTCGCACCGCGCTCGCCGACTTCCTCGGCAACCGGGTCGAGCAGCGCGTCTACCACGTCGGGCGGCTCGACGCCGACAGCGAGGGCCTGCTGCTGCTCACCAACGACGGGACGCTGGCGCACCGGCTCATGCACCCCTCGTACGGGGTGCCCAAGACGTACCTCTGTGAGGTGGCCGGGCCGATTCCGCGCAACCTCGGCAAGCGGCTGATGGCCGGGGTGGAGCTGGAGGACGGCCCCGCGAAGGTCGACTCCTTCCGGGTGGTGGACACGCTGGGGCGTAGCGCCCAGGTGGAGCTGACCCTGCACGAAGGGCGCAAGCACATCGTCCGGCGCATCCTGGGCGAGGTCGGACACCCGGTGTCCCGGCTGATTCGTACCTCGATCGGGCCGATCCGCCTCGGTGACCTGCGCGCCGGGCGGACCCGGCGACTCACCAACGCCGAGGTGGCAGCGCTGTTCAAGGCGGTGGGTGACTGACCCCGCCGGACGGGGTACGGCTGCCGGTAGGCTCCGTGGCGGTCGGGTGACGGTCGCGCGGTGGCGCGGGTCGCGCCCGGCGGCGTCGCGCGCGCTCCGCTCGGAGCGGCGGGCATCATTGACCAGGAACATCCGCTCACGGCGCCGGAAGGCCGGCGATCCGTGAGGTACGGGCTGAGGAGGACGACGGTGGAGGAAAACGAGCGGACCGGGCGGTGCGTGGTCGCTGTGGACGGGCCGTCCGGTTCGGGAAAGTCCACCGTCTCCCGGCGGCTGGCCGCCGGACTCGGTGCCCGCTACCTGGACACCGGGGCGATGTACCGGGCGATCACCTGGGCCGTGCTGCGCTCCGGCGTCGACCTCTCCGACGCGGAGGCCGTGGCCAAGGTCGCCCAGGAGGTGGACCTGCGCATCGGCACCGACCCGCAGGGGTACGGCGTGACCGCTGACGGTGTCAGCGTGGACGCGGAGATCCGCGGCCCCGGGGTGACCCAGGCGGTCTCCGCCGTGGCGGCCGTGCCGGCCGTCCGCGCGCTGCTCGTCGCCCGTCAGCAGGAGATGATCGTGAACGCCGGCCGGATCGTGGTCGAGGGCCGGGACATCGGCGCCGTGGTGGCGCCGGACGCCGACCTGAAGGTCTACCTGACCGCGTCCGAGGCGGCCCGGGCGGCCCGGCGCAGCGCCGAGGACGCCACCGACGCGGCGGTCACCGCCGCCGATCTGGCCCGCCGGGACCGCCTGGACTCGACCCGCCGGACCTCGCCGCTGCAGCAGGCGTCGGACGCGGTCGTGCTGGACACCACCGAGCTGGGCATCGACGAGGTAGTCCAGCAGTTGCACACCCTGCTCACCGAGCGGGGCGTGGCATGAGCGAGCCGGGCGGTTGGGTCGAGCTGCGGGAGCCGGACCTCGCCACTGAGGAGCCCACCGGTCCGCAGCCGGTGGTGGCGGTCGTCGGCCGACCGAACGTGGGCAAGTCGACGCTGGTCAACCGGATCATCGGCCGTCGGCAGGCGGTCGTCGAGGACGTCCCCGGGGTGACCCGGGACCGGGTTCCGTACGACGCCCAGTGGGCCGGCCGGGCGTTCACCGTTGTGGACACCGGCGGGTGGGAACCGGACGCGAAGGACCGGGCGGCGGCGATCGCCGCGCAGGCCGAGACGGCCGTGGCGACCGCGGACGTGGTGCTCTTCGTGGTCGACGCGATGGTCGGTTCGACCGATGTGGACGAGGCCGCGGTGAAGATGCTGCGGCGCAGCGCCAAGCCGGTCATCCTGGTGGCGAACAAGGCGGACAACACCTCCATCGAGATGGAGTCGACCTCGCTCTGGTCGCTCGGCCTGGGCGAGCCGATCCCGGTCTCCGCCCTGCACGGCCGAGGCTCCGGCGACCTGCTCGACGCGATCATGGAGGCGTTGCCCGAGGCCCCGGCGATCGTCGAGCACGGCCCGCGCGGCCCACGCCGGGTGGCGCTGGTCGGCCGACCGAACGTGGGCAAGTCCAGCCTGCTGAACCGCTTCTCGGGTGAGCAGCGGGCGGTTGTCGACTCGGTCGCCGGCACCACCGTCGACCCGGTGGACAGCCTGGTGCAGATCGGCGGCGAGACCTGGCACCTGGTCGACACGGCCGGGCTGCGCAAGCGGGTCGGCAAGGCCAGCGGCACCGAGTATTACGCGAGCCTGCGTACCGCCTCGGCCATCGAGGCGGCCGAGGTCGCTGTGGTGCTGCTCGACGCGAGCGAGCCGATCAGCGAGCAGGACCAGCGGATCCTGTCGATGGTCACCGAGGCCGGCCGGGCCCTGGTGATCGCCTTCAACAAGTGGGACCTGGTCGACGCCGACCGCCGGTACTACCTGGACAAGGAGATCGACCGGGAGCTGCGCCGGATTCCCTGGGCGATCCGGCTCAACCTGTCGGCGCTGACCGGCCGCGCGGTCGACAAACTGGCGTCGTCGCTGCACACGGCCCTCGACAGCTGGGAGACCCGGATCCCGACGTCGCGGCTCAACCAGTGGCTCACGGCGCTCGTGCAGGCCACCCCGCACCCGGTGCGAGGCGGTCGGGCACCGCGCATCCTCTTCGCCACCCAGGCCGGCGCGGCCCCGCCGCGCTTCGTGCTCTTCACCACCGGGCCGCTGGACGCCGGCTACCAGCGGTTCGTCGAGCGCAAGCTGCGCGAGGAGTTCGGCTTCGAGGGCAGCCCCATCGAGATCTCGGTACGCCCGCGCAAGAAGGTCGGCCCCGGCGGCCGCGGCAAGGCGCACGGCTGACCACCGGATCCGTCAACGGGCCGGGTCGAGATTCCTCGACCCGGCCCGCGTCTTTTGGGAATCATCCCGCCCCACCCGCCTTGCTTGCTTGATCCACTCGACTTCATTGAAGTCGGCCCAACCGACCCGCGTGGACACCCCGCCTTCATGGACCCCGAGTGGATCAGTCACACCCGCCCACCTATCTTCCTAGGACGCCTTAGCGGTGGTGCGGTCGGTCACGCCGCCCGCAGGGGCGAGGAACCCTACGGGGCCGGTGGGGCCTGTGCGGACGGCGTGAGGAACCTGCGCTAAGCTGTACCGGCTGCCGCAGGGGAGACCACGCGGGAGCATCGGGACGTGGCGCAGCTTGGTAGCGCACTTGACTGGGGGTCAAGGGGTCGTCGGTTCGAATCCGGCCGTCCCGACGCAGGTTAGAAGCCATCTGGATTCTTCCAGGTGGCTTTTTCTGATCTTGTACGGCAGCGAAGTACAGCAACGGCTCATTGATCGAGGCTCTCGCCGCACTTCCGCAGGGCCTCGCGGATCGCCTTGGATGAGACCTGGCTGTTGATCTCCATTGTGATCGAGAAGTCTGCGTGTCTCAGGATCGCCATGGCGACCCGGGGATGTACGTCCAGGTCGACCCGGAGTGAACCGCAGGTGGCCGGGCATCGTGGACCGTGATCTTAGGAACGCCGCCGCTGGCGATGCGGCTGTCGTAGGAGCGGTTGAAGTTCCGCGGCTCGACCGGCAGTCCGTAGCGGGTCGTGAAGATCATGCCCGTGTCGTGTCGTGCCATGCCTCGCCAGCCTTCTCCTTGGCAGCCGCCTGTTGCCGATCGCGGAGTCGCAGCGCGGTGACGCAGATGGCCGGCAGCGGTAGGCGAGCGTCGGACTCCTCGGTCTTGGTGGCCCGGTGCAGGAGCTGGCCGCGTACCCGCTGGAGCTGCTTGTCGATGACGAGGTTGATGCCGTGGTTGTCACGGCACTGCTCGCAGAAATGCTCGCCGTGTGGGGTGCACGGCTTGTTCCAGCCATCCCACTGGATGTGGTCCCAGGTGAGCCCGAGGACTTCTCCCTTGCGTAGGCCGAGCACGAGGACCAGGACGTAGGCGGCGTACAGGTAGTCGTCGCCATCGCGCGACGATTCCAGGAAGGCGCGGGCTTCTTCACTGCTCCACGATTTTCCCTTTCGGGCGCGGATCGGCGGAAGCTTCACGAGCGCCGCCACGTTCTTGACAACCAGCTCCTCCACGACGGCTTGGGTAAGCGCCGAGCGGAGCACCGCGCGGATGCCCTTGACGGTCCGAGCTGAGGGAAGGTCTTGGCAGCACCGGTCAACCGCGCAGCATCTCCGGTTCTCCGGTGGCCGACGTTCGTCCTTCCCCTGGGAGCAGCACTGGCACGTCTTGGCTACCTTGTTCAGCCAGGTCTGCACGTCCCGTACGGACAGCCGACCGTCGAGCCGCTTGGCGCCGAGGCCGGGAACGACCTGCATCCTCGACGCCAACGGCTCCGGGCGGCGCAGCAGCGTCGGCGTCGACAGGTTTCGCCGCAGCGTTGAGCAGGAGCGGCAGGCGGAGGGCATCCTGCCAAAGACTCGCCCGCTGGACCGTCAGGTCATCCACACCACAAGCCAACCCGATCAAGACTGCCCGTGTCTAGATCGCAACCCGATGTGATGAGCTTTTGAGCCGCGGCGGTGGTCTAACGGTGACCGGTGGGTGGACGGCCCAACTAGGACGGTTCCAGCGAGAGTGCCAATCGATTACTCCAGCCCGACCGTACGCCGATGTGTCCCCGGCCTTGGTGTTTGCCGCATTCCATCCAGTTCAGGCAATCTACTTTCCGTCCGACGGTTGACGCGGATCGTGAGCACCGGATAAGCAGGACGCCTCACCGTACCGATCCAACCAGAGGGACCCTTGTTCACGACTGTTGCCGGCGTCGCGGCGTCTCTGACCATGCTTGCCGGACCCGCCGCCCCAGCACCCACAGCTACCGCCAATGATGGCCGGAAGGCCTACTGTGCCTTCCTTGCCCACCGGCAAGCCTTGGCCGACGCTGCGGCGGCCCTTGCACTGACGTCGCCGGGTCCAACGCCGAGTTTCGTCGTGCCCGGCGCAGGGATGATGTCGTTCGAAGACTGGCACCGGACGCACCCGCAGGACTTCGACCGTGCTTGCGATGCCCTAATCGCGGCAAACCGCCTTGATTCCGGGACCCCTCCCGTAAAACCGGCCAGCACAACCATGAACCTGTGGACGGTTCTAATTTCCGCAGTCATCGGCGCGTTCCTCACGCTGTTGGGCGGCGAGTGGAAATCGCGCCGCGACCGGCAGGCGCAAGCGGCGCAGGCGCTCCGGGGTGCGGCCGCCGCCTTCGCCCGGGAAGGCAACGCGATGGTTCGGACCTTGACCGCGCCGATGGCACAGGCAGATGACAGCACGTACTACGCCGCGAGGGACGAACTCGCCAGCAAGCTGCACGAGGCCGACACCGTACGCGGCTCTGCCCTGAGCAGGACGCTGCTCGAGGAAATCCTCAGCATCAAAGCCACTGCGGTTGTGGCCCGGTGGCCCGATGACGCCGCAGCCAGAAGGGCTAGACAGCAGGAGGCGGTGCAGTGGTTGACCGCTGTCGTGGCCGACGCGATGCGCGTTGCGGCAGTCGTCCAGCGCCCGTGGCCGTGGCGCGGCCCGCAGTCGATGGCGCGGGCCAGGCAGCTCGGTGCTTAAGGCAGATGACCGAGATGAGGAGCGGATCTTGACAGCGAATCCCTTCGTTGTGCCGCAGCGAGGTTGGGACGACCGGCGGCCGCTGTGCCCGTGGAAGCACGCGGAACACAACGCCTACTACGTGCCGGTCGACCACACCGAGGAGGCGTTCCGTGACTTCTGCAATAAGGTCGGCGATCCCGCTACGTCGGTCAATCGGTCGACGATGATCGTGGCCGTAGGCGGTGAGGGCTGCGGCAAGACGGCCTTGCTGCATCGCTGTGCGCACTGGCTCGACGCCGAGTTGCGGAGCTGCAAGATCGACAGCGTTATCGTCGACCTCACCGATGAGACCGGCCTCGGCCTCGCGTCGGACGCGAGGCTGGTGCACTGGACCGAACGGCTCGTCGACCGGATCGCGATCAAGAACGTGCTGAAGTCGACGTTGCAGAAGGAGCTGTCCGATCGCAAGAGTGACCCACGGAGCGCTCTGCCGCTTCTTGGAGACCTGCTCGAAAACATCCCAAAGGTGCTCCACGTAATCCTGCCTGGCATCGAGTTCCTGGCCGAGGCCACCGTCCTTGCGAGTTTGGCCCGGCCCTACCTAAACCTCTATACCGAATGCACGAGCGAGGATCTGCGGAGATCGCTCAGGATGCCAGGTACACCCGGTCTCGACTCAGTTGTCGAACTGGAAGTTGGGGTCCTCAGCGTGGAGGACGGATGGGTCTTCGTTCAAAGCCGGCTGGCAGCGGCGGCGCTGGCTGCGACGGCCCCGACGATCGACGAGGCAACGGTACGGCGCTACATGGAAGAACGGATAAAGGGCCGGGGCACCACGACTATCCGTGAGCTGAACCTCATCTGCGCTGCGGTTTTCGCCGATGCGCAAGGCAACTCTCGCCCAGCCATCGAATTCAGTGACTTCTCAGCCTACTACCTGAGGAACGGTGTACTGTGAATCGCCCGAGTACCACTAATCCGTTCCCCTCATCCGCGGTCGCCCGATTCTCATCGCTCGACGCCGACCCACTGCCCACGGTATCGACGGACGCGGTACGACGTGCGGCATCGCTACTAGATGAATACCTCGTACGAGGCGCGGTTGAAGGCGAAACTGGCAGAGGCGCCGTCGTCGCCATCGTTGGCGAATACGGCACAGGGAAGACGCACCTTGCCTTGACTATGCTGCATCGCCTGGCTCTAACAGGAGACGTTAAGAGCCTTTATCTCGATGTGCCGGCTGACAGTTTCCTGGCGCTGTACCGGGAGCGATTCATCCCACGGCTCAGCCGCGGCGAAGTGCGACGGACAATCGAGGACTATTACGCCGACATTGTAGCGGAAGACCTCGAGGACTCGGATTTGACCCGTCCGCTGGCCCACGAACTAAGGGCCCGTGCGGTGGAACCGCTTGCGTTAGTGCGTCGGGTCGGTTTGATGGAAACCAAGTATCAGGAACTTCTCACCGGTCGACTCCGAGAGATCACCGAAGATCCGTCGTTTGGGGTGGCGTTAGCGCTGTTCCTTCGGCCCGAATTCGAGGCGGCCGTGTGGGAGTGGCTCTGTGGGAATCCCGCTGACTCGGCCTTGGTCGAGCGTGGCGTGGTGAGCACACTCGACACGGACGCCAACGCGTTGCAAGCAATGGGCGTGATTGCCCTGCTCTACGGCGGCCAGCGGCGGCGTTTCGTTGTGGTCTTCGACGAGATGGAGAAGATCCTCCGTGACAACTCCCCTGCCGAGCAGGCGGAGGGGGTACTTGCGGCATTTAAGCGTATGCTAGAAATCTTCTCCAAGACCGGGGCGCTGCTAATCCTCTGCGGACTGCCCGACTTCCTGGAGGCCCTGCCAGACGACTCTCGTCAGCGGATCTCCGTAATCATCAAACCCGATCGATTGAGGGCCGAGGATGCGGTCCGGTTCATCCAGGATTTCAACGAACTCAGCACGGGTGAGCGTACCCTCAAGCCGTTCTCTACCGACGTGGCCGCGTATCTAGCGGATCTGTCCGGCGGCAACGCTCGACGATTGGTGCGGCTTTGCTTCTATGCCTACGCGGACGCAGCGGGCAAGACGGTCACTCGCGCGATCGTACGGGAGGTTGCACGTGAACAGTTTGAGCTCGTCAGTCAAGATGATCTTCGCGGTGATATCGTCCGCGTCCTGAACCGAAATGGCTGGCGATTCGAGACTAACATTACGGTGACTACTGGAAAGAGCAAGAGAAAGGTCGACTATTGGATTCCCGTCGGGGATGGCGGTTGCGCAATTCTGTTGACTCAGTCGGTTCTGCAGAAGGCTGATGCGACGAACCTTGCCGCGATATCGCTGGGGTCTGAGAAGGGTCAGGCTCCATCGCCAATCAAAACCCTTTTGGTTGTCAACGGATATCTCAGTGAGGAGTTCCGCCCAGTCCTCGAACGACAGTTCGACACTATCGTTGCGCACAGCCCGCGCACTTTCGGCGATGACCTTGACGCCGCGCTTCAGGGTGCCGTCGCAAGGCTGGAAAAGGATGCCAGCGCGGTCTCCTTCGACACGCTTTCGGCCAAGCTAGATCAGAGCGTCCGCCAGAACAGGCTGCTGCTCAATAGGGTCGACCATCTCGCCGAACGGCTATTGGGGCAAGACGCGTTGCAGCTGGCTGTCGAGCGCGGGCTGACGTCGGTATTCTCGGCTCTAGCAGGCGGGCGTGCACCATCGTCGCGCTTTCCCGAAGTTGACAGATTCTTTGTAGAAGTCATCCGGCAATTTGACACATTTCCACGGTTCCAGGAGTTGGCCAGGCATACGCTGGACGATCACCAACTCCGAACGCTTCTTCTGTTGGAGGGCATGCGGGCAGCGGTGGAGTCGTTTCGGGAAGCAGCGATGAACTTGCTTGCCGCGGATATCGATGCCACTCCTCTAGTGGAACTTTGTCGACAACACGACCAAGTCGCGCAGCAGTTTCGTTTGCTCTTAAGTCCTCGCGGCCTCGACGATCTTCAGGGTGTCTCGGGACGGAGTTCGAAGCATCTCGATGTAGACCGTCTGCTCGATAGTTTGATGATACTTGCGCGCAGGGTGTATGACACTGTCGAAGAAGCTAGGCATATGCAAGACCACCTGCGCTAGTGACTAGATACCGTCGCCTTGGTGAGTGAATGCGAGGAGCGGACAGCTGGAGGCGCGTGCAGAACAGCTGACGCAGGACGCAGCTGCCGGCGCGCGCCCTAGTAATTTGCAACAGATCCAGCAATCCAGGGGCGAAAGGGTGGCCGCCGACGCAAGGTCCTGTCATAGCCGATGAGCGCGCGGGGGCGGGATTGCGGGGTCGCAGCGGCCGTGTGTGCCGCTGTGGTTCCTAGTCTGTTTTCCAGGCACCCGAACTCCGACTCCTGAGGAGAGCGTCATGATCGCTACAGGCAAGCGTGAGGCTTCTGCTCATTTTCCGCTGGCGTTAGGAACCCGAGCATCCACAACGGGCCGGTCGACCTAGTGGGCACTGGCCTTGATGAAATCGGGACGTCCTGAGAAACGGGCGGGGCCTGACCCGTCCCGATACAACCGACATGCGGCGATCGGCGCGCTGAGGTGTCGTAGATCATTTGGCGGACGATTGTCGCACATTAGTCGACGGAGGACCCGATGTAATCCGATGCTTGTGAGGACTTTCTGTACGGGATCAAGGCGGCCCGCGTCGCGGGCCGCTCGCGCCGCCGAACCTGGGCCGGGCCAATGGCCCGCCGCCGCGCCTCTGGCCTTCGGCCGCCAGCGCGTCGGTTATAGCCCGCCGGCGGCGCGACATACGACGAAGCCCCGGGCCGCCATGGGTACTGGCAGATCCGGGGCCTTTATGTTGGCCGGCACAAGGACAGTGCCTCCGGCGGCGTTCTCGGGCACTCCGGGATGGTTGGCGCCATCCCGACAACCTTCGTCCGGGCAGAGCCGAGTGGGTGGGACCGGCCCGGTCAAGGTCGTTCAGACGGTGGTGTGCTCCACCTTGACCGGGCCGGCCCCACCCACTCCACAGCGTACGGACGAAGGCCGACGGGATGGCTAGCGGGCGTTGCGGGCGAGGGCCCGCGCCAAGAGGTCATCGTCCCGAGAGTCATTCCAGGTAATGGCCTCGACGCCGCCTCCGGCGGGCGACAATCCCGCGTTGAAGGCCCGAGCGTCCTCGGATAAAGGAGCATTCGTGATCAGTAGGAAGCCACCATCGAAGCCGGACCGCCGAGCTTTAGCGGCTGCATGCTCGATGTCTCGTGCTCCCAGTGATCCCCGGCGACGTAGCTTGACCTGGACGTTGACCTTCCCGGCGCCTACCTGGACGCGGGCGTCGACGCCTCTGTCCCCCGGGCCGGGCCGGTGAGTGGGATCGATCGAGGCTCCGGTTCGCCGCATTGCGTCGATGACCGCAGCCTCGTAGACCAGCTCTGGAAGCGCGCTCACCTGAGGGGTGATTGTCTCTACGGCCTCGGCAACTGCCGCGGCGACCTCCGGAGGCTGCTCCTGGGCTGCCCTCTCGACTACGCGTACGGCTCGCCGTCGGAGAGCGTCAAGCTCGATGCTGCTGTCGCCGTGCCCCAAGCGGCGGAGCGGCGTTCCCTGCACTCCAACCAGCAAGAACACTGCACCGATGAGAAGCAGGATCGCTGTCCCTGCTTGGTTGTCGGAAGAGAAAACTGCCCAACCGCCGACGCCAGTGCCAGCGAGCCCGAAGACGATGGCAGCTACGCGAGTGCGGCTGGAAAGGCCGTCAGAGGACTCTTCGTCTCCGTCGTGAGGGTCTTTCTCTTCAGTCGGTTCGGTCACGGCTGCCCACCCTAACTACGCGATGCAAGGCACTTGGCCTCCAAGAGAAGCCGAGCAACGACGGCGGGGGAGTGGGCTGGGGGACCGGATGGTGGTAGCTCGTGGCAGCGGTACAGCAGCGATGTACAGCAACCGACGACACCGAGTGGAACCACCGCGATCGCCATCAGACCGTCGACCAGCGATGGGAGCCGAACGGGGCCGCAGTGCCGATCTCTGGGGTCAAGGGGTCGTCGGTTCGAATCCGGCCGTCCCGACGCAGGTCAAAGGGCTGATTCGGTACTCGGATCGGCCCTTATTGGCGTTCTGGGGACCAAGGTCGGTCAAGTTGGCTGGACGTAGCGCTCCTTGACCGTCGGTCAAGCGTTAGCGGCCACTGCCGTTGGTTGCCGAATTTTTCGCTTGCCGTATCAAGGCGGCCCGCAAGCGGGCCGCGCCAGCCCGGCCCCGGCCTGCTGGCGACCTCCGGCCGGCATCGGCCGGGCCGGCCGGCCACTCTTTGACGAGGAGATCCGCTCTCAGTAGCACTGCCATGTAAACGATGCCGCCTGCCATCGCTCGGCGGCCAGATCCTCGCGACGGATGAGCCAGTACAACGCTCCGCGGTCACCCCACACCATGTCCGCGTTGTCGTCGCTGTCTATTTGGGCGAGCAGCGTCCACCGCTGCGCTTCCTCATGCAGGGCCGGATCGTCGTATGCCACCCGGCCACCGAGCTGCGCTCGTGCGACGTCGACCTCGACCGAGCCCTGAATGGGGTCTGCGTAACCTCCGACCCGGTGCTGTGGGCCGAGCTCCAAGTTGACTTCGCCCATTGCCATCCGGAACGGGTCACTGTTCATCGGATCATCCATGAACGCTCGGTCTTCGTCGGAGACACGGTCGAGCGCCGCCCGAAGGGCTGGGTGTTCCCAGTCCGGCCCGCTCGCGATGACATCAGCGGCGAGTCGAACGAGGGGATACGGGTTGGTGCCTTCAGGCGGCTCGCGCTCGGCGGTCTGCGTTCCTGGCGGTAGGTAGACGACGCGAGCGCCTGCCTGTGTCTCTGGTGCGGACGACTCGATCACCGTTCCGTCGTCCCACCTGGGGTGACGGTAGAAGAACAAGAGAATGCCCTCCGCTGGCAGAGCGATGTCGAGCGCATGGGAGGGCAACCGCTCGCAATCGATGCTCGCGACAAAGCTCAACGGCCCGTGGCCCTCCCATAGCGGCCACGTAACGTGTTCTGGCAGAGCGGGAAGGCCACCTAAGCGAGCGACCTCGGGCTCTCCAGACTCAGCGGGTCGCAGGTGCAGGGCAGGACGGATGAGCGCGATCCACTCGTCGGCGACAGCAGCAGGTAAGTGGCGACGCGCCAGCGTCGCCATGGCACATCCGGGAGCAACCACGCCCGCATCTTCTCAGCTTCTCGATTGAGGCCGTCACGGGCCATCCATGGGCCAGTAACCGGGGCGCGCAGCGGTCACGAGCGGGCACGAGAAGCAATCGGGTGAACCGCCGGCCGCAGGCGTTTCGGACATCGCGGTCGGTTGATCACGCTCTTCCAAACTGAGGTTCCGGCATCTGGACAGGAGCGTAGCCAGGCGACGGGCGAGGCGACCTGCAAGGCGGGTCAGCTCTCCACGTTCCGCATGACGATGGTCTGACGGCCACCTTCCACGCCGTAGAACCACCACGTCCCCTCTGGGGCGGGCGGAAGATGCTCTCGGAGCAGCTGCAACACGGCCTGCCCAAGCTCGACCACCGGCGCCGTATCGACCGTGTCGCGCCGCAGCTCGATCACGTCGTCGCCAAGCGCCGTCCAGCCTCTCACCTCGGATGCTGTCACGCGCCCACGCTCACCCAGTCGCCGGTTTGCCTCCTCGATCAGCTGGATGAGCAGATCAAGTCGATCACCGCGCCAGTCCTCGGCGACAAGTAGGCCAAGGTCCGTCACGACCGCACTCGCACGAAGTTGGTCAACCACGTCCTCAAGGGCCGCCGAGTGCCGATCAGCCGCCATCTCCTCCGCCACCACGACGGCCTGACCGAGCAGGACAGCAAGGCTGTCGCTCAACGCCCAGAAGCCCGAGCGATTGAACTCGACGAAGCACGTCCTACTCACAAAACCTCCGTACGAAGGTGGCCGGGCATGATCGGACGGCCACTGCCGAGGAGCGCAGTCGCGTGCCATTAGCGTGCCATTGAGCCGGGACAGCAGGGGTAAGCCACGGCCACAAGGGACCGCCGAGACTAGGCCGCCGACCCAGTAGACAGGCGGATATCGGCAATTCCCAAGCTGTCAGTCCGCTAGGTCGTCCTCGACCAGGTAGCCAACACCATCGCGGGTGGGGCAGGGCCCGAAAACGCTTCCCATCCCCTTACCCATGCCGGTGGTCTTCACCATGCCTGGAAGCCGCGCAGCCCCACGGCATTCGGGGCATCGGCGATGAACGTTCGAGCGAGACTCAGGTGGCTGCGCGTCCTGAGGATTTGGTTCCACTCTGTCGAGGGTATCCGTAGGGCCGACCCGGGCCCAGGTGAGCGGTCCGCATCTGGTCCGCAAGAGGTCGACGGACGACGGGGAAGTGGTGTGAGATGTCGAGAGGTGTTTCCGCTGCTAGAAGCCCATCCGCACAGCTCGCCGGGTCGCCCATCTTGATCTCATAACTCGTCGGTCATCGGATCGAAGTCGCCCAGCGTCTCTAGCAACCGTTGGCGAGCAGCCTCAAGGAGCTGCACGTAGTCGGGGCTGAATGTGCCGACCAGAGACTTGTCGAGGGTGCCGCTGATGGCGTGCAGTGCAGACCAGACGGCCCGGTCGTCGACCACTTGAGCGAAGGCCCGCGAGGATTCCATGCGGTCAAGCCAATCCGAGAGCACCAGCGCCTGGTCGTGGCTCAGCTTCAGGATGACCTCTCCACCGCTCATCCCGGCAACCTAGCGCAGCCGGATCGGGATCAAGGGAGTGCGGCGTGCCCGTTGCGTGCCCGATGGGACGGGATCCAGGGTCAACCTCGGTCAGCTCCTGGACGTGACTGCCGGTGTCATGAGGCAGGTCAAGCCAAATCATTGCCGTCCGACTCCCGGCGGTGACCACACTCCCAAGCCGTGTGGCTGTCGTCGCCACCCGTACCGATGCCGGGGACCAGACGGGGACCACACGGTGCGCGCGATGGTGGCCGGGTATGTCGTCGGCTGCATGGCTTGATCTTGGGGATAGCGTGTGTGACGTGCAGGAACGCGTAGCAAATCGTCCTGGGGGTCAAGGGGTCGTCGGTTCGAATCCGGCCGTCCCGACGCAGGTCAGAAGCCATCTGGATTCTTCCAGGTGGCTTTTTCTGATCTTGTACGGCAGCGAAGTACAGCAACGGCTCATTGATCGAGGCTCTCGCCGAGCCTCCGCAGGGCCTCTCGGGTCGCCTCGGATGAGACCTGGCTGTCGATCTCCATTGTGATCGAGAAGTCTGCGTGTCTCAGGATCGCCATGGCGACCCGGGGATGTACGTCCAGGTCGACCCGGAGTGAACCGCAGGTGGCCGGGCATCGTGGACCGTGATCTTAGGAACGCCGCCGCTGGCGATGCGGCTGTCGTAGGAGCGGTTGAAGTTCCGCGGCTCGACCGGCAGTCCGTAGCGGGTCGTGAAGATCATGCCCGTGTCGTGTCGTGCCATGCCGCGCCAGCCTTCTCCTTGGCAGCCGCCTGTTGCCGATCGCGGAGTCGCAGCGCGGTGACGCAGATGGCCGGCAGCGGTAGGCGAGCGTCGGACTCCTCGGTCTTGGTGGCCCGGTGCAGGAGCTGGCCGCGTACCCGCTGGAGCTGCTTGTTGATGCCGTGGTTGTCACGGCACTGCTCGCAGAATTCCTCGCCGGGTTCTCGGGGCCAACGCCGTGGCGCAGGCCTACGACCGGGTTCTGGATAGATTCGGCAGGTCTGTCGACCGTGGCGGTCAGAGCGGCTGAACCTGGGCGAAGGCCTGGTCAGCCAGGCTCAGGCGACCCTGAGCCTGGCTGGCCAGGCCACGTGCGGCGAGGGTCTGTTTCCTAAGACCGTGCCCGGCTGCGCCGGCCCCAGGCGACGACCGACGGTGTTGGAGGTTCGTCCGGATACAACACCGGTATCCGCACGAACCTCCGCCTTGCCGGACCGCCGTTCGGCCCGCCGTCTGGGCCTCGGCTCGCTAGGGTGAGCCTTATGAAACAGACCCTAGGAGCGGCCGGCGCCTGCCCCGGGCAGCCTCCGCACGACGGTCAGCGTCACTTTGCCGTTTCGGTAGGACACCCGGAACATGTGATGGCCCGTGTTCAGGACCCGCCGTTCCGGAAGGGAATGGAAGTTGCCCTTGATCGAGTCTCCGCTCATGATCGTCAGTACCGTGCCCGGAGTGAGGGGCGCGCGAACGTCCAGGGCGAGTTTGCCGTCCAGCTTCAGGTCACCCGCAGCGCGCACGCTCGTGTAGTCGTGGTCGCCGGAGATGGTGACGGCGAGGCGACCCGCTCGGCTGACGGTCACGTCGCCGCCGACCTTCAGAACGTTGCCGGGCGCGACGTCGGTGAGGGTGATGGACGCCGCGGACGCCGCTTCCTTGGACGACAGACCGGGCTGCAGCACGCCGCGGTCGACGTCGATGCTGCCTGCCACGAAACCGGTGCCACCGAGCGTGCCGCCCTTGACGTCGATCGAGCTTGCGTGCGAGCCGGTGATCGAAAGCTTGCCGCCTTCAACCGTCGTGCCGCCCTTGTAGGTGTTGTCGCCCGTCATGACCAGCGTCCCGGAGCCTTGCTTGGTCAGAGATGCCGTGTAGAGGTTCTTGTCGATGTTGTTCCGAATGTAGGCGGCGCGCTTGTCCATCCATTCCTTGCGCCACTTGACCGCGTCCCCATAGGTGATCTTGTCGTACAGTTCGGGATGGCCGTTGGTGATGGCTTGGATGTAAGGATCAGCCAAGATGCCCTGAAGCATGAAGGACTGTTCGTTGAGCGTGCCGTCCGGGTTCAGCACGTTGGGACCGAATTCACCGGCGTAGGCGATGCCTTGCTTCTTGTAGCCGGCCAGCCACTCCAGATCTTCCCGCTCCCTCGCCTTGATCGCGATCTGGCTGATGTCGTTCGACCAGACGTCCAGGGGCGCTTTGTCCATGTTGTAGGTCATGGGGCCCAGGAACTGGCCGGGGCCGTACATGCCCTTGGCCAGATCCGGGATCCCCCAGCCCCAGCGGTCGTCCGGAAGGCCGTCGGGAGCGGTCCAGGCGATGGATGCCCCGGAGGGGGAGGTTTGCCCGGTGCCGAGGAATCTCACGCCGTCGGACATCTTGTTGTTCGCCGTGGTGAACATCAGTTCACGAACCTGCTTGGCGTCCATGTTCGGATAGCGGGAGAGCAGAACCCCCATCACTGCTGTCGCAACGGGCGTTGCCGGTGACGTGCCGCTCGAGTTTGAGTAGTTGGTGTCACCACCGCTGTTCGTGGTCCGAACGCTGTTTGAAGGGGTGGACACGGTCCACCATTTGGCGAGCCCCGCCTCGTTGTACCCGGACTGCTTCGTGTATTCAGGATTGGCTGCCGTGGGCGGTTGCACTCCGCCGACGCATACCCACTGCCTCTCCGCCAAGGGGTTGAAGAAGGGGTACGCCGGGCGGTAAAACGGGTTGCTCCAGTCGTTGTTACCGGCCGACCTTACGTTGACGGTACCGCTGTCCTTGATGGCGTCCCAGATGGCGTCCATGAAGGAGCGCCCGGGGTGGTTCGGGTTGTATTGAATGCCGCCTTCCGAGTAGCTCTTCTTGAAGAGGAAATACTGGTATTCCAGATCCTTCAGGTACTCGTTGGGGAGGATGGTCGCCATCGCCGTGGCGCTGGCGCTGTCTTTGCCACGCAGTTGGTAGGCGTTGGCGAGGTTGCCGTTGACTCCGAGGTCGTTTCCTAGGCCGTCGAAGCGACTTCTGTCGATAGTTTGGACATAAGAGCCCCAACTGCTGTTGATGACCTGGGCGCCTGCGTCGACCAGGGCCTTGTTCGCGGTGTGCCAGTACACGTAATCGTGGAAGGGGCCGTGGGACTGGGTATCGGAACCGCCGGTCTTGGCAACATACATCACCGATCCGAAGGCGATGCCGTGCTGGTCTTTATCATCGCGGATGCCGGAGGTGACTCCGAGCATGCCGGTCCCGTGCGAGTAGTCAGTTGTTCTCGCCTGATCACCGGCCACAGTGAACGGCTCGCCCGCAGTGAACGGGTTCGCCGGGGTTGCTGCGTTTCGATACCCGAAGCCGGACGTGCCGTAGACGCCCGCGGCTCTCACCGGAACGATAAGCCTGGTTTGAAATGCTTCGTGCGTAGTCCTGTAGCCCGAGTCCATCATGCCCAGCGCGACGCCCTGCCCGCAGTACCCCAGGGCGTAGGCGGTGGACGCGTTTACCGCGACGAGCTGCCATGGAGAATCGACCGCTGTGCCAGGATTGGAAGGATTGTGGCCGGTGTAGTAGCCATACTCGGGAGTTTCCCAACTGGCTTTAGCCGCATCTAGTTCGCCTGGACTCCTGGCGACAAAGCCGGGATCTCCCGGGTACGAACACTGCGCGCAGCCTTTCGGGTACGCCAGCCCGCCGCCAGTATGCCCAGGGGTCGATGTCGGACCAGTTTTGGGCGATGCCGAGGCGAACCCGGCCGGAAACAACGCGATGCCTGCTCCGGCAGCAAGGGTGCCTCCCAGTCGTCGCAGGAACTGCCTTCGATTCGTGGACCTCATGCTCATTCCCGGCTCCTTCCCAAAAGGGTGACATCTCTAATGAGCGGGTGCGGTCTGTTGCGTCCGAGCCCGATTATCCACACGCGCTGGTCGAGACAAAAATAAGGAGAACCGTGCCACGTCAGAACGGCGAACTGGACCTCTCCCACGCGTGGCCTCCCTACATGATCACCAATTAGACTGCGGCAGAAGTGCCTCGTCAAGAGGGCAACTTCTATCCACCAGAAGCGGTTTGAGCGACGCCCTCATCGATGCCTGCAACTGTCATGGGCCGGGCCATGGGCTCCTCGCGGGGCGGGATGAGTGACGGTCCTGGTCGAAGCTCGGTCGCTGTTGAGCTGGGGCTTCATGGCTGGCTTGGTGCTCGTTGAGGCGCCCTCCGAGGTGTCTGCGGGCACCACAACGTCTACCAGCCTTCCCCGACGGGGCCCAGGTCGTTCGTCCGGTAGGGCGCTCCACCTGGTCCCCGTTGGGGAGGCCGGACGGTCTGGCGACTGCCCGACGAGGAGATCCGCGATACCGGG
Organism: Micromonospora musae; assembly: GCF_003626545.1. Taxonomy (NCBI): domain Bacteria; kingdom Bacillati; phylum Actinomycetota; class Actinomycetes; order Micromonosporales; family Micromonosporaceae; genus Micromonospora; species Micromonospora musae. Next base: position 49,051 of record NZ_RAZS01000010.1, read on the forward strand.
TGCGCGAATGATCTCGGGAATCTACGACTCCCGGCTTAACGCGTGGCTGTCGTCGCCACCTGCGTCGTGTTGCTCGCGATCCCGCCGGCGACGAGGGCCGGCCCCACCCGCCTGAAGCGGGAGCGTGAAGAGGGCTCGTAGCCGGCGGGAAAGGCGAGCACGTCAGTTCTGGATGGAGAAGGTCGCGACGACCCCGTTGTGGTCGGACTTGGTGCCGCCGACGATGTCGTAGCCGGTCATCCACATGAGCTGGTACTCGGGCAGCCGCTTCCAGAAGTAGACGTAGTCGATGTGCCGGTTGCCGTGCGTTCCGGTGCCCATCTCGCCGTAGAGGTTGTAGTTGGAGCGCAGGTTCGGCAGTTGGTTGGCCTCGAAGACCTGCCAGGGAAACTTCGTGTACCCGTAGCCGCGGTCGGCGCTGAAGTCGACGTTGAGGTCACCGCTGACGATGACCTGGCCCTCGTCCTGCTTGTCGACCGCCAGGTCCTTGAGGCCCTGGAACTGCGCCTCGGCGCACCTGGTGCGCGGCAGGTCCTCCGGCCGTCCGGCGTTCTCGATGCTGGCCACCGCGTGGGCGTTGATGTGGGTCACGTTGCGGCCGCTGGCCTTGTGTCGGTACTTGACCCAGTTGTTGTACCGCGCGGGCGGCACCTCGCCCGGACCGTTGGTGTCACAGACGAAGATCGAACCGCTGTCGAGTACGTCGAACATGCTCTTCTTGGCGATCAGTGCCTCGCCGGCCTGGTTGACTCCGCCCGGCGCGTACAACCACCAGCCGTTCTGCGCGGCCCAGCTCTCCAGGAAAGCCTTGCGATTGCCGACCTCGTTGAGACCGACGAGGTCCGCCTTGGCCGCGATCAGGTTCAGGTCGTGAACGAAGTCGGCCTGGCTCAGCCCGTTGTAGATGTTCAACGTCGCCGCCTTGAAGGGCACGTTCGCCGCGGCGGCCGGTGTGGCCGGCAGCAGGGCCGCCACCAGCGCGACCGCGCCCGCGAGAGCCCCCACGGCACGGGCCGACAAGTGTGCTGTCGTCTTGCGCATCGATTCCCCTTCGCACGGAACCGCCGTCGGTGGCGGCGAGCGAAGGATATCGATCCGAATCGACGTGACGCCGAACATCGGGCCACGAAAGGTCGACAGGCTGACGCCGAACGGCTCGCTCTGGAAGGGCCGTCACCGGGGGACAAGCCCCCAGGTGACGGCCCTTCCTGATCAGCGGAGACCGGTGACGGTCCGGTGACCGTCCCGGGCCTGGATCAACCGTTGCCGACGGGGCTCTGCCCGGGGCCGCCGATGGCCGCGCCACCGTCGATGACGAACTCGGAGCCGGTGGAGAAGGTGGCCTCGGCGACCAGGAACAGCACCATGCTGGCGACCTCCTCGGGCTCGCCGATCCGGGGAATGGGCAGCGCGGCGAGCATCGGGTCGGCCGCCGGCGGGTGCATCGGGGTCCGGATGGGACCCGGGTGTACGGAGACGGCCCGGATGTTGTCCCGGGCCAGTTCGAGGGCGGCCGTCTTGGTCAGTCCACGGACGCCCCACTTGCTGGCCACGTACGCACCCAGGCGCTCGAATCCGGCGAGACCGGCCAGCGAGGAGATGTTGACGACAACCCCGCCGCCGGCGCGGCGTAGGGCAGGCACGGCGTTGTGCATGCCGAGCCACGTGCCGTACAGGTTCACGTCGAGGACCTTGCGGAAGGTGTCGGGGTCCTGGTCGACGATGGTGCCGGGGAGCTGAACCGCGGCATTGTTGACCAGGATGGACAGCGGGCCGAGCTGCTCCTCGGTCTCGCGTACCAGCTCCTGCCACCGTGCGTGGTCGGTGATGTCCAGATGCCGGTACCGTGTCCGGTCGCCCAGCTCGGCCTCCAGGGCCTGGCCCTCGGCGTCCAGGATGTCCGCGATTACGACCTTCGCGCCCTCGGCCGCGAAGGCTCTGACGATGGCGGCGCCCATTCCGCGTGCACCGCCGGTGACGATGGCCACCCGGCCGTCGACCCGTCCCATAGCTTCTCCCAAATGATGGTCGTGTTTCGGTGCCGGGCGGCCGGCGCGTCGCCGGCTGCCCGGTCGGCGGTCAGTGGTGGTCGGTCGCGGCCGACGCGTCGAAGAGCCCGGCCCACGGCTCGACCAGCATGTTGCGTCCCTTGAGGTCGGCGATGACCTCGGCTCCGGCGACGCCGTCGAGTCCGGGGAGCTGTCCGGCGCCACCCTCGGGGCCCAGCGGGATCGCGATGGCCAGCGGTCCGGGGCGGTATGCGGTGAGTTCGCCGGTGCCGGTGATCAACGCCCGAAGGTTCGCGGCCATCAGGTTGGCCTGCGCCGCGGCGGTACCGGTGCCGTTGCGGTCGGCGTCGGTGATGTCGCCGACGGCGAAGACGCCGTCCTGGCCGCCGACTCTCAGGTACTCGTCGACGTGGACGTACCCGTCGTCGCGTCGAGCGGCGGCCAGCGGACCGCGCAGGTACCCGGTCTCCGGTGTGATGCCGAAGCACTGGTACCAGACGTCAGCGCTCAGCTCATCGCCGGCCTCGGTCGTCACGGCGATCGAGGCCGCCGTGGTCGGGGCCGCCGCCGGAAGGCTCAGCAACGGGCTGCCGAGCTTGAGTTCGACGCCCATCTTGTCGAGCTGTCGCCGCAGCTCGTCGCGCAACTCCTGGTCGAACGGTCCGACGAGGATGTCGGAGGCGACGCCCACGATGGTCACGTGCTTGTCGGGGTAGAAGGCCTTGATCTCCCCGGCGAGCTCCAGTCCGGTAGGGCCGGCGCCGACCACGAGCACCCGACCGGCGTCGAGTAGCGCCTGGTGCGCCTGGCGGAACTTCGCCCGCCCGGTCTCGGCGTTCGGCTCGTCGACCTTGGCGGGGAAGGGGTAGCTGGAGCCCGTGGCCAGGATCAGGAAGTCCGGCTCGAGCTGCCGGCCGGAGGCGAGCGTCACCCGCCGGCCGTCGACCGACACCGCGCGGTCCCGTAGGAAGTGGCCGCGGTTCAGCAGCCGCTCGTAGGGCAGGAAGATCCGGTCCACCCATTCCGGTTCGACCAGGGCGCGCCAGGCCGCGTTGTTGTGCACGAACGCGTCCGAGGGGGCGACGAGCGTCACGTCGGCGATGTCGTCGAGAGCCTTCGCGACGGTGATCCCGCTGTAGCCGCCGCCGAGCACCACGACCGTCGGGCGTGGCTGGGTGTTCTCGGTCATCAGGGTTCTCCTAATTTCGGGGGGATGTGTGCGGTCTTCTGATCGGTGCAGAGGTGCCGATCGGTGGGTCAGATCTCGCCGAGCAGGCCGGTGATCTGGGACGCCGCCGTGGCGGCCACCTCCTTGCCTGTACCGGAGAGCTGTCTCCGGATCACCGTCACACTGTATAACGGAGATGGGTCTCCGGTATTCCGCGAGGGGTGCAGGGGGAAGCGGCTGGGGTCAGCAGCCCCGCTGCGGCCGAGACCCGCCGAACGCGACAAAAGCGCATACAACCATCAAATTCCGCACAGGTGATCAGCGGTAATCATCGGGCCGGAGGTGACACAAGCCAGGGTGGGAGTTCGTCGACCAGGCGGGAGTCTTGGATGGGTCACCGGGGGAACGCGATGAGGATTGGTTCACCGGGGTCTACGCGGCCGAGTACGGACACGTGGTGCGGTACGGCCAGCGGCGGCTCGCCGACGGGGAGGCGGCCGTCGAGCTTGCCCAGGAGGTGTTCGTCATCGCCTGGCGGCGTCGCCGCGACGTCCCGGACCGCTGCCTGCCCTGGCTGTACGGGGTGGCTCGTCGCCTGCTCGCGAACGAATGGCGGGCTCGGAGAGCCGCGCCGGACCTACTGCCGATGACCGACGCTGCTCCGGACCAGGAGTCCCGGGACTGCTGGCAGCGCCGCCGCGAGCCGGAGTCTGCCGCCTCCGGAACCCCCGCGGCCTCCAGCATCCCACTGCCACCGATGGACTTCGCGCCGCTGCCATCGGGCAGTGTCCAGCTGACCAGGCTGCTCCACATCAAGTACGGCGGCGGCGCCGTCACCAAGCAGGTCGGCGGGGTGTACGGGCTGTACGTCGTTCCGCGCCGCACCCGTGCCGAGATTCTGCGGGTCCTTGCCGACGTGCCCGGGTTCCGGTGGCGCGGTCAAATGGTCGATCGCGCCGGCCGCAAGGGTGTGGCCATCACCTTCGACGACCGCGAGCACGACCAGCAGTCTCTTCTGATCTTCGCCCCGGAGACCGGGGAGCTGCTCGCCTACGAGGTGTTGAGCCTCTCGCCGGTGCGGATCAGCATGTACCAGCTGATCCTCCGCACCGGCTGGACCGACCAACTCGGCTGAACCGTCAGGGCCGGGGCCGCTTCCACGGGACGGCCCCGGCCCGGTTCGCCTCGACATTCGGGCCGGTCGGACATGGGCCTAGGGCGGTCTTCACCGTGGACGTGTAACGACTACTGCCTGTTGGCCTGTCGATCGCCTGACTCCGGCGCGGTAACGTCCCTCGGCGCGGGGAGTGGGCTCCATCGGCACTTGGCAGGAATGGGCTGACGCTTGTTGAGATGGCGCCGCTTGGTGGGCCATCGACATTCACCCCATTGTGGTGGCCCGGATGGTATTTGCGTGTCCATTGTGGAGTTATAAAGGCGGTCCCGTGTCGCAGGCCGCGCGCCTCCGAACCGGGCCGGGCCGACGGCCCGCCGCCGCGCCTCTGGCCATCGCCGGCCAGCGCACCGGTGACAGCCCGCGGGCGGCCAGGCCGCACGAAGAGCCCGGGCGGCGCTCGTCGTCCTCCACGTCGGACACCACTGCCCCACCGGACCACGCAGCGCCACGAACCGTTGCTCAGAAAGGCTCATTGACAAGTTTGGAAGAGCCTGAAAGGGTCTCGCGTACGAAGATCATCCGACGTTTTTTGGGTCTGACCATTCAGGGAGATCACGGGGATGCGGAAGAAACCTCTCGCACTGACACTTGGTATGTCATTGCTCCTGTCCACAGGTGTAGCGGCTAGCGGGCCCGCGTCCGCGTCCGCGACCGGCTCCGGCGAGGAACGCTTCCAGCCGAGCGTCACCTACGACCTGTCGGTGACCAACGCCGAGCGCGACGCGATCCACGCGGAAGTCGAGGCGTTGGCCGGACGCGTCAAGAGCGCGCGGGCGGGGGACGGCACCTACGACTCGCTCAGTCTGATCGGGGCGATGCTGGACGGGTCGAGCTACGACTCCATCTCGCGAGGCGGCACCGCCGCGACGGCGTACCCCTTCCCGGTCAGCAACACCGAAGCCAACCAGTACGAGTACGACCGCAAGGTCGCCAAGCTCGCCTGGGTGGTCAAGCTCGCCACCGACCTTGGTTTCCCGGTGGTCGTCCAACGCCAGGCGGACAAGTACGTCTACGCGGAGATCGGTGACCCGGACGCCCCGGAGATGGTCATGGCGTTGAGTCACCTCGACTCGCCGACGGCCTCCGTCTCGCCGGCTCAGCTGGCGCGCTGGCGGGACGCCGATGGCAACCTCGGCACTCCTGGTGCGTACCACTCGCCCTATGTCCAGGACGGCTGGGTCTACGGGGCGGGCCTGCAGGACGACAGCGGCCCGACGCTGGCGACGCTGCTCGCCGCGAAGGCGCTGCTCGAGGCGGGGTTGCCCCTCGACCGACGTATCCGCATCGTCATGGGAATCTACGAGGACGGCGGCCCCGGCACCCCCTCGACGACGAACACCGCCACCTTCCAGGCCATCCCGTACAACTCGAACCCGAGCTTCTACGACAACTGGGCCTACAAGAACCTCAACCGGGAAGAGATCCCGATCGCGGGGTACACCTCCGACTCGCGGTTCCCGGTCATCGTCGGCAACTCCGGGTCGGTGACGCCGTCGGTGTCGATGAGCTTGTCCGCGGACAGCACCAAGGCCTTCCGGCTGACGGGTGCCACAGCCGGCGTCACCCTGCGTGAAGGCGATCCGACGCTCAAGGACATCGCCTACGGCAGCACCACGCAGATCGCCTCGCGGGCCATCTTCACCCTCGACCTGGCGAAGGCCGGCCCCGCCGAGCGCAACCGATTCGTATCGGCGATCAAGGCTGCCGCAACCTCGAAGGGTTGGCTTCCGGCCGCTCCCCGCACCACGCCCAAGGTGCGGACCACGATCACCGGCGACTCGCTCACGCTGGAGATCAACACCGATGTGGCGATGGAGATGCCGACCCCGCAGTACGGCAAGAATGCCGTCGTGTGGGGAATGTTCCTCCTCGCCGAGGGGCTCGGCGCACTGAAGATCACGGCCGCTGACCTGCAGCTGAAGAAGGCCGCCGACGGCATCGCCGACCTGTTCTTCCGCGACGGTGTCGAAGGCGAGGCCTACCTCGGCAAGTACATGGGCATCCCGGCGAGCCTGTTGCGCAACCCGAGCAACGGCACGCCGAACCTGACGTTCGCCCTCATGGGGGGCATCAACTCGGAGACCCCGACGAGCTTCTACACGGACGCCACCGGCAGCCTCAGCATTCCGATGTTCGTGCGCAGCATGCACGTCAACGCGGCTGACTCCGGCCAGGCGACGGCGGCGGTCACGGCCGCCTTCCAGGCGAAGGGGTTCACCATCGGCGAGCTCGGCTCGCCCGTCGGCGCCGGGTTGTACGTCACGCACGACAACCCGCTGACGGCTCTTCAGTTCGGGAGCTACCAGGCCTCGATCAACCGCAACCCGAAGGAGTTCGCGGATCCGTACTCCCTGCGGGACGTGGTCTATCCGCAGGGCACGACCGGTGGAACCCTGGCCAGCAGCTTCCGCAACAAGATGACCGCCTTCGGCGCGGTGATCCCGGGTAACGAGCGCTGGTGGCACACGGCCAACGAGCGGATGAAGGTCGACTCGGCTGTGCAGATGACCAAGATGATGGCCGACGGCATGCTGGAGATGGCCCGGTACTCCGGGCCTGCGGGTGCCAAGTTCATGTGGGCGGACATGCCGGGGCTGAACGCCGACCGGGCGGACCTCGACCTGCTCGACGTCACGATCGGCACCTACAAGGACGCGTCGGCCGCCGTCGGCACGAGCCAGTTGGGCAACCAGGCGCTGCTCGGCGCCACCTCGTTCAACATCCCGATGTGGAACGGGCGCGGCAACTCGACCCCGACGGCCTCGGCTTACGCACTGGGGCACGCCCCGGGCGGGGTCTACCTGCCCCTGACCGACACCGAGTACCTGAACAGCACGTACGTGGCGCCGATGCGCCTGGAGTTCAAGGTGGAGCGCCCCGACCACATGTCGGACGCGGCTTGGGCGAAGTTCATCGCCGGCGGCTACGGCGACTTCCAGTTCAACATCCTCGTCGGCGACAGGGTTGTGCCGCTGGCCGTTCCCGCGGGGCAGAGTGCGGAGAAGTACTTCTCCTCGCGCATCTCGGCCAACAACCCCGACGCGATCTACCTGTCGGTCAACCTCGGGATCACCGATGCCCCGTACACCGGGGTGAAGCCCGTTCTCGCTGATTCGAAGACGGACCTGTACAAGGTCAATCCGACGTACCTGGCCTCGAACCCGGATCCGTTCCCCGGGCGCGGAGCCATCGAACAACGGGGCTTCTTCGTGTTCGGTGACGGACAGAAGAACGCGGAGTTCTCCTCGCCCGATGCGGTCTACGTGACGGTCGCCAACGCGGTCGTCGATGCCGAGCCGTCGGCGGTGGTGAGGAAGTTGAAGGGCAGCAAGAACGAGTTGACCATCACGGTTCAGCAGACCCACGTCAACGGCAGCAAGTCTCCGGTGACGGCCACGTTCACCATCCACAACAACGCTTCTGGCGTTTACCGCGTCGGCGATTACCAGGTGTACGTCGAAACCAAGGGCAACACCCAGGTGCGCAAGATCTGCATCGTCTGACGCGGGTGAACCGGAAGCTCAGCACGCGTACGAGAGGGCACGCGCGGCGGCAGGACGCCTCGACTCGAGGTCAGCGGCCGCCGGACTGCGAGGCACTGTGACAACGGAAGTGGAGCCATTGCCGTAGGTGGTGGCTCCACTTCCGTTGTGCGCCATCGGGCGCCGGGAGGGCGTGGTCTCAGCCGCAGATGCGCCAGTCGCCGTCTTCCTTGACCAGGGTGAGCACCTGGGTTCCGCTGGTGCCGTTCGGCAGGGTCCAGCGCACATCTGCTCGCCCGTTGAGCCGGCCGTTGTTGTTGACGACGCTCAGGCCGACGATCTCGTAGTCGGTGGGGGTGAAGGCTTCGGCCTGTTCGCGGGCGAAGTCGGCCTGGCTCTGCCGGTTCCGTAGCTGGCCGCAGAGTTGCCCGTAGGCCGTCGGGTAGTCCCGCCCGATCATCGCTTCGGCGAACGTGTCCACAGTGTCCCGGGCCGGCCCGGTGGCCTGCTGGAACACGTCTCGAAGGACGAAGCCGCCGACGACACCGCCGAGGCAGCAGAGGGAGAGCACCACACCGATGACGACGAGCACGGTCCGTCTTCGCTGCGGGTTCTTCGGCGGCACCATGATCGGTTCGTATGCCATGGCCGCAGGCTAGGAGGAGCGGGCAACCGGGTTCTGCGCGTGGTGACGACACCGGCTGCCCGGCCCTCGGCTCGATAGGGCGAGCCTTGCAACGAGCCCTGGTTGTTGTGGTTCGCGGTCAGTGGCAGACGATCTGGATCGGCAGGATGAAGCAGCACGAGCTGACCAGCGAGATCCCGACCGCGGCGGCCGCCCGCGTCGCGACATCGAACCGATCGCGGTTGCGCCGGGTGATGGGGAGAGCCTGTTCGACGACGATGAGCACCATCCAAACGAGCAGCAGCAGTGGCAGGTAGAGGTCCCAGGCGGGGTTCGCGTAGGAGCTCGCGTTGCCGTTTCCGCCGTAGTTCGGGCAGTCCTCCCTGCGCGTGATCGGGTCGAGGATCGCCAACAGCAACGCGAGAAGCGCGCCACCCACGAAGCAGGCCCACAGGCCGCTCAGGCGCGACCGGCGTGGGGTGTGATCGGGCACCGGCTCAGGCTAGGGGGTGCTCACGGGTGGCTGCCAGGGCCGTTGGCGTTGGACTGCCGGGTCGTCAGTCGTCGGCGATCTGCGTTGTCGTTCGGGCGGCGGTGGCGAGGACGGCGGGGTCGCCACTGCGGCCGTACGTGTCGGCTGCGGTGTCGGCGAATTTGATGGCGTGGGCGTCGGCGCTGGCCGTCGCCTGTTGCATGACCTCGTCGACGGTGAGGCCGGGGTGGACGTCCGGTGCGGGGCGCGCTACGGGCGGGGCGTAGGCGGCGGTGACGGCGGCTGTCGCGGCCCAGGCGGCGGCGAGGCTCGGCGCCCAGAGGGTCTCCGGCAGGGCGGGCAGTGCGCGCAGGACGGCGTTGGGTGCGGTGGCGGCGTGTACGAGCATGACGGGGTTGGCGTACCCGTGGGTGCCGTGGCGGATCACGGCGGCGTCGACGATCCCGGCGAGGCGCGTGCGGACGTCGTCGTTGTCGCCGCCGGGCACCGCGCCGGCCGTTGCCGGCCACGCGGGCAGCTCGGCCAGTTGGGCGAGGCGGGCGCGGATGCCGGCGCGCTGGTCGGGTACGAGGGGGACGGCGTCGAGCGCCGACCGTGGATCGGTGCTGGGGTACGGTCCGCTGCCGGGTGCGGCGAGCGGTTGCCAGCGGGCGGCCCAGTAGGCCAGTCCCTGGCCGAGTTCGGTGATGCGCGGGCCGGTCTCCTGGTCGAGGAGCGCGCGTGCGGCGTGGCCGACCCGGATGACGCCGTGGGTGGCGCCGGCCGCGATGCCGGGGAGCAGGCGTGGCCACCAGCGGGCGAGTACGTCGCGCCAGGGCTCGTCGGCGAGTTCGCGGTCGAAGTAGTTCAGCCAGTCGCCGGTGCGTACCGGGTCGCCGAGCGGGTCCCGCCACTGTTCGGGTGAGATGGCGGAGATGCCGCGTGGGCGGTCTTCGAGTTGGGTGAGGTAGGAGTCGAGCCAGCGGTGGACGGTTTCTCCGTGGCCGCGGTGGGTCAGTGCCTCCACCGCCATGGGGGCGTGGTTGGAGAGCCAGCCGTTCCGCTCCGGTCCGGTGTGCTGCACGCGTTCGTACGCCTCGTCGAGCATGGAGCCTGTCATGCCACGAGGCTAGGAATTGAAGTTTGGTTCAGGTCAAGAGGCGGTCGTGGGTGGCGTGCTGGGGGCGACGCGCGCACGCGGTTCGTGCGGTCGGACGGCCACCGCCCGGTGCTCCCCGGACGGAGCGTGGAGATCGAGGATGGTGGCCGTCGCCACGGTGGTGCGGCTGTGGCCCGGGCGGGCCGCGCGAGTTCGGAGCTCAGCTGCCGTTTCGGCCGTTCAGCGGCGGGCGGCCGTCTCGACGATCTCGGCGATCGCCTGGAACGGGTCGTACCCGCCGATCTCCTCGGCGAGGACCTTGGCCCGGGACCGGTATCCGGGCTGGTCGAGCACGGTCCGTACGGCGGCGCGCAGGTCGGCCACCGCAGGGGTGCCGGTGCGCAGGTTGAGGCCGGTGCCGCTCCACTCGACGCGGGCGGCGACCTCCGGCTTGTCCTCGCTGGCGCCGGCGACCACCAGCGGTACGCCGTGGTAGAGGGCGGTCTGCACGCCGCCGTAACCGCCGTTGGTGACCAGCACGTCGGCGTGCGGAAGCAGCCGGTCGAACGGCACGAAGCCGGCGAGCCGCACGTTCTCCGGCACCTCGGTCAGGGCCTCGCGTACCAGGTCCGGTCCGTCCTCGCGTACGGTGGCGGCCACCACGAGGACGTCGAGATCGGCCAGGGCACGCACCGTGGGGATGACCAGTTCGTGCAGGTCGCCGTTGGCGACGGTGCCCTGGGTGACGACGACCACCGGCCGGTCGGCGGAGAGCTCCGGCCACCAGGCCGGCTCCAGGTGGTCGCCGCCGGTGGCCGGGGGCAGCGTGCCGACGAACCGGAGGTTCGCCGGGAGGTCGTTGCGGGGGTACTCGAAGCCGGGCACGGTCAGCTGCAGATAGTGGTCCGTACGGTGAACCGGGGCGTGGAAGAGCGGCTCGGCGAGGGTGGCGCCCAGCGACTCGAACGTCGCCTCGCTGAACTTCTGCAGCTCGACCAGGACCTGCGGGATTTCGAGGCCAGCGCCGGGCGGGGCGGGTTCGCCGTGCGGCAGCAGCAGGGGAATGCTGCCCAGCGTCACGAGCGTCGGGCGGTCCTCGGCGGCCGTGGAGAGGCTGAGCAGCGGGATCGACAGGAATCCGAGCTCCCCGATGATCACGTCGGCGGGGAACTCCGCCAGCAGCTCCCGCAGTCCCCGCACCTGCGCGGGCAGGTGACCGACGAAGATGTTCTCGAAGTCGAAGGCCAGCTGATCGGGCCCCGGTGCCAGCGTGGCCCGCACCGGGTACGCCTTGTCGAACTCCCGGTCGTCGAGGTCGGCTTCCGGCGGCAGCGCCCGGAACCGCGCGCCGAGCGCCCGCACGCGTTCCTCGAACCGGGACCCGGTGTAGACGACGACCTCGTGTCCGCGCTTGACCAGGTCCGCCGCGACGGTGAGGACGGGGTTCACGTGTCCCTGGAAGGGGGTCGCGCCGACTATCACCTTGGCCATGGGAGCTCCTTCGTCTGCGTGCTGTCGGGGCCCGAGACGGTCGGGCGCGTCTCTAGCACGAGGGATCGCGGGCGAGGGTTCGAGTGATCTGCGCGACGCCGACCGGGGCCGGGGTCAGATTCGCCTCATCCGCCGACGCGGCGGCGGGCCGCGCTGGCCAGCAGGTAGATGCCGGCGACGAGGGTGACGAGGCGGACGAGGAAGGTCACCGCTCCGATGAGCGCGGCCAGCGCGCCGAGCGCGATCATGCCGTACGGGATCCAGTCGGTCTCCGGGATGACCCGCGCCGAGCCGGGGTCCTGCGGGCGGTAGGAGACGGTGGCGGTGGAGCCGATGGTCGGGCGGTTGGTGCTGCTCTCCGGCTCGGTGAACTCCACCGGCTGGTTGTTCGAGGCGGTGAAGGTGAGCACCCGCGAGTACATGGTCCGGCCGTCGCTGTCGCGGGAGGTCGTGATCCGGGTGACGGTGGCGGTCGCCGAGGTGCCGTCCGGGTAGGGCTGGTGCTGGCCGTGCCACCACCAGCCGAGCCCGACGAAGAGCAGACCGACGGCGACCACCACGAGGGATCCGACGATGCCGGTGCGTCTGCGTCCGCCCGGAACGTCGATGCCGACCAGCCCGTCGGCGACCAGCGTCGCACCGGCGGCGGTGCGCGCCGCCCGGCCGGTCAGGATCCCGGCCACCCTCCTGAAGATCTGGTTGGCCATGTCGGCTCTCCTCCGGTCACGTGTGCGGCGTTGTCACCGCACCCACGAGGGGAGGACGGGCGCCGGTTCGGCCGGTCGCCGTCAAGTGATCCTGATCTCGGGGGTGGTCATCGGCTTGGAGCAGAGCACGTCCGGGCAGGGCAGGTAGCCGAGCGCCTGCCAGAACCGGAGCGCCCCGGTGTCCTCCGGCAGGACCAGCAGGTTCACTCTCGGGCAGTCGAGGGCCGCGAACCGGGCCTCGAGTTCGCCGATCAGGCCGCTGGCGATGCCCTGCCGGCGGCGTGTCGGGTCGACCGCCAGGCGCAGGATCCAGCCGCGCCGGCCGTCGTAGGTGCCGAGCACCACTCCGACGACCGTCTGGTCGGCCACGGCCACGAGGAAGAGCTGCGGGTCGCGCTGCAGCTTCGCGGCCAGCTCGTCGCGGGGTACGACGTCGCGACCGGCCGACGCCCAGAGCCCGACCACCGCCTCGTGGTCCGGCCAGCCGAACTGTCGAATCTCGATCATCACGCCGGTCCTTCCCGCAGGGGCGGCGGCGAGTCTAGCCGCGGCCGCGGCGAGCCGGGTGGGTGCGGGCGGCCGTCGAGACCGGCGGGTGGCCGTCGAACCGGCGAGTGGTGGCCGGTGTCGAGCCGGCCCCCGGTCAGAGCGGCTCGCCGCCGAACCCGATCTCGTTCCCGTCGGGATCCACGTAGGTGATCTTCCGTACGCCGTTGTCGTACGTCTCCCGTCTCGCCGGCTCCAGTCCGCGCTCGGCGGTCGCGGCCACCCGGGCATCGAGGTCGCCCACGAAGACGGTGTGCCGGGCATGGCCGGCGTGCTCGGGGAGCAGTTCGATGTAGACGTAGCGGTGTTCGGCGAGTTCCCACACGGCTTCGATGTCGTTCGGGATGAACGCCGGCGGGGCGCCGAGCAGCGTCTCGTACCAGCTCAGCGCCGTGGGGTAGTCGGTGACGGGGATCCCGGCGAACAGGTCGACGGCCATGCCCGTCAGGCTAGCGCCGCACCGGCCGCGGGTGGGGGAGGTCGAGGTGCCGGCGCCGACCCCGGAGCTTCGGGTGTGCGTAGAGGTCCGGTCACCTGCCCGTTGCGGGGCGATCACACCGATCGACGACGTTGAGTGTCCCGCACCCAACGCCTCGGGAGGCACCTGTGCGACGCCGTACCCGGCTCCTCGCCGCAACCCTCGCCGCCGCCGCTGCGGCGGCCACGACGACCCTCATCGCCGGACCGGCCGCCGCCGCCCCGCCCGGCATTCCGAGCAAGGCGACCGCGCAGAGCAATCTGAACAGCCTCACCGTCGCCGCCGAAGGCAGTATGAGCGGCTACAGCCGGGAGGCGTTCCCGCACTGGATCACGATCTCGGGCAGCTGCAACACCCGCGAGACGGTACTGCGGCGCGACGGTAGCGGCGTGCAGGTCGACGGGGCCTGCGCGGCCACGTCGGGCAGCTGGTACAGCCCGTACGACGGTGCGACGTGGAGCAACCCGGCGGACGTCGACATCGACCACGTGGTGCCGTTGGCGGAGGCGTGGCGGTCCGGAGCCAGTTCGTGGACGACGGCCCGCCGGCAGTCCTTCGCCAACGACCTGAGCGGTCCGCAGCTCATCGCGGTCACCGACAACGTCAACCAGGCCAAGGGCGACCAGGACCCGTCGACGTGGAAGCCGTCGCGGACCGCCTACCGCTGCACCTACGCGAAGATGTGGATCCGCACCAAGTTCACCTGGAACCTGAAGCTGCAGAGCGCGGAGAAGTCGGCGCTGCAGAGCATGCTGAGCACCTGCTCCTCCTGACCGGACTGGCGTCGCCCCGACGGGTCGTCGGTACGCCTGCCGGGGTGACGCCGGGTCGATGCGTGGACGGTGCGATCGGCCCGGCGGGGCCGGGGCCGCCACGGGTTTGTCGGCGTGCCTGTGCCGTGCCAGGATCCTGCCGTGAATCTCGATGATCTCGCCCGCCAGGTCGACGACCGGTCCCGGCTCACCGGTGAGTTCGTGCTGCGCTCCGGGCGGGTGGCCACCGAGTACTTCGACAAGTACCAGTTCGAGGCGGACCCAGCGCTGCTGGACGCCCTCGCCGAGCAGCTGGCCGCCCTGGTGCCCGCCGGCACGCAGGTGCTCGCCGGCCTGGAGATGGGCGGGATCGCCGTGGTGACGGCGCTCGGCCGGCACACCGGGCTGCCGTGCGCGTTCGTCCGGAAGGCGGCGAAGTCGTACGGCACCGCGCGGCTGGCCGAGGGCGCGGAGGTGACCGGTCGGCAGGTGCTCGTGGTCGAGGACGTGGTGACCTCCGGCGGGCAGGTGGTGGCCTCGACGAGGGAGCTGCGGCAGCTCGGCGCGCGCGTCGACGCCGCCGTCTGCGTGATCGACCGCCAGGAGGGCGGCGCCGAGGCGCTGGCGGTCGAGGGCATCGCGCTGCGTGCGCTGCTCACCCGCGCCGACCTGACGCCTGAGGCGCCCGGACGGTAGGGGGCTCGGCCGGCCCGCCGGCGGAAGTGACGGTCACCTCTGCTGGTGGGAGGGTTCCGGCATTTCCGGATAGTCTGGGCGGCGACCAGCGGGGGAGCGAGACGAACGAGGAGCCCCGGATGCGGATCGGCGAGCTGTCCTCCCGTACGGGTGCCAGCCAACGTTCACTTCGCTACTACGAGCAGCGGGGGCTGCTGCACGCGGGCCGCACCGCCACCGGCTACCGCGACTACGGCGAGGACGCGGTCATCCGGGTCGACAACGTGCGCCGCCTCCTCGCCGACGGACTGACCGTCGACGATGTGCGGACGTTCCTGCCCTGCCTCGACCGCGAACTGGCACGGGAGCCGGTCTGCGCGCCCGCCGTCGAGGTCTACCAGCGGCGGCTCGCGACCGTGCGGCGACGCCGCGACGACCTCGACCAGGTGCACACGCGGCTGGCGTCGCAGCTGCGCCACTGGGGCAGCTGAACTACGTCAGCGTGAGCCCGCCGTCGATCGCGATCACCTGACCTGTCACCCAGGCCGCCCGCGGGTCGGCCAGGGCCACGACCCAATCGGCGATCTCCGCCGGCTGGCCGCGCCGCCCCAACGGCACGCGGGCCGCCTCGTCGCGGTGGATCTGCTCGATCAGGGTGGCCGGGAGTCCCGCGGCGGCCAGCGCGTCGCTGTAGACCGGGCCGGGGGCGACCGCGTTCACCCGGATCCCGTCGGTCGCCAACTCCAGCGCCCAGCTGCGGGTCAACGCGTCGATGGCGGTCTTGCTCGCCCCGTAGTGGGCGAAGCCGGGCGCCGGCAGCGTCCCGAACGCGCTGGAGATGTTCACCACCGAGCCGCGGCTCTCCCGCAGGTGCGGCAACGCGGACCGGGTCAGCACCGTGGGACCGATCACGTTCACCGCGAAGAGGTCCGCCACCGTCGTCGCGTCGGCCTCGGCGAGCGGGAGCGCCGCGAACATGCCGGCGTTGTTGACCAGTACGTCGAGCCGCCCGAAGCGCGACGTGATCGCCGCGACGGTCCGCTCGGCGTCCTCGGGGTCCCGGGCGTCGCTCACCATCGACGTCAACCGCGGTTGTCCCTCGGTCGCCTCGGCCAGCCGGTCCGGCCGGCGTCCCGTGACGACGACCTGCGCGCCGCGAGCGGCGAAGAGGTGAGCCGTCGCCCTACCGATACCGGTGCTGCCGCCCGTCACCACGACGACCCGTCCGTCCCACTCCGGTGAAACCCGCATCTCCGCCTCTCCCACTGTCGAGATCATCGCCAGGAACTCGGCAACGCTAGGGGCCTGACACCAGTGTCAAGGTCAAGCCGGTCGACCTCGACGCCTGCGGTCGGCGCCTCGTCGGGGACGCCGCCGTGTCGCCGCAGCGGTGCGGCCGGACGCGGCGAAACGGTCGGGGTAGCCTGGGAACGCGCGACTGGCGAGGGTGGTCCACCACCGGGGAGCGCTGTCTGCTGGAGCATCGTCCGCCTGGGTGCTCCTCACCACGAGGTGAGGAGCCGCACATGACCGCGACGTTGATGGACGGGCAGACCCTGGCCCGGACGCTGCTCGACGAGACCGCGGAGCGCGCCGCGGCGTTCACGCGTACGCACGGGCGCCGGCCCTGCCTCGCGACGGTCCTCGTCGGCGACGATCCGGCCTCGCACACGTACGTGCGGATGAAGGTGAACCGGTCCGCGGCGGTGGGGATCGAGTCGCGGCGGGTGGACCTGCCGGCCTCGACCAGCACCGACGAGCTCGTGGCGCTGCTGCGGGAGCTGTCGGCGGACCGCACGGTCGACGGCATCCTGTTGCAGCACCCGGTGCCGGGGCACATCGACGAGCGCGCCGCGTTCGAGGCGATCGCCGCGGACAAGGACGTCGACGGGGTGACCGGGGCGTCGTTCGCGGCGACGGCGTTCGGGGAGCGGGGGTTCGTGTCCTGCACGCCGGGCGGCATCATGCGCCTGCTGGACGCGTACGACGTGCCGCTGCGCGGGCGTCGCGCGGTCGTGGTGGGGCGCAGCGCGATCCTCGGCAAGCCGGTGGGGATGCTGCTGCTGGCGCGGGACGCGACGGTGACGTACTGCCACTCCCGCACCGTCGACCTGGCCGCGCACGTCGCGGAGGCCGACGTGGTGGTCGCCGCGGCGGGCGTGCCGGAGCTGGTACGCGGAGAGTGGATCAAGCCGGGGGCGGTGGTGGTGGACGCCGGCTACAACCCCGGCAACGTGGGCGACGTCGAGTTCGCGGCCGCCGCCGAGCGGGCGGGCCTGATCACGCCGGTGCCGGGCGGGGTGGGCCCGATGACCATCGCGACGCTGTTGGCGCAGACCGTGGACGCCGCCGAGCTGCACGGCTGACCCCCTCGCGGTCCGCCCTCCGCCGCCCGGGCGCGGCGGAGGCGGCGGGCCGGGTCGCGGCGCCTCCGTGCGGCGAAACAGATCGGGCGGCGGGTGAACCAGCCGGGCCGGCGCGCCGTCGTGCTTGCGGAGACGGTACGCAGGGAGGAACAACAGGATGCGACCCACGCCCGGCACCGGTGGCTCGTCGAAGCTTCGGGGCCTGCTCACCGATGTGTCCCGTCGGGTCCGACGCGGCCTGCCGCCCCCGGCCGCGCGGGTGCTGCGCAGCGGGTGGGCGCGGCTGGACACGCCGGTGCGCCGGGGCGTGGCGGCGGGCGCCGTCTTCTCCCTGGCCGCGGCGGCCGGGGTCGCGGCCGTGTCGGGGTTCGGCGCCGCCACCGCGGAGGATGTGCACACGGGCCTTCCGGTGCCGGCCAGCCAGGTGCAGATCATCTCCGCCGCCGCGCTGGCCTGCCCGGCGCTCACCCCGGCGCGCCTCGCCGGGCAGGTGATGGCCGAGTCGGGGTTCGATCCCGCCGCCCGCACGGAGGGCGGCGGCGCGGGTGTCGCCGGTCTGCGTGACGCGGTGTGGGACGAGTGGAAGCCGGGCGCGGACGCGCAGCGGGAGGACGCGGAGGCGAACATCGTCGCGCTCGCGCACTACATGTGCGACCTGGCCGGGCAGGTCCGGCAGACGAAGCTGGACGGTGACCGGTGGCGGCTGGCGTTGGCCGCGTACCACTCCGGGTTGCCCGCGGTCCGCGACGCCGGCCGGGTGCCGGACGACGCCGAGGGGTACGTCGGCGTGGTGACCGGCTACGCGAGCTGGTACGCGCGTCAGCCGGAGTTCACCCAGAGCGGCCCGAGCCGTTCCCCGGGGCCGGTCGGCGGGGTGGAGCCGAGCAGCGGTACGCCGGTGACGCCCGTGCCGGAGGCGTACCTGCCGGCGATCGTGGCCGCCGGGAAGGCCTGCTCGGCGGTGCCGTCGACGCGGATCGCCGCCCAGTTGATGGCGGCCTCGGCGTTCAACCCGAACCTGCTCGGCTCGACCGGCGCGCAGGGCATCGCCCAGTTCAACCCCGAGGTGTGGGCGCGGTACGCCCCGAACGCCACGGCCGCGTCGCCGTGGGACCCGCACCAGGCGATCGCGGCGCTCGGTGCGGTGATGTGCCGGCTGGTCGACGAGGTGGGCCGTTCGGGGCAGGGCGACGCGTACCAGAAGGCGCTCGCCGCGTTCCAGTGGGGACCGGAGGCGGTGCAGCGTGCCGGTGGCGTTCCGGACTCGCCGGCGGTGCGCCGGCTGATCGCTCTGACCGAGGCGTACACCACCCGCTACCAGGGCGACTCACGGCTGCCGGGCCCGCGCCCGACGAAGCCGGCGGGCGGTCCGTCGCGTTCGCCCGCCGGGCCGGGTGGCACCACGCCGAGCCGGCCGGTCCAGGGTGGCACGAACGGCGGCGACACGAACGGCGGTGGCACGAACGGCGGCGGCACGAGCAGCGGCGGTACGAGCAGCGGCGCACCGGCCCAGCCGGGTGGGACGAAGTCGGCCGTGCCCCCGCCGCCGCGGACCAGCACGCCGCCGGCGAATCCGGGGCCTAAGCCGGTCGGCGGGGCCGGCGCGATCATCGGGTACGGCAGCGGCAGGTGCATCGACGTGACCGACGGCGCGTACCAGAGCAACCCGCAGTTGCAGATCTGGACGTGCAACGGTGGCCCGAACCAGCAGTGGACGATCTACAGCGACGGGACCGTCCGGGCGTTCGGCCGGTGCATGACGGTGGCGGGCGGCTCGACCGCGAACGGCGCGCGGATCCTGTTGAGCGGCTGCAACGGCAGCTCCTCGCAGAAGTTCACCTTGAACAACGCGCACGACCTGGTGAACAAGCGGGCGGACAAGTGCGTCGACGCCACGGACATGCAGACCGGCAGCGGCACGCGGTTGCAGCTGTGGTCCTGCGGTGGCACCTCCAACCAGAAGTGGCACCGCTGAACCGGTCGGTGCCGTGGCGGGCGGGGGCGTAGTCGTTTCGACTGCGCCCCCGTGCGCGTCCGGTCAACGGTCCGCCGCCGCCCCGGAGTGGCCCCGGTTCGGGTCACGTGGGTGTCGCAGAGCCCGAAAAGGGTCGGTTCATCGATGTAAACAGGGTCACTATTCGCGCCCTGATCGGGCCATCTGCGGCGAGTCGGGGGCTAGTCTGCGTCTGCTCGGGCTTCTCCGCCGCGTCGCTGGCGACTCGCCGTCCCGCCGCACGTCACGCCATCCGGGCCAGGTCGCGGCGGTGCTCGGCTCGCTCGTCGTCCGGCGGCGCCACCGGCACCTCGCCGGCGAACCCGGAAGGTGAGAAGTACGCGTCCGGCCGCGGTGCGAGCGGCCGGACGCGTACCCGTGCCAGGGTACGGCACCGGGTCGCCGCCGGTGGGGGCGTGGGGCGGCCGCCGGGCCACGGTTCAGCCGGTTCAGGTGATCATCTCAACAGCGGGATTCGTTGCGAGAGGCAACGACCCGGGAGGTAGCGTCTGCGGCGAAGACACGGTTGCGCCTGAGGAGGCTGCGGTGCGGACGACGACTGTCGACGTCAAGACCAGCGACGGGGTGGCGGACGCCTACCTCGTACGCCCGGACGGGGAGGGCCCCTTCCCGGCCGTACTGGTCTTCATGGACGCGTTCGGGCTGCGGCCCCGGATGGTCGAGATGGCCGAGCGGATCGCCGGCCAGGGGTACGCGGTGCTGATGCCGAACCTCTTCTACCGGGCCGGCCGGTCGCCGCTGTTCGACCTCTCGATGCTCGCCGACGCGGAGCAGCGGGGCGCCATCTTCGAGAAGATCGGGCCGTACATGGCCGCGTTGACCCCGGAGGTCGTCACCCGCGACACCGGCGCGTACCTGGACTTCCTGGCCGCGACCGACGACGTGGCGGACGGGCCGGTGGCCGTCGTCGGCTACTGCATGGGCGGCATGAACGCGCTGCGGGCCATCGAGGCGTACCCGGACCGGATCGCCGCGCTCGGCAGCTTCCACGCGGGACGGGTGGTCACCGACGCCGCCGACAGCCCGCACCTCGGGGTCGGCTCGGTCACCGGCGAGCTCTACTTCGCCCACGCCGACCAGGACCACTCGATGAGCGCGGAGCAGATCGCCACCCTGGAGCGGACGCTGGACGCCGCCGGGGTCCGGTACCGCTCCGAGGTGTACGAGGGCGCGACCCACGGCTTCACCATGTCCGACACGGCCGCCTACGACGAGGCGGCCGAGAAGCGGCACTGGGCCGCCATGTTCGACCTCTTCGACCGCACGTTCGGCCGCTGAGCCACCGCGGCTGCGCCGGGCCCGAACAGTTGGGCCCGGCGTCGGCCGTCCACCCCCGTACCGGGTCCGGCGGATCCGGCCGGTGGGCGTCTCCTCGCCCGGAGGCGGTGCTGCGCCCGGCGCGCCGATCGGACAGGATGACGGGAGGGCGAAGCGCCGCCCCACCGACCATCCGACCCCCTGCCGTCGCGGGGGCGGACGGCGAGAGGAGACCCGTGTCGTCCACCCTGCTGTCCCGACGTGATCTGCGGTTCCTGCTCCACGACTGGCTGGACGTGACCCGGCTGACCGAGCGGCCACGCTACGCGGAGCACTCCCGGGAGACCTTCGACGCGGTGCTCGAACTGGCGGAGCGGGTGGCCACCGAGCACTTCGCCCCGCACAACCGGGCCGCCGACCTCGACGAACCCACCTTCGACGGCCGGCGGGTACGCATGATTCCCGAGGTCAAGGCGGCGCTGGACGTCTTCGCCGAGACCGGCCTGCTGGCGTCCACGCTGGACGAGTCGGTCGGCGGCATGCAGCTGCCGCACGTCGTGGCCGCCGCCTGCTTCGCCTGGTGCCAGGCCGCGAACGTGGCCACCTCGGCGTACCCGATGCTCACCCTCGGCAACACCAACCTGCTGCTCGCCCACGGCAGCCCCGAGCAGATCGACACCTGGGCCCGCCCGATGATCGAGGGACGCTTCCACGGCACCATGTGCCTCTCCGAGCCGCACGCCGGCAGCTCGCTGGCGGACATCACCACCCGTGCCGAGCCGCAGGCCGACGGCACCCACCGGCTGTACGGAACCAAGATGTGGATCTCCGGCGGGGAGCACGAGCTGGGCGAGAACATCGTCCACCTGGTGCTGGCCCGGCTGCCCGGTGGCCCACCCGGGGTGAAGGGCATCTCGCTCTTCATCGTGCCGAAGGTGCTCCTCGGCCCGGACGGCACGCCCGGCGACCGCAACGACGTCGTGCTGGTCGGCCTGAACCACAAGATGGGTTTCCGGGGGACGACCAACACCCTGCTCGGCTTCGGCGAGGGTGCGCACCGGCCGGGCGGCCGGGCCGGCGCGGTCGGCTACCTGGTGGGTGAGCCGCACCAGGGGTTGGCGCAGATGTTCCACATGATGAACGAGGCGCGGATCGGGGTGGGCGCCGCCGCGACCGCCCTCGGCTACACCGGGTACCTGAAGTCCCTGGAGTACGCCCGCCAGCGGCCGCAGGGGCGGCCGCTGGCCGCGAAGGACCCGGCGACGCCGCAGGTGCCGATCGTCGCCCACCCCGACGTGAAGCGGATGCTCCTCGCGCAGAAGAGCTACGTGGAGGGCGCGCTGGCGCTGGTGCTCTACTGCGGGCGGCTGCTCGACGAGGCGAGGAGCGCCCCGGAGCCGGCCGACCGGGCCCGCGCCGACCTGCTGCTCGACGTGCTCACCCCGATCGTGAAGAGCTGGCCCGCCCAGTGGTGTCTCGCCGCGAACGACCTGGCCATCCAGGTGCACGGCGGCGCCGGCTACACCCGCGACCACGACGTCGAGCAGCACTGGCGGGACAACCGGCTCAACCCGATCCACGAGGGCACCCACGGCATCCAGGCGCTGGACCTGCTGGGCCGCAAGGTCACCATGCGCGACGGGGCGGGACTGGCCGCGCTGGTCGACGCGATCGGCGCGACCGTCGAGCGGGCCGGCAAGACAGGTGGGGAGTGCACCGAGCCGGCCGAGCGGCTCGCCGCCTCGGTGC
Source organism: Micromonospora musae (assembly GCF_003626545.1). Lineage (NCBI taxonomy): Bacteria > Bacillati > Actinomycetota > Actinomycetes > Micromonosporales > Micromonosporaceae > Micromonospora > Micromonospora musae. The sequence goes on from NZ_RAZS01000010.1 coordinate 71,118, forward strand.
GGCGGCTCACCGACGTCACCCGCCGGCTCTGGAGCGCCGGTGACCCACAGCTCGCGCTCGCCAACGCCACCGTCTACCTGGAGGCGGCCGGCCACGTGGTGGTCGCCTGGATGTGGCTGGAGCAACTGCTCGTCGTCGAGACCGCCGGCGCCGCCGCCCCGGACGCCGACCTGTACGCCGGCAAGCGGCACGCCGCGCGCTGGTTCTTCCGGCACGAGCTGCCCCGTACCGGCCCCCAGTTCGACCTGCTGGCGAGCCTGGACCGGAGCACGCTGGAGATGCACGACGCCTGGTTCTGACCGATCTCCTGCCGGGCCTTCGTCGGTCCGGCCTCGTTCTGGTCGGGTCCCCCTGGCGGGCCCTCGCCGGTCAGGCCGCGTGGCGGGCCACGTAGACCGTGTTCGCCGACTCGCCGCCGGTCAGCGGGTTGGCGAACGGCACGACGTGCGCCCGCGCGGTGGCGAAGACCTCGGCGAGGGTCTGCTCGAACGCCGGCTCGGGCGGATCGTCCGACCAGAGCGCGAAGACCCCGCCCGGGTGCAGGTGACCGGCGAGCCGACGCAGCCCGGCCGGCGTGTAGAACGCCGCGTTGCGCGGATGCAGCACGTGCCGCGGAGAGTGGTCGATGTCGAGCAGCACGGCGTGGAAGCGGCGCCCGGGACGGTCGGGGTCGAACCCGTCGCCGTCGACGGCCGCGAAGAAGTCGGCCTCGACGAGGCGGGTCCGCGGGTCGTCGGCGAGGCCGGCCGCGAACGGCAGCAGACCGCGCCGGTGCCAGTCGATGACGTCCTCGATCGCCTCCACGACGTGCAGCGACCGCACCCGGTCGTCGGCGAGCGCGGTGCGCGCGGTGTAGCCGAGACCGAGACCACCGACGACCACGTCCAGTTCGGCGTCGGCGAGCGCGGCCAGCCCGAGCCGGGCCAGCTCGATCTCCGCGACCGGGAAGAGGCTGGACATCAGGAACTCGTCGTCGAGCTTGACCTCGTACACCTCGGTGTGAAGTGCCGGGTCGCGTCGCCGGCGCAGGCTGATCAGGCCGATCGGCGTCTGCCGCCAGGCCAACTCCTCGAAGCGCGCGCCCACCCGGTCCTCATCTCGTCGGTTCCGTGCCGGATGCTACCCGGCGCCCGGGTCAGCCCGACGCGAGCGCGCACGTCACCACGACGGCCGCCACGGTGACCGTGACCACGGCGACCGGGCGACGCAGCGGAGCCTGCCGTTTCAGCACGACCAGCAGGACGCCGGTGACCGCCGAGGCGAACGCGGCCAGGGCGGCGACCCAGACGTATCCCGCGGCCCGCGGCAGCTGCGGGTCGTGGAGCGCCGCGACGCCGATGGCCACCGCCAGCCAGCCCGGCGGGGCGACGACCGCGCAGAGCAGGGCCAGCGCCTCGGGGCCGGGCGCCGGCCCGGGGATCACCGGATCGGCGCGGTCGGGTCGCTGCCATGGGCGTCGGCCGTCGGAGGGGTGCACGGCGGTGACGGTACGCCGGGGAGGTGCTGCGGCGGCCCCCGACTACCGAGGGTCCACCGAGGATCGACGCAGCGCATATCCTGTGCCCGGTCGAGCACCGGAGAGGACGCCCATGCCGTCGCGGCAGGACCAGCTGCACTCGTACCAGTTCACCGTCCAGCGGGCGGTCGCCGCGCTGGTCATGCGGGACACCGACCCGGCGCAGTCGCCGTTGCGGCGGCTCGCCGGCGCGGCGCTGGCCGGCGTCCTGGTCGCCGCGATCGGCCTGGGGGGCTTCGCGCTGTACGGGCTCTTCGCCGGCGGGGGCAGCAACTGGCGCGACAGCGGCGCGGTCATCGTCGAGAAGGAGTCCGGCGCCCGGTACGTCTACCGGGAGGAGAAGCTGCACCCCGTCCTCAACTACGCCTCGGCGCTGCTGATCGTCGGGGCGGAGCGGCCCCGGACGGTGCTGGTGTCCCGCCGCTCCATCGAGGGCGTGCCGCGCGGTCTGCCGCTGGGCATCGCCGACGCCCCGGACTCGCTGCCAGCCCCGGCCCGGCTCGCCACCACCCCCTGGACGGTCTGCTCGGTCACCCCCGTCGAGGCCGGCCGCGCCGTCACCCGCTCGGTGCTGCTGATCGGCGAGGACGCGGGCGGCGGGCGGCGTCTCGGCGACGAGGCGCTGCTGCTGCGCGACCCCGACGGCGGGCTGCACCTGGTGTGGCATCAGCGGCGCTACCTGATCCGCGACCCCGCCCGGGTGCTCGCCGCGCTGGCCACCACCCGGGCGCGGGCCGTCCCGGTCGCTCCGGCGCTGCTCAACACCCTTGCGGCCGGAGTCGATCTCGCGCCGCCCGAGCTGCCCGACCTGGGCCGGAGGTCCACCCGGGTGCCGGGCGGGGAGATCGGCGACGTCTACCTGGTGCGCAACTCCGGTGGCGGTAGGCAGTTCGCGGTCGCCGTCCGCGACGGGCTGGCCGGGATCACCGAGCTGCAGGCGAGCCTGCTGCTGGCGCGTACCGGTCAGGGCGCGCCCGAGCCGATGACGCTGGGGCGCTTCGCCGCGCTGCCCGAGGTGGCCGACCTGACCCCGTCGGGCCCGGCCGCCCCGCCGGCGGCCCCGCCCCGGCTGGCCGGCGTCGACGGCGGTGGGCTCTGCGCCCGGGTGGGGGACGAGGCGGGGGCGGCGGAGATACGCGTCGGGGCGCGCCTGCCGGAGCTGGCGGCCGTGCCGCGAACCGACGGGGCGGGTGGCGCAGCGCGCGCCGACCAGGTGGTGGTGGCACCGGGCCGGGGCGCTGTCGTCGAGGCGGTGGCGGCGCCCGGCGCCACCGGCGGGTCGCTCTCGGTCGTCACCGACCTCGGCCGGCGGCACGTGGTGGCCGACCGTGGGGTGCTGGCCATGCTCGGCTATCGGGACATGCCGCCCGCCCGGCTGCCGGCCGGCGTGGTGAGCCTGGTGCCGGCCGGCGCCACGCTCGATCCGGCGGCGGCGCGGGCCGCCGCCGCGTCGGGCTGACCTCCGCTCAGTCGGCGGGGCGGCGCAGCAGGGTGACGGCGAAGTCCGCGTCGTCCCGCCAGGGACGCAGGTCCCAGGTCGCAAAGCGCTGCTCCAGTCGCAGGCCGGCGGCGACCGCGTCGCCGTCGAAGTCGGGCAGCGGGTAGCCGCGGCCGGTGCCGAAGCCGACCGCCAGCACGCCGTCCGGGCGCAGGTGCGCGGCGATGCGGCGCAGCACTTCCCGCTCCGTGCCCGGCGCGACGAAGGTCAGCACGTTCCCGACCAGCACCGCCGCGTCGAAGGGCTCCGGCTCGCCGCGCGCGGGCAGGTCCAGCTCGGCGAGGTCACCGACGAGCCAGCGCGGGCCGGGATGATCGGCCTGGGCGGCCTCGACCAGCGCCGGATCGGCGTCGACGCCGACGACGGTGTGCCCCCGCGCGGCCAGTGCGGCGCCGACCCGGCCGGTGCCCGAGCCGGCGTCGAGGATCCGGGAGCCGGGCGTCACCAGCGCGTCGACCAGCCGAGCTTCGCCGGTGAGGTCCGCCCCCTCCGCCGCGAGCCGGCGGAACCGGTCGATGTACCACTGCGAGTGTTCGGGACCGGTGTCGGTCACCCAGCGCGTCGGGTTTGGCATCCGCCCACCGTAACCAGCCCCATGCCCGGCCCCGCACGCGCTCTCGGCGCACTTTCACGGAAAGAGTGGCCATTCCACGCGGGATAGGCACTCTTTCCGGGAAAGTGCGGGGCGGAGTGGGGAAGCGCGGGCCGGGAGCGGGGTCAGCCCTTCTCGGCGCCGGCGGTGAGGCCTTCGGTGAGGAGGCGTTCGCTGGCGAAGAAGAGCAGCACGATCGGGAGGGTGAGGACCACCGAGCCGGCCATCAGCACCGTCTTCGGCACCTCCACGCCGTCGGCCAGCTGCGCGAGCCCCAGCGACACCGTCCACCGGTGTGGCTTGTCGACGAGGAAGAGCAGGGCGAAGAGGAACTCGTTCCAGGCGATCATGAAGTCGTAGAGGGCGACCGCCATGATCGACGGGGCGGCGAGGGGCAGGCTGACCCGGCGGATGATGCCGATGCGACCCGCGCCGTCGATCGCGGCGGACTCCTCCAGGCTGACCGGGATGGTCTCGAAGTAGTTCTTGAGCATGTAGACCGAGACCGGCAGGGTCTGCGAGATGTAGACCCGCACCAGCCCGAAGAGCGAGCCGCGCAGCCCCGCCCGGGTGAAGACCACGAAGAGCGGGATGGCGATCACGATGGACGGAAAGAGGTAGACGGCCAGGAAGAGGAAGTCGACCTGACGGCGGCCGAAGAAGCGCAGCCGGGACACCGCGTACGCGCCGGGGATCGCCACGATCAGCGTGAGCACTGTGGCGGCGACGGCGACGAGGCCGCTGTTGCCGATGAAGGCGAGGAAACCCTGCCCGCCGTCCTCGGTGGCCTTGAGCACCTCGGCGTACGTGCTCACGGTCAGCTCGCCGAGGCCGACCACCAGCGCGCCGGGGTCGAGCAGCAGCCGCTCGATGGGGCGCACCGAGAGCACAAGCATGTAGTAGAAGGGGAAGGCGGTGACCAGCAGGAACGCGGCGATCACCAGCCGCCGCAGCCAGCGCAGCCCCACCGTCTCGACGCGGTCGCGGTCCATCACTCCACCCTCCGGCCGAAGAAGCGCAGGTAGATCAGGACGAAGACGACGAGCACCACGGCCAGCACGACAGCCTGCGCCGCGGCCGCGCCGATGTCGGTACGCGCCGTGAGGAACTCGTAGACCCGGACGCTGACCACCTCGGTGCCGGCCGCGCCCCCGGTCAGCAGGTAGACGTCGTCGAACTTGTTGAACGTCATGATGAACCGCAGCACGCCGAGCAGCGCGATCACCGGCATCAGCTGCGGGAGCAGGATGTGCCGGAAACGCTGCGTCGGGGTGGCGCCGTCGACCCGGGCGGCCTCCTCCAGCTCACCCGGCACCGCCTGCAGGCGGGCCAGCAGGAAGAGGAACGCGAACGGGAAGTAGCGCCACGTCTCGAAGGCGATCACGGTGGCGAGCGCGGTGGACTGCTGGGACAGGAACGGGACGGGGGCGTCCCAGCCGAGCAGCCGCTGACCCCAGTGGTTGACGACGCCGAGCTGTGGGTCGAGCATCACCTGCCAGACGAAGGTCATGGCGACCACCGGCGCCACGTACGGCAGCAGCATCGACGCCCGTACCAGGGTGCGGCCCCGGAACGGACGGCGGACGACCAGCGCCGCCACCAGGCCGAGCGCGATCGACCCGGCGGTGCTGCCGACGCTGTAGGTCAGCGTGGTGACCAGCGTGTCGGCGAAGCCGGGGGTGTGCAGCACCCGGTCGATGTTGTCCAGGGTGAACTCGCCGAAGAGCCCGGTGCGGCGCAGCGTCGCCAGCCGGACCCGCTGGAAGGCGAGCACCACGGTCCAGACGATCGGGATGCCGATCACGGCGACCACGACGAGCAGGGTGGGCGCGACCAGGGCGAGCCCGGCCCGCGACTCGCGTCGGCGCAGGGTCAACGGTCTGCGGCGTGCCCGGCCGGCCGGTCGCTCCCGGGTGGGGGAGCGGCCGGTGCCCGGCGCGGTGGTGGTCAATTGACGCCTGCCTTGATCGCCTCCACGTCCTTCTTCGCGCGGCCGGCGGCCGCCGCGGCGTCTGACTTGCCGGTGATCACCTCGTTGAGCGCCTTCGGCACCGGCAGCTCACCGAGGATCGCGCCGACGAGCTTGCCCTGCCCCTGGGTCAGCCCCCAGCGCTGGAAGGTGTCCGGGCTGGTCCGCAGGCCGTCGAGGACCTGGTCGCCGTAGACCTCGGTGAGCGGCTTCTTCGTGTCCACGCCGGCCTGGCTGCTGTTCCAGGCGGTGAGGAACTTCTCCGGCTCGGAGGTGGTGCCCTTGCGGGCGGGGAACCGGCCCTCGGGGGACATGCCGAACCAGCGTGGGTAGGCGTCGTCGAGCAGGTACTCGACGAAGGTCTTCGCGGGGGTGGCAGCCGCGCCGTCGAGCACCGCCCAGGAGCTGATCTCGCCGTACTGCGCGGGCGCGGCGCCGTTCGGGCCCTTGATCGCGGTGACGAACCCGCTGTTCTTCGCCAGGAAGGTGCTGTCGGCCGTGCACTGCGGGCAGGTCGGCTTGGCGTCGTTGCGCAGCCCGGCCAGCTCGTCGAGGATGAACGGCGACCAGATCACCATGGCGGCGCGGCCGGCGAAGTACGTGGCGCGGGTGGTGTCGACGTCCTGCGCGCCCTTGACCGAGTGGTCACGCATCAGGTCGCCGTAGAACCGGAACGCCTCGACGCACTGCGGCGAGTCGAGCGTCACCGCGCCGGAGTCGTCGGTGAGTTGGCAGCCGTTGGCGAGTGCCAGGTGTTCGAACGTCTGCTGGGTGAAGACGTCGCCGGGCGCGGTCGACGCCGTGATGCCGGCGATCCCGCCGGTGTTCAGCCGGGCCGCCGCGGCGGCGATCCGCTCGTACGTGTCCGGCGCGGGGAGCCCGGCCGCGTCGAAGAGGTCCTTGCGGTAGACGAGCAGCTGTCCCCAGCCGTCGCTGGGGACGGAGAGTTGCCGGCCCTGCTCGCTGGTCAACTCCAGGGCTCGGGGGGAGAACGTCTGCCGGCCGAGCCTCTCGACGATCTCGCCGTTGGCGTCGGGGTGCAGCAGCTCGTTGCCGGCGAGGGTGCGGACGCCGGCCAGCGAGACGGAGCCGACCACGTCGGGTAGCTCCCCGGCGGCGGCGCTGGACGCGATGAGGGCCGGGAACTGGTCCTCGTTGACGGTGACCAGCTCGACCTGGATTCCGGTCGACGCGGTGAAGTCGGCGATGATCGCCCTGGTGGCGGTCACCCGGTCGGCGACGTCCTCCAGGCTCCACACGGTGATCTTCTTGTCGTTGCTGTCGGGCTCGTCGGCGCCGCAGGCCAGCAGGGTGGTCCCGGCCAGTGCCATGATCAGGGTGGCGGCGAGCGTCCGCATCGGAGTGAATGACATCGGCGGCACTCCTCTCGAAGGGTACATCGGGGATTCAACGCCTTCGATTGATCAATTACAAGACATATGCCGATTTTTTGTTCTACGATGGAGCCCGGCGCTACCGGGATGTGACTCATGGTCAATTGGGTTGTCTCTCTCGCCGGGCCCCGACGGATCAGCCTGGAGCCCTGCCCCGTGGACCCACTCGGTCCGGGCCAGGTCCGCGTCCGCACCTGCTACTCCGGCATCTCCGCCGGCACCGAGCTCACCCTCTACCGGGGCAGCAACCCCCGGCTCAGCAAGGACTGGGACGACATCAGCCGGATGTTCGTACCGCGCCAGACCCCGGTGCCCTATCCGCTGGTCGGCTTCGGCTACGAAGAGGTCGGCGAGATCGTCGAGGTGGCACCCGAGGTGACCGACCGGCACCCGGGGCAGATCGTCTGGGGCATCTGGGGCCACCGGGCCGAGGCGGTCCTCGCCGCCGACGCCGTCGCGCCACTGGCCCCCGGGCTCGACCCGCTGGCGGGCGTCTTCGCCCGCCCCGGCGCCATCGCGCTCACCGCCGTACTCGCCGGCGACCTGCACCTCGGGGACTGGGTCGGCGTGTTCGGCCAGGGCGTGATCGGTCTGCTCGCCACCCGCCTCGCGGTGCTCTCCGGCGCCCGCGTCGTGGCCGTGGACCGGGTCGCCGGCCGGCTCGTGCACGCCGCCCGCTACGGCGCCCGGTCGACCGTCGACGCGGGCGTCGAATCGGCCGCGGCCGTGCTGCGCGGCGCCACCGGTGGCCGGGGCGCCGACGTCTGCCTCGAGCTGGCCGGGGCGTACCCGGCGCTGCACGAGGCGATCCGGGCCACCACCCACGCCGGCCGCGTCGTGGCCGCCGGCTTCTACCAGGGGCAGGCCGACGGCCTCGGCCTCGGCGAGGAGTTCCACCACAACCGGATCCAGCTGGTGGCGGCCCAGGTCTCCGGGCCCACCCCGGCGCCCGGCATGGCCGGCCGGTGGACCGGGACCCGGGTCGCCCAGACCTTCATGGAGCTGGTGACCGAGGGGAACGTGGACCCGCTGCCGCTGGTGACTCACGTCGTCGACGCCGGCGCGGTGGCCGATGCGCTGGCGTTGCTCGACCGCGGTGACGGTGACGTCCTCCAAGTCGTGTTGAGGTTCCCATGACCATTCCGATCGCCTGCCAGGAGCAGCTCCTGCCCGGCACCGACCTGATCCAGAAGTACGCGCTCGCCGTCTCCCTCGGCTACGACGGGATCGAGCTGCGCGGACGCGGCGACCTGGCCTTCGCCCAGCGGCTTCCCGAACTGCGCCGGGCCCGCGCCGCCGGCGTGGTGATGCCCACCGTCTGCGTCGAGATGGACCACTTCATCGGCGACTTCGACCCGGCGCGCTCCGCCGACGCCGTACGCAACCTGCGCTCGCAGCTCTCGGTCCTCGCCGAGCTGGGCGGCGTCGGCGTGATGACCCCCGCCGCCTGGGGGATGTTCTCCCGGCGGCTGCCGCCGTTCGAGCCGCCCCGGCCGCCGGCCGGCGACCGGCAGGTGCTCGTGGACGCGCTCGGCCTCCTCGGCGAGCACGCCCGCCGCGAGGGGGTCGTGCTCTTCCTCGAGCCGCTGAACCGGTACGAGGACCACATGGTCAACCGCCTCGACGAGGCGATGACGCTCTGCGCGGCGGTCGGGCTGCCCTCGGTGCGCGTGGTCGCCGACACCTTCCACATGAACATCGAGGAGGACGACGTGCACCGGGCGCTGCGCGCCGCCGCGCCGTACCTGGGGCACGTCCAGGTCAGCGACTCCAACCGGTACCAGCCCGGCGCCGGTCACCTCGACTGGCCGGCGTTGGTCCGCACCCTGCTCGAACTCGGCTACCAGGGCTGGCTGGCGCTGGAGTGTCGGCTCCGCGGCGATCCGGTGCGGGCGCTGCAGCAGGCTGCCACGGTGCTGCGGCACGCCGAGCCGCGCCGGGCGGCGGCGTGAACACCGGCGGCCTGCGGCCCGAGGGCGCGCTCGACGCGGCGCCGGGCAGGCCCGATCGGGGCGAGTCGACCGACGAGCCGAACGGGCCGGGTGACGACGGCGCCGTCGGCGGGCCGGGCGACGACGTCGAACGGCTGCGCCGGCTCGCCGGGGCGACCCTGGAGGCGAACTGGGAACACGACCACACGGTGCCCTCGCGCACGCTCTACCCGCACCAGTGGAGCTGGGACTCGGCGTTCATCGCGATCGGGTGGGCCCACGTCCGTCCCGAGCGCGCCTGGCGGGAGCTGGAGAGCCTGTTCCGCGCCCAGTGGGCGGACGGGCGAGTGCCGCACATCGTGTTCAATCCGCGGCTGCCGGTCGGGGCGTACTTCCCCGGGCCCGAGTTCTGGGCGTCGGCGCGGGTCGAGGGCGCGCCGACCATCGCCACCTCCGGGCTGGTCCAGCCGCCGGTGCACGCCCTCGCGGCCTGGCTCGCGTACCGGCGGGCCCCCTCGGACGCGGCCCGCGCGGCGATGCGCCGGCTCTACCCCCGGCTCGTGGCCCAGCAGCGCTACCTGGCGACCCGCCGGAACGTGGGCGGCGCCGGGTTGGCCTGCGTGGTGCACCCGTGGGAGTCGGGGCTGGACAACAGCCCCGCCTGGGACGCGCCGCTGGCGGCGGTGCCGGCCGACGCGGCGGTGATGCGGGCGTACCACCGGCACGACACCGCGCACGCCGCCCCCGCGCACCGCCCCACCGACCTGGACTACGCGCGGTACGTGGCGATCGTCGCCTCCTACCGCGAAGGCGGCTACCGGGACGAGGACCTGCCCGGCCGGCATCCCTTCCTGGTGGAGTGCCCGCTGTTCAACGCGGCGGCGGGCGCGGCGGAGCACGCGCTGGCCCGGATCGCGCCGCTGGTCGGCGCCGACCCGGCTCCACACCGGGACCGGGCGGCCCGCATCACCGAGGCGCTCGTGCGCCGGCTGTACGACCCGAACACCGGGACGTTCCAGCCTCGGGACCTGCGGACCGGGCGGCTGATACCGGCGCGGACGGTGCTCGGCCTGGCGCCGCTGATGCTGCCCGACCTACCGACGCCGCAGGCCCGGACGGTCGTCGCCGAGGCGTGCTCGGCCCGCTTCGGCGTGGCACTCCGGATGGCCCGACCGCTGCCCAGCCACGACCGCACCGCGCCGGACTTCGAGCCGCTGCGTTACTGGCGCGGCCCGAGCTGGATGAACGTCAACTGGTGGGTCCGCTGTGGACTGCTCGGCCACGCGCGCGCCGACCTGGCCGAGGGGCTGGCGCGCTCGATGGTGGGGCTGGTGGCGACCGCCGGCTGCCACGAGTACTTCCATCCGGACACGGGGGCCGGGCTGGGCTCGCCGGCCTTCGGCTGGACCGCGGCGCTCCTGCTCGACCTGCTGGCCGAGACGCGCGAGCCGGCCCCCGTGATCTGAGCCGCCGGCGGGCGGTCCGGCGTCACGCGGGCGTACCGGCGCTCTCCGCGGCGAGGCGGGTGGCGCGCTGGGTTCCCCACTCGCCGAGCGGGCGGAGGGCCTGGTTGAGGGACCTGCCGTGCTCGGTGAGGGAGTACTCCACTCTGGGCGGAACCTCCCGGTGGACCTCGCGGTGGATCAGCCCGTCCTCCTCCATCTCGCGCAGGTGCTGGATGAGCATCTTCTCGCTGACACCGGGGAGGCCTCGCCTGAGTTCCCCGAAGCGGCGGCTGCCGTAGGTGTCCAGCTCCCAGAGGATCAGCGACTTCCACTTTCCCGAGACCACGTCCATCGCGGCGTCGATGCCGCAGATGTAGGGACCGCGCCTGCTGCTCGACGCCACCGCACCCTCCCCTGGCCAGGAGCCACGCCAATACTTACCAGAAGGTAAGTATTGAACAATTTAGTGAGTACTTGTCCACCGGAGAGTACTCGCGAACGATGGTCATCGGCGCGCCCGTCAACTCACCGAGCAGAGCAGAGGGATCTCCGAATGACCACCAGCACAACGTTTCTGGGACTGGGAGCGATGGGCAGCGCGCTGGCCACGGCGGCGATCGCCGGCGGCCGACCCACCGTCGTCTGGAACCGCACCGCACACCGGGCAGAGGCGCTCGCCGGGCGTGGCGCGACCGTGGCCGCGACCGTGGCGGAGGCGATCGCGGGCGACGGCGTCATCGTCGTCTGCCTCTTCGACCACGAGTCGGTGCACGGCGTACTCGACCCGGTCGCCGCCGGTCTTCCCGGACGCACCGTGATCAACCTGACCACCACGACGCCGAACGAGTCGCGCGACTTCGCCACCTGGGCCGCCGAGCGCGGCGTCACCCTCCTCGACGGCGCGATCATGGCCGTTCCAGAGATGATCGGCAGTCCCGGCTCGGCGATCCTCTACAGCGGCTCGCCCACCGCCTTCGCGCAGCACCGGGCGCTGCGTGACCTCTGGGGCACCAGCAGCTTCCTCGGAACGGACGCCGGCATGGCCTCCCTCCACGACATGGCGATGCTCGCCGGCATGTACACGATGTTCGCCGGCTTCCTGCACGGCGCGGCGATGGTCGGCGCGGCGGGTGTCCCGGCGGCCGAGTTCGCCCAGCGGCAGGCACCGTTCCTCGCCGCCATGGTCGGTCAGCTGGCCGGCCTCGCCGCGACGATCGACGCGAAGGACTACACCGGCGACGGCCAGCAGAGCCTGCGGTTCACCGAAACCGCCCTGGCCACGCTGCTGAGAGCCACCGACGAGCAGGGTGTCGACCCGGTGGTGCTCGAGCCGGTGCACGACGTCGTCCGACGGCAGATCGCCGCCGGCCACGGCGAAGACGGCACCGCCCGGATCTTCGAGGAACTGAGGAGCACCCGATGAGCCGCCCCGGCACGCCGACCGCCGTCACCGTGATCGGTCTCGGCCCGATGGGCCGGGCGATGGCCGGTGCCCTGTTGCGGGCCGGGCACGCCGTGACCGTGTGGAACCGTACGCCCGGTCGCGCCGACGACCTCGTCGCCGCCGGGGCCAGGCGGGCGCCCAGCCCCGCGGACGCCGTCGCCGCGAGCGGTCTGACCATCCTCAGCCTCACCGACTACCAGGCGATGTACGACATTCTCGGCCCGGTGGCGGACGACCGGCGGCGGCCCGGCGTGCTGGCCGGCCGGACCCTCGCCAACCTCAGCTCCGACACGCCCGACGCGTCCCGGGAGGCGGCCGCGTGGGCCGCCGACCGTGGCGCGAGCTTCCTCACCGGCGGGGTGATGGTGCCGGCTCCCGCGATCGGCCACCCCGGGTCGTACGTCTTCTACAGCGGGCCCGAGGACGTTTTCGAGGTGCACGAACCGGCGCTGAGCGTCGTCGGGCAGCCGAAGTACCTCGGCGCGGATCCCGGGCTCGCTCAGCTCTTCTACCAGGCCCACCTCGACGTCTTCCTCACCGCGCTGTCGAGCCTCCTGCACGCCACGGCCCTCGTCACCGCGGCCGGCGTGCCGGCGGCCGACTTCCTGCCGGGCGCGCTCGCCACCCTCACCGACATTCCGGAGATGATCGGCGACGGGTCGCAGCTGGCCCGGCAACTGGAGGCCGGCGAGCACCCCGGGGACCTCAGCACCACCCTGATGATGGGCGCCACGGCGGATCACATCGTGCGGACCAGTGCGAGGGCCGGCGTCGACGTCCGGTTGCCGGAGGCGGTCAGGTCCCACTACGAGCGGGCGATCGCCGCCGGGCACGGCACGAGGAACTGGACCGCTCTCTACGAGGTGATCAGGGCGGACGGCTGACGGTCGGACGGGACACCGGGCGGGCGCGAGCCCCCAGCGCCCGTGCCCGCCCGGTGGGTGCCACCGCTGGCGAGTTCCCGGACGACGGTCCGGGGTCGGTCGCGGTGGTACGCAACGGAGCATCGAGCAGGTGACCGTTCGGGTCGGGCGGTCGACGGTGACCGGTCTGCGTCATGGCGCACACAGGACACCCGGAGCCGGCCGGCGTCGACCCCGGGAGGTCGGTCGCGGGAGACTACCGGCGGGCGGTGTCCCAGACCACCGCCCGGTAACCCTCCCCGGTCGGGTTGAGGACTCCGACGACGAGCCCCCGGTCGTTGATGGACTGGACTCCGCCGATGGAGGCACCGTGCTGGAGCGGACCGAGGTCGATGACCCGGTTGCGGGTCCAGACCACCCCGTGGGTCTGCTGGTCCGCGGTGCTCGACTGCCCGGCCACGCTGCCGGCGCTGTTGATGGCCGAGGCCTGGGCGAAGTCGCCGCCGAGGGGAGCGAGTTCGGTGCTGGTGCCCCGGTGCCAGCGCACCGGGCGGGTGCCGAGCGGCCCGTCGGGGTTTCCGGCGAACTCACCCCGGCTGTTGATCCCGACGGTCGTGATGGCGCCGAGGTCGGTGCGGACCCCGTCGTGCCACAGGAAGTTGTGCCAGTTCGGGTCGCCGTCGAGGCGCATGCTGCCGAGCACCTGACCGCGATCGTTGATGTCGTGCGCCATGCTGGCCAGCGCGTCGGGCGGGCCCAGCCGGATCAGTCGGCCGTTGCGCCAGAGCGCCGCCTCGCTCGTCGTCGCGGTGGTGACGAACCCGACCGCCTCGCCCCGGTTGTTGATCGTCACCGGGTAGCTGTCACCGCCCAGGCCCGGCAGGTCGACGCTGCGTCCGTCCCGCCAGAGGAATCCCTGGCCGTACATGCCGCTGGTCTCGGTGTACCGGACGCCGATCACCTCGCCACGATCGTTGACGTCGAGCGCCTGAGCCGGGCCCTGTACGGCGGCGAGGTCGATCGGGCTGCCGTTGCGCCACCGCACCGGCCGGCCGTCGCTGCTGCCGACGACCTCGCCGCGTTCGTTGACGGCCGTCGCCGCGCTGTTCTCGCCGAGTGCGCCGAGGTCGGTGAGGACGCCTCGCTGCCAGCGGAAGGCGCGGGACCTGCCGTCGGCGGTCGCGCTGGTGCCGACCACCTGGCCGGCGTCGTTCACGTCGGTGGGGGTGCTCCAACTGCCGCCGAGGGTGCCGAGATCCCGCCAGGTTACGGTCGCCGGCGGGCCGGCCGGTGGCTTGCCGGCCGGTGGCTCGTCGGCCGGTGGTGAGGCCGACGCCGTCCCGGCTCCGAACGTGCCGAGACCGGCGACGAGAGCTGCCGCGATCGCCAGACGGATGAGCCTGCCCCGGATCCGGTCTGCGCGCCCCATGCGTCTCCCCTTCTCGTTGCGTACGGGTACCGTCACTCTGCGCCAGAGCGGGTCGGGGTGTTGTCCCTCGCGCGGTCGAGAACGGGGAGGGTTTTCCCGCCATCCGCCAGGACGTCCATTCGTGACAGTGCCGAGCGGGCCGCTGGTTGGGGACGGTCTCGTCCGTGAACGGCGGCGGCCGACCGATCGTGGACCCGGCCCGGGGGACTGCTCCCAGGAACGACCCCGGTGGTATCCGTTCGACGGAGAGACGACCTCACCGGGATCGACGAGGTCGCCTCGATCCATCCGGCCAGTGAGGTCGCCGAAGCCGCCTGGCTCGGATACGCCGACCGCGAGCGCGTCTCACCGGCTTGTCGACCAGCTGCGCGCCGAGGCGCTGCTGCGCTGATCCGGGGCCGGTTTGTCGGCGTCGGGCCGGGGTATGCGCCGGACCGGCGACGAAGGAGGCGCGCGTGCGGTTTCCCCGCTTCATCGACGCGGTCTCCCGGCGCTCCGGGCTTCCGCCGGAGCAGGCGGCCGACGTCGCCCGTGCGGTGCTGCAGACGATGGCGGAGCGGGTGACGGGTCGTCCGACGGACGATCTGGCCGGGCGACTGCCGGACGACCTGGACGGCTACCTGTCGGGGGCGGGGGCGGGGACGGACGCGGCGTCGGGGCCCGCCGGCCCCGCGGAGTTCCTGCGCCGGGTGGGGGAGCGGGCCGGGGTGGACGAGGCGACGGCACGGCGGGGCACCGGAGCGGTCTTCGCGACCCTGCGGGAGGCGGTCACCGTCGCCGAGTTCCAGGAAATGGTGGCCCGGCTGCCGACGCGCGCCGACGGCGCTGTGCAGCCGCTCCCGCCGACGTACGATGGCTGAGCCCGGACCAGCCGCGCGCTCCTGTCCAAGGTCCGACATTCGCCGAAGTTCCGGAAATTTGCCGGTGGTCGGCCGGGTTAGCCGGAAGATTGACCGCCCGTCGCGCTCTATGCGACAACTACTCTAGGTGCCAGAGGGATGATCGGTCTGTTTCCCCGACCCCTCGTCTGAGGCCCCGATCGGCTCTTCGGGCGGACTCTCATCGATGAACTTTTCTCCCAGGTATTGAGACTTATGCTGCTGTCAATGTGAAGTCCTGGGGGGGATCATGATCACTGTCGATTACTGCTGCGCGTCCGTCCATTGTGGATGAAGCTCGACATCCCGAGATGACGAACGAAACGCTGATAGCTGGCTTCGGCGAGGTCGCAACCGCCTGTCCCGACCGCCCCGCCGTCCTCGCCGAGACCGGGCAGCTCAGCTACGCCCAGCTCGCCGGCCTCGCCGGCGGGTACGCCGAGGCGCTGCTCGCGGCCGGGGCCGAGCCGGGCGACCGCGTCGCCCTGCTGACCACGCACGGGACACCCACCATCGCCGCCATCCTCGGCACGCTCGCCGCCGGCTGCGCGTACGTGCCGCTCGACCCGGGCTTCCCGCACCGCCGGTTGCGCCACATGCTCAGCGGCGCCGCGGTGACGACCGTCCTCTGCGCGCCCGAGCACGAGGAGCTCGCGCGGGCGCTCGTCGCCGACCGGCCCGCCACCCGCGTCCTCGTGCAGGCGGACCCGCGCCCCGCCCCGCTGCGCCCGGTGCGGGTCGACCCCGACGCGCTGGCCTACGTGCTCTTCACCTCCGGCTCGACCGGCGTGCCCAAGGCGGTCGGGCAGACCCACCGCAACCTGCTGCACGTGGTGCGCAACCAGATCGACACCCTCCACATCGGGCCGGACGACCGACTCAGCCTGCTCGCCTCGTTCAGCTTCGACGCGGCCATCCCCGACCTCTACCCGGCGCTGCTCACCGGCGCCGCGGTCATCCCGGTCGACCTGCGCCGCCACGGGCTCGCGCACGCCGTCGAGCAGCTCGCCCGGCACGACGTCACCGTCTACCACTCGACGCCCACGGTCTACCGGTTCCTGCTCGACACCCCCGGCGTCGAGCGGCTCGACCGGGTACGGGTGGTGCTGCTCGGCGGGGAACAGGCCACCCACGCCGACGCCGCCCGCGGGCAGGGGCGGTTCGCCCCCGGATGCCTGCTGGTCAACGGCTACGGCGCCACCGAGCTGACCTTCGCCGCCCGGTACGCGCTGCCGTTGGCCGAGGCGGACCCGAGCGGCACCGGGCCGCTGCCGATCGGCGCCGCGCTCCCCGGCTACCAGCTGCGCCTCACCGAGGACGGCGAGATCGTGGTACGCAGCGCCCACCTCGCCCCCGGCTACCTCGACCAGGACAGCGACCGGTTCTTCACCGACGCGGACGGGGTGCCGGCGTACCGGACGGGGGACCTCGGTGAGCGGCTGCCCACCGGCGAACTGCGCTGCCTCGGCCGGCTGGACCGGCAGGTCAAGGTGCGCGGCTTCCGGATCGAGCTGACCGAGATCGAGGCGCTGCTCGCCGCCGAACCGGGCGTCGCGGGCGTACGGGCCGTCGCCCGCGACGGCGCGCTGCTGGCGTACGTCCGGCCGGCCGCCGGCCCGCTCGACCCGGCCGCCCTGCGCGCCGCGCTCGCCCGTCAACTGCCCGAGTACGCGCTGCCCCGCGCCGTGGTGCCGGTCGACGAGTTCCCGCTCACCGTCAGCGGCAAGGTCGACGAGCGGGCGCTGCCGGACCCGGAGCACACCGTGGCGCCCGGCGCGGGCCCGACCACGCCCACCGAGCAGGCCGTGCACGACATCTGGCGGGTGGTGCTCGGGCGCGCGGCCGTCGGCCGGACCGACAACTTCTTCGACGTCGGCGGCCAGTCGCTGCTCCTCGGTCAGGTGCAGCAGCGCATCGCCGAACGGTTCGGGGTGCGGCTGCCCATGCTGCGGCTCTTCGAGCACCCCACCGTGGCCGCGCAGGCCCGGCTTCTCGACGACCCGCCCGCCGACCGGGCACCGGCCCCCGCGCTGGCCACACCGCCCGCGCCTCCGGTGGCCGCCCGTGAGTACACCGGCGACGAGATCGCCGTGGTGGGCCTCGCCGGCCGCTTCCCCGGCGCGCCCGACGTGGCCACCTTCTGGTGGAACCTCTGCGCCGGCGTCGACTCGATCCACGACCACAGCGACGCCGAGCTGGCCGCGCTCGGCATCGGACCGACGCTGCGAGCCGACCCCCGGCACGTACGGGCCGCCGGCCGGCTCGACGGCGTCGCCGACTTCGACGCGGAGTTCTTCTCCTTCGGCGAGCAGGAGGCGGCCCGGACCGACCCGCAGCACCGGCTCTTCCTCGAGACCGCCTGGGAGGCGCTGGAGGACGCCGGGCACGACGCGGCCCGCTTCCCCGGCCTGGTCGGCGTCTTCTCGGCCACCTCCGCCAACCGCTACTTCCTGTTCCACCTCATGGACAACCCGGCGGTGGTCGGCGACGTCGACCCGGACGACTGGGAGGCCCGGCTGCTCGGCCGGCAGTTCACCGACCACCTTCCCGGGCAGGTGGCGTACCGGCTGGGGCTGACCGGGCCGGCCGTGGCCGTGCAGAGCGCCTGCTCCAGCTCCCTGGTCGCGGTCTGCCTCGCCGCGCAGAGCCTCGCCGACTACCAGTGCGACATCGCGCTCGCCGGTGGGGTCAACGTCACCGGTCCCCGCTACCGGCACACCCCCGGCGGGCTCGCCTCACCCGACGGACGGTGCCGCGCCTTCGACGAGGCCGCCGGCGGCTCCGGATTCGGCTCGGGAGTCGGGGTGGTCGCGCTGCGCCGGCTCGCCGACGCCCAGGCCGACGGCGACCGGATCTACGCGATCCTGCCCGGCTGGGCGGTCACCAACGACGGCCCGGACCGCGCCGGCTACGCGGTGCCCGGCCCGGCCGGGCAGGCGGCCGCCGTGGCGAACGCGCTCGCCGCCGCCGAGGTGGCGCCCGGCGAGGTCCGGTTCGTCGAGGCGCACGGCAGCGGCACCCCGCTCGGCGACGCCATCGAGGTGGCCGCGCTGCACGAGGTCTACGCGGGCGGTCCGGCCGAGAGCTGCGCGCTGGGCTCGGTGAAGACCAACATCGGGCACCTCGACGCGGGTGCCGGGATAGCCGGCCTGATCAAGACGGTGCTCGCCGTCCAGCACGGGACCATCCCGCCGAACCTGCACTACACGCGCCCGCACCCGGAGATCGACCTGGCCGCCGGCCCGTTCTACGTACCGACGAAGGTGCGGGACTGGCCGGAGGCGTCGCGCCGCGTCGCCGGGGTCAGCTCGTTCGGGCTGGGCGGCACCAACGCGCACGTCGTGGTCGAGCAGCCGCCGCCTGTCGAACCCGTCGACGAGCAGCCGTACCCCACGGCGCACCTGCTGCCGGTCTCCGCGCGTACACCGGCCGCGCTGCGGGACGCACTCATCCGGCTGCGGGCGCACCTCTCCGGCGCCGCACCGGCGCTGGCCGAGGTGGCCGCCACGCTGGCGCTCGGCCGGCGGGTGTTCGCGTACCGGGCGGCGGTCGTGGTCACCGACCTGGCGGGCGCGGTCGCCGCCCTCGACGACCTGCTGGAGAGCGGCGTCCGGGTCGCGGGCGAGCCCGGAGAGCTGCGTGAGCTGGCCGCCGCCTGGGTGGCGGGGCAGGAGACGGACTGGGCGGCGCTGCACCCCGAAGGCGCGGTACGCCGCACCGGCCTGCCCACCTACCCCTTCCAGCGGCAGCGGTACTGGATCGATCCCCCTCAGAGAGGCATGCGGTGAACTGGTTCGTCTCCGCCGGTGGCCGTGGCGTGGCCCCGGTGCAGCTCTTCTGCCTGCCCTACGCCGGCGCCGGGGCCAGCGCGTTCCGGCACTGGTCGGCCGGTCTCGGCCCCGGCGTCGAGGTGCTGCCGGTGCAGCTGCCGGGCCGGGAGAACCGGATCACCGAGGATCCCCGGTTCCAGGTGGCGGACGTCGCGCGGGCCATCGCCGGGCGGGTCAGCGGCCCCTACGCCCTCTACGGCCACTCGATGGGCGGGCGGCTCGGCTTCGAGGTGCTCCGCGAGCTGCGCCGCGAGGGGCTGCCGCTGCCGCTGCGGCTCTACGTCGGCGGCGCCCGCGCCCCGCACGTCAGCGCGCCCAGCCTCTTCGACGGGCTCTCCACCGTGGACGACGACGAGTTGCTGCGTCGCCTCGGCGGCGGCGGCGGCCTGCCCGCCGAGGTCCTCGACCACCCCGAGCTGGTGGAGCTGCTGCTGCCGCTGCTGCGCGCCGACTTCGGCCGGGTCGACAGCTACCGGTACGTGGCGGAAGATCCGCTGCCGGTGCCGATCGTCGTGTTCAGCGGCCGGCACGACCGGGCGGTGACGCGGGAGCAGAGCGAGGCGTGGGCCCGGCACAGCGCGACGGGCTGCACGCTGCACGAGATCTCCGGCGGGCACTTCTTCCTGCACGACGCCCTCGACGAACTGCTCGCGGTGATCCGCGCCGACCTGGACGCCGCGCTCGCCGCGATCGCTGCCGTGCCGGGCGCGCCGACGGAGCCGGTCACGCGGGACCGGGCGCACGGCGCGCCGGCCGCAACCGCCACCGCCGGTGTGACCTCCCCGGTGACCGGTGGGCACCGGGTGCCGCTCGGTGACACCGGCTGGTCGGTCTGGCGGGACGCCATCCTGCGGACCACCGGCTTCCCGGCTGACGGGCTCACCATGCTCTCCGCCCCGCAGGCCGCGGCCGCCGCCGACGAGCTGCTGTCCACCGGCGCCGGGGAAGACCGGTTCGACAAGGAGTTCGCCGAGGCGGTGACGGCCGGCGCCCGGCAGATCACCGAGCTGGCCGGCGACCTGCTGCTGCGCGAGGCGGTCACCTGGCAGAACCGCAACGTGCTGCTCGCCCTCGACGGGCTGCACCGGGCCGGCCCGGACGCGCCCCGCAACGTACGCCGGCGGGACCGGGAACGGGCCCTGCTCAAGTACTGGCAGCGCTACTGCGGCAAGAACGAGACAGTCGGCTTCTTCGGCCCGAGTTGCTGGGCCACCCTGGACCCGACCCTTCCGGTGACCGCCGAGGTGCGCCCCGGCCCGACGCTCACCCGCCGCCGCTGGGTGCTGTTCGAGGCGTGGGCGCTGGCCGCGTACGCCGATCGGATCGGTGCGGACCTCGCCGTGCGTGCCTGGTGGCCGCCGATTCTCGCCCCGCACCTGCGCCTGGTCGACCGCGCGGTGCAGCGGCCCGGCCGCCCGCCGGTGCCGGTCACCCCGGTCGAGGCGGCGCTGCTCGCCGCCGCCGACGGCCACCGCCCGGCGCGGGACCTGGTCACGGATCCGGCGATCGGGCTGCGCCGCCCCGAGGACGGTTACGCGCTGCTCGACCGCCTCGTGGAGCGGGAACTGATCACCTGGGACGCCGGGCTGCCGGTCAGCCCCGCCGCCGAGAGCGTGCTCCGGGAACGGATCGAACGCGTCGGTGACGTCGAGGCCCGGGAGCGGGCCCGTGCCGGCTTCGACCGGCTCTGCGCCGCTCGGGACGAGGTCGCCGCCACGGCCGGCGACCCGGAGCGGCTGCGCGTCGCGCTGGACACGCTCGACGAGACGTTCACCGCGCTCACCGGCCTGCCGGCGCACCGACGCGACGGCCAGATGTACGCCGGGCGGACGCTCTGCTACGAGGACACCAGCCGCGAGCTCGACGTCGTCTTCGGCGGACCGCTGCTCGACCTGATCGCCGGGCCGCTCGGGGTGCTGCTCCCGGCCGCGCGGTGGCTCGCCGCCGCGCTGGAAGAGGCGTACGGGGCGGTGTTCCGCGAGCTTCACGAGGAGCTGCGCACCGAGGCGGGCGGCGGGCCGGTGGCCCTGTCCGACCTGTGGTTCCTCGCGCAGGGAATGTTCTGGGGCGAGGGGGAGCGTCCGGTCGACAAGGTCGCCGCCGAGTTCGCCGGCCGGTGGGCGGGACTGTTCGGGTTGGACGCCCTCGCTCCGGGGACGACAGAGGTCCGGCTGCGCGTGGCGGACCTCGCCGCGCGGGTGGCCGAGGCGTTCCCGACCGTCCGGCCGGAGTGGAGCAACGCCCGGTTGCACAGCCCCGACCTGCAGATCTGCGCGGCCGACGCGGAGGCGCTCGGCCGCGGTGACTTCACGGTGGTCCTCGGTGAGCTGCACGCCGCCTGGCCGTCGTTCGACTGCCAGGTGTTCACCCCGGCCCACCCGGACGTGGAGCGGCTGCGCGCGGCGCTCGCCGAGGACCTGGGCGAGCAGCGGATCCGGCTGCTCTTCCCCACCGACTGGCCCCGGCGCACCAGCCGGGTCGCCGAGGCGCTGATCGGCCCGACCGACCGGCAACTGGCGTTCCTCCCGGCGCCCGGCGCCGAGCCCGAGCGGGTGCTGCCCACGGTGGCGGTGACCGTCGCCGAGGAGGCGGGTCGGCTGGTCGCGACGGCGCCGGACGGAGCGCGCTGGCCGCTGACCGAGATCTTCTCCGGCCTGCTCGCCGCGCACGCCGTCGACGGGTTCAAGCTGGTCGCCGCCGCGCCGTACACGCCACGGATCACGCTGGACCGGCTCGTGGTGGCCCGGCAGACCTGGCGGACCACTGTCGGCGAGAGCGGGCTGGGCGCGGTCACCGGCGAGCGGGGCCGGTTCCTGGCCGTCCGCGCCTGGCGTCGGCGGCTCGGCCTGCCCGAGCAGGTGTACGTGAAGCTCGGCACCGAGACCAAGCCCTGCTTCGTGGACCTGAGCAGCCCGGCGTTCGCCAACATGTTCTGCGCGATGGTGCGGGCCGCCCGCGGCGACGGCGGTGACGACGTGTCCCTGGTGGTCAGCGAGATGCTGCCGAACCCGGACGACGCCTGGGTGCCCGACGGGCAGGGCCGGCGCTACTTCAGCGAGCTGCGGCTGCACATCGTGGACGACGCCGTGGAGGTGGCCAGGTGAGCCACCGGATCCCGCTCGGTGACACCGGCTGGTGGGTGTGGCGCGACGTCGTGCTGCGTACCGCCGGTTTCCCGGCCGCCGGGCTCGACGCGTTCGCCGCGCCCGAGGCCGCGGCCGCCGCCGACGGGCTGCTGGCCGGAGCGGGCACCCGCGAGCTGTTCGACAAGGAGTTCCAGAGGGCCCAGCTCGACGCGTCCACGCAGGCCGATGCGATCGCCGCGGATCCGCTGCTGCGCGAGGCGGTGACCTGGCAGAACCCGGAGATGCTGATCGCGCTCGACGGGCTGCTGCGCACCGACCCGGCGGCCCGTAACTGGCGTCGGCGCAGGCGCGAGTCGGCGCTGCTGCGCTACTGGCAGCGCTACTGCGGCAAGGCGGAGACCATCGGCTTCTTCGGCCCGGTCTGCTGGGGGCGCCTCGACCCGGAGGAGCCGGCCACCCGGGTGCGCCCCGGCGCCGCCGCGCTCGCCCGGCGGGAGGTGCACTTCGAGGCGTGGGCGCTGATCGCGTACGCCGACCGGCTCGCCGACGACCTGGCGGTGCGGCGGTGGTGGGCGCCGGCGCTCCCCCCGCACCTGAGCGTCTCCGGGCGGCAGCTGCGCCGGCCGCTGCACCCGCCGGTGGAGCTCAACGTCGCCGAGGCGCGGCTGCTGGCGTACTGCGACGGGCGGACCCCGGCGACGACGGTGGTCGACCGGGCCCTGCACGACGCCGAGCGCCCGCTGCGCTCGGCGGCCGACGGATTCCTGCTGCTGGACCGGCTGGTGGAACGGTCCCTGCTGACCTGGGACGCCGGACTGCCGATCAGTCCGCAGGCCGAGCGGGTGCTGCGCGACCGGCTGGCCGCCATCGGTGAACCGGCGGTGCGCGTCGAGGTGACCGCCGGATTCGACCGGCTCTGCGCCGCGCGCGACGTGGTGGCCGACGCGGCCGGCGACCCGGATCGGCTCCGCGCCGCGCTCACCGCGCTGAACGCCGAGTTCACCGCCGTCACCGGCCGGCCGGCCGTCCGGCAGAGCGGGCAGATGTACGCGGGCCGCACGGTGCTCTACGAGGAGACCGAACGGGATCTCGAACTCACCGTCGGCGCGGCGGTGCTGGACGCGCTCGCCGAGCCGTTGGCGATCGTGTTGCAGGCCGCGCGCTGGCTCACCGCCGAGATCGGCGTGGCGATGCGCCGGCTGCTCGACGATCTGCACGCCGAGCTGCGGGGCGACGGACCGGTGCGGCTGGCCGACGTCTGGTCGTTGGCGCAGGGGCTGCTGCTCGCCCCGGACGGCCCGTTCGCCGAGGCCAGCACCCAGTTCACCGCCCGCTGGGCGGAGCTGTTCGGCCTCGACGCGCTCAGCGCCGACCGGGCGGAGGTGCGGTTGCGCAGCGCGGACCTGGCCGGACCGGCGGCGCGGATCTTCGCGGCGTCCGGCCCCGGCTGGCCGTCGGCCCGGATCCACAGCCCCGACGTGACGATCGCCGCCGCCGACGTGGACGCGATCAACCGGGGTGAGTTCCAGCTGGTGCTCGGCGAGCTGCACCCGGCGTACACGCCGTTCGACAGCGCGGTCTTCACCCCGTTCCACCCCGATCCGGCGGCGCTGCGCGCCGGGTTCGACGCGGACCTCGGGCCGGCCCGGGTGCGGGTGCTCTACCCGGAGGGCTTTCCGCGGATCACCACCCGCACCACGTACGCCTCCGTCGGGCCGGCCGACCGGCAGCTCGGCATCGACACCGCGCGCGGCGCGGACGTCGAGCGGCTCGTCGCCGCCACCGAGGTGCGGGTCGAACCCGACGGGATGGAGCTGGTCGCCGTCCTGCCCGACGGCGGCCGCTGGCCCCTGGTGGAGATCTTCGGGCACCTGCTCGGCGCGTTGCTGCTGGACAGCTTCAAGCTGGTCGCGCCCGCCCCACACACCCCCCGGATCACCATCGACCGGCTGGTGGTGGCGCGCCGCACCTGGCGCTCGACGGTCGGGGATTGCGGGCTCGCCGGCCTCACCGCCGACGACGAGCGGTTCCTCGCCGTACGGCGCTGGCGGCAGCGGCTCGACCTGCCGGATCGGGTCTTCGTGAAGATCGGCACCGAGGTCAAGCCCTGCTACGTCGACTTCACCGGCCCGCTGTACGCCCAGTCGCTCTGCGCCATGGTCGACGCCGCGGTGAAGAGCGGGCCGGACGTCTCCGTGGTGGTGAGCGAACTGCTCCCGGAGCCGGCCGACACCTGGGTGACCGACGCGCACGGGCGCGGTCACGTGAGCGAGCTGCGTCTGCAGATCACCGATCCGATGAGTTACCGGGGAGAGAACGGGTGACCGACATCCTGTCCATCAGCGCGGTGCAGGGAGAACCACTGCCCTGGCCGGACGCGACGCTGGCCGAGCTGGTCGTCGCGCAGGCCGCCCGTACCCCCGACGCGGTGGCGGTGCGCCAGTGGGACGACCGGCTCAGTTACCGGGAGCTGCTGGAACGGGCCGCCGGGGTGGCGGCCGCGCTGCGGGCCCGCGGCGTCGGCCGGCAGAGCCGCGTCGGGGTCTGTGGACAGCGCCGGCCGGAGCTGGTCGCCACCGTGCTCGGCGTGCTGCTCGCCGGGGCGTGTTACGTGCCGTTGGAGCCGGGTGGCCCGCGCCGCCGCCTGCGGGAGATCGCCGCGGACGCGGGCGTGACCGTGGTGATCGGCGACGCCGCCGAGACCGAGTTCGCCGACGCGCCGGGGATCGCGGCGCTCGGGCTGCCCGGCCCGGCGCCCCTCGCACCCTGCCCGGCGCGGCCCGGCGACCCGGCGTACGTGCTCTTCACCTCGGGCTCGACCGGTCGTCCGAAGGGGGTGCTCACCACCCACCGGAACGTGGTCGAGTTCGTGCACGGGGTGGCCGCCATCAGCGGTGCGGACGCGGGGGTGCGCAGCCTCGGCGTCGCGTCGCTGGGCTTCGACTCGGTCACGATGGACCTGTTCGTCCCGCTGCTGCTCGGCGGCTCGGTGCAGCTGATCGGCGCGGACGACCGGGCCGACCCGGTCCGGCTCGCCCGGTTCATCGCCGCGCACCAGGTCAACTGGGGCTTCATCACGCCCACCGTGCTCTCCATGCTGGACCCGACCGAGCTTCCCGACTGGAAGGTGGTGTTCTGCGGCGGCGAGGCGGTGCCGGCCGAGCTGGCCGCCCGCTGGGCGCCGGGGCGTACCTTCCTCAACGGATACGGGCCGACCGAGACCACGGTGCTGGCGGTGAGCGGACCGCTGACCGCGGACGTGACCGATCCGGTGCCGATCGGCCGGCCGCTGCCCAACCACCGCGCCTACGTGGTCGACGCCGACCTGCGTCCGGTGCCGCCGGGGGAGACCGGCGAGCTGCTGATCGGCGGCCCCGGCCTGGCCGACGGCTACCTCAACCGCCCGGGGCTGACCGCCGAGCGGTTCGTTCCGGACCCGTTCTCCGACGAGCCGGGGGCGCGGCTCTACCGCACCGGTGACCTCGTCCGTCAGGCCGCGGACGGCCGGATCGTCTACCTGGGGCGGGCCGACCGGCAGGTCAAGATCCGTGGCCAGCGGATCGAGCTGGGCGAGGTGGAGGCGGTGCTGGCCGAGCTGCCCGGGGTGGACCGGGTGGTGGTCGAGGCGGTGCCGGGCCCTTCCGGCGCGGAGCTGGTCGCGTTCGTCACCCCGGCGGACGCTCCCGACGACGAGCGGCTGCGGGGCCACGCCGGGCCCCGGCTGACCGCCGCGATGCTGCCGGCCCGGGTGCTGCGCCTGGCCGACCTGCCGATCAGCGCGATCAGCGGCAAGGTGGACCGCGCGGCGCTGCGTGCGCGCGCCGCCGCCGACCGGGCCGACGATCCGGCGCGGTCGCCGGTCGACCCGGACGAACCGCTCGACGCGGCGGTGCGGCGCATCTGGACGCGGCTGCTCGGTGCCGCCCCCACTGCGGAGACCGACTTCCTCGCCGCCGGTGGGAACTCGATCGCGGCGATGCGGCTGGTCGCCGCGTTGCGGGCCGAGCTGGGCCGGCACGTCGACACCCGGGACGTCCTCACCGGTCGGACCTTCGCCGGCCTGCTCGAACTGGTCGCCGCCGCCGCGGCGGCCGACGGGGACGGGCTCACCACCGGCAACCCACCGACGCTCTCCCCGCCGCAACGACGGCTCTGGTTCGTCGACCAGCTCGCCCCGTCCAGCGCGCCGTACAACATCGCGGTGGCGCACCGGCTGCACGGCCCGCTCGACGTCACCGCGCTCGGGGTGGCGCTGCGCGCGGTCGCGGAGCGGCACGACGTGCTGCGTTGGCGGATCCCGCAGACCGGTGGCGTGCCGTACGCCGTCCGTGAGGAGCCGACGGACGTGGCGGTGCCGGTGGTCGACCTGGCCGGTGGCGCCGACCGCGAGCGGGAGCTGGCGGAGATGCTCGCCGCCGGGGCCGGGCACGCGTTCGACCTGGCCACCGGGCCGCCCTGGCAGGTCACCGTCTACCGGCTCGGCCCGGCCGAGCACGTGCTGGCGATCACCCTGCACCACGCGGTCTTCGACGGCTGGTCCGAGGCGGTCCTCTACGACGACCTCGGGGCCGCGTACGAGCAGGCGGTGGCGGGGCGCACGCCGCGGCTGCCGGCGCTGGGCGCCGGCTACGCGGACTACGCGGTGTGGCGGGCGGAGCGCGACCGGCGCCGGGGAGAGGCGGATCTGGCCTGGTGGACGGGTCACCTCGAGGGCGCGCCGACCGTGCTGGAGCTGCCGCGGGACCGCCCGCGCCCGGCCGTGCAAACCTATGTCGGGGCTGAGGCCGCCGTGCGGTTGCCCGAGGCGACTGATCGGGCGGTGCGGACCCTGGCCGAACGGTTGGGCACCACGGTCGCCGCGGTGCTGCTGGCCGGCTTCGGCGAGCTGCTCGCCCGGCTCACCGGCGGGGACGACCACGTGCTCGGGGCGATCGTCGCCGACCGGCGGCTCGCCGCCTTCGACGACGTGATCGGCTTCTTCATCGACACCGTGCCGGTCCGGGTACGCACCGGCGGCGCGAGCTTCGCCGAGCTGGTCGACCGGTGCGCCGCCGAGCTGCACGAGGTGACCACGCACCCGGGCGCGCCGCTGGAGCGGATCGTCGAGGCGCTCGGCGTCGGCCGGGACACCTCCCGTGCGCCGCTGGTGCAGGTGCTCTTCAACGTGCTCAACTTCGCGCCGCCCCGGCTGGCGCTCACCGGCCTCGCCGCCGAGCCGGCGCCGGTGCCGAAGCCCGGCTCACCCTTCGACATAACCGTCTACGTGGTCGAGCGTGCCGGGCGGGTCGGCGTCGAGGTGGTGCACAATCCGGACCTCTTCGACGGGGAGCGGATCGGCGCGCTCCTCGCCGACCTCGCCGCCCTGGTCGGCGTGCTCGCCGCCAACCCCGACGCGCCGGCCCGCCAGGTCGCCGCCGAGCTGCCCCGCCCCACCGTCCGGGTGGCCCAGCTCGGCGCCATGACCGTGGCCGCCGCCGAGTCGCCCCGGGTCGTGCTGCCGACCGGCCCGGAGGGGCTCACCGAGACCGAGGAGCTCATCGCCGGCATCTGGCGGGAGGTGCTGGAACGCGACCGGGTTGCCGTCACCGACAACTTCTTCGACATCGGCGGGCACTCGCTCGCCCTGGCCGAGGTGCACGCCCGGCTGACCGCCGCCACCGGCCGCTCCATCAAGATGCTCGACCTGTTCCGCCACCCCACGATCCGGGCGCTCGCCGCCGGCCTTGACGGCGCCGCCGACCGGCCGGAGCTGGCCCGCGCCGCCCTGCGGGCCGCCGCCCGACGCAGCCGTACCCGTCGTAACCCACCCCGCCGCCCCGGCGGCACCACGCACTGAAGGACAACTGATGGACGTTTCGACCGCAACCGAAGTGTCCGGCGACGGCGACGGCATCGAGCCGATCGCGATCGTCGGGTTGGCCGCCCGCCTGCCCGGCGCGGCGGACGTGCACGAGTTCTGGCGCAACCTGGTCGACGGGGTGGAGTCGGTCACCGAGCTCACCCGCGACGAGCAGCTGGCCCGAGGCGCCACCGTCGAGGAGGTGGACGACCCCGGCTGGGTCAACCGGGCTCCGCTCATCGACGGGTACGACGAGTTCGACGCCGGGCTGTTCGGGATGACCGAGCGGGAAGCGGCGATGACCGACCCGCAGCACCGCCTCTTCCTGGAGTCCTGCCACGCCGCGCTGGAGGACGCCGGCTACGACCCGTCCCGCTACGACGGCGCGGTCGGCGTGTACGCGGGCACCGGCGGCAACACGTACCTGCACCGCTACGTGCTGCGCAACAAGCGGGTCGGGGGCAGCCCGCACAGCGCGGTCTCCATCGCCACCGGCAACTCGCCGAACTACGTGGCGACCAACGTGTCGTACCGGCTGGACCTGCGCGGGCCGAGCCTCACCGTCCACACCGCCTGCTCGACCTCGCTGGTCGCGTTCCACCTGGCCTGCGAGGCGCTGCGCAACGGCGAGTGCGACATGGCGCTCGCCGGCGGCGTGAACGTCGAGCTGCCGCACGTCGGCTACCTCGGCATGGACGGTTTCACCTCGCCCGACGGCCGGTGCCGGCCCTTCGACGCCGGCGCGAACGGCACCGTGTGGGGCAGCGGGGCCGGGGTCACCCTGCTCAAGCGCCTCTCCGACGCCATCGCCGACGGCGATCCGATCCGGGCGGTCGTGCTCGGCAACGCGATCAACAACGACGGCGCCGGCAAGGTCGGCTTCACCGCACCGAGCATCGACGGGCAGACCGAGGCGATCGCCCAGGCCGTCGCGATGGCCGGCATCGACCCGCGCACGATCAGCTACGTCGAGGCGCACGGCACCGGCACCGCCATGGGCGACCCGATCGAGGTGACCGCGCTCTCCGCGGTGTACGGCAGGGAGACCGACGACCGGGGCTGGTGCGGCATCGGCTCGGTGAAGTCCAACATCGGCCACCTCAGCCAGCCCTCCGGCATCGTCAGCGTGATCAAGACGGTGCTCGCGATGGAGCACGGCCTGATCCCGCCGACGATCAACTACGAGACGCCGAACCCGGCCGTCGACTTCGACGACACCCCGTTCTACGTGGCGAACACGCTCACCAAGTGGGACGCCGAGGACGGTCCGCGACGGGCCGGGGTCAGCTCGTTCGGCATCGGCGGCACGAACGCCCACGTGGTGCTGGAGCAGGCGCCGGCGGCGTACCGCAGCGCCCGGCGGGTGCGTCCGGCGCAGCTGCTGCACGTCTCGGCGCAGACCGCCGACGCGCTCGACGAATTGGTGCGGCGGCTCACCGCACGCCTCGGCGAGGCCGCCGACGCCGGCCCGGAGTACCTCGCCGACGTCGCGCACACACTGCGGGTGGGCCGGCGTGAGTACCCGCACCGGGCGGCCGTGGCCGTCACCGACCTGACCGACGCGGTGGCCGCGCTCGGCAACCCGCGCCGCGTGCAGCGTGGAGTGGTCGAGGGGTCCGCGCCCCGGCTGGCGTTCCTCTTCTCCGGGCAGGGCTCCCAGTACGCCGGCATGGGCGCGCAGCTCTACGCCGAGGAGCCCGGCTTCGCGGCGACCGTCGACGAGTGCG
This sequence comes from Micromonospora musae, assembly GCF_003626545.1. NCBI lineage: Bacteria > Bacillati > Actinomycetota > Actinomycetes > Micromonosporales > Micromonosporaceae > Micromonospora > Micromonospora musae. The sequence continues at coordinate 100,559 of NZ_RAZS01000010.1, forward strand.
CCGAACTGCTCCACCCCGAGCTGGGGCTGGACATCCGGGACCTGATCCTGGGCCGTGAGCCGGAGGCGGGCGAGAAGCTGACGCAGACCCGCTACACCCAGCCCGCGCTCTTCGCGATCGAGTACGCGCTGGCCCGGCTCTGGCAGGAGGCCGGGGCGCGGCCGGCGGCGATGATCGGGCACTCCATCGGCGAGTACGTCGCCGCGACCGTGGCCGGTGTGCTCACCCTCCCCGACGCGCTGCGGGTGGTGGCCGCCCGCGGCCGCCTCATGCAGTCCCTCCCGGCCGGCTCGATGCTCGCCGTCTCGCTGGACGAGTCGGCGATCGCCGAGCGGCTCCCCGAGGGGCTGGCCGTCGCCACGGTCAACGGCCCCGGCACCTGCGTGGTGGCCGGCGAGACCGAGGCCGTCGCCGCCTTCGCCGAGCTGCTCAAGGGCAAGAGCAAGCTGCTGCGCACCTCGCACGCCTTCCACTCGCCGATGATGGAGCCCATCCTGGACGAGTTCACCGCGCTGATGGCGTCGGTGACCCTGCGCCCGCCCGTGGTGCCGTTCCTCTCCAACGTCACCGGCACCTGGATCACCGACGAGCAGGCCACCGATCCGGCGTACTGGGCGTCGCACCTGCGCCGGCCGGTGCGCTTCGGTGATTGCGTGGCCACCCTGCTCGCCGAGGGAACCTGGCAGCTCGTCGAGTGCGGCCCCGGCAAGCAGCTGGCCAACCTGGCCCGCATGCAGGTCGCCAAGGCGTCGGCCGCGCAGCGCAGACTCACCCCGCTGGGCAGCCTCCCCGGCCCCGGCGACACCACCGGCGACCTGGCCACCCTGCTCGGCGCCGCCGCCGTGCTCTGGTGCTCCGGCACGTCGGTGCGGCTCGGCGTCGACCCGCAGGCGCGTCGGGTGCCGCTGCCCACCTACCCGTTCGAGCGGCGCCGCTACTGGATCGACCCGGACCCGGAGCAGCAGGTGGCGACGCCGGTGGAGACCGGGCCGCGGCCGCTGCCGGAGTGGTTCGCCGTGCCGGTCTGGCGGCAGGCCGCCCCGCAGCCGGGTACCGAGACGCTGGGCCGCTGCCTGGTCCTCGTCGCCGGTCCGCGCGGCGATGCGCTGCTGGCCGGGCTGCGGGCCGCCGGCGCCGACCCGGTGGAGGTACGCCCCGGCGACGCGTTCGCCGCGACCCCGACCGGCTACCGGCTGCGCCCCGGAGTGAGGGAGGACCACGACGCGCTGGTCACCGCGCTGGCCGCCGACGGCGTACCGACCCGGATCGTGCACGCGTTCACCCTGGACGGTGAGCCGGCCGGCACCGACCTCACGGCGACCTGGGCCGCGCAGGAGCTGGGCTTCTTCAGCGCGCTGCACCTGGTGCAGGCGCTCGCCGGCGCCGGACTCACCGCCGCCGAGGAGACCGTCACGCTGGACCTGGTCACCGCCGGTGTCGGCGACGTACGCGGCGACGACCTGGTCCGGCCGGAGCACGCCACCCTCGCGGGGCTGGCCCGGGTGCTCCCCGCCGAACTCCCCGGGCTCGCCGTCCGGCTGCTCGACGCCGACCCGACCGACGACGGCGGACGCGCCCTCGTGGCCGAGCTGCGCCGCCCGCACGACCCGATGCGGGCCGAGCTGGCGCTGCGCGGCGGTCGCCGCTGGGTGGCCGAGTACGAGCAGGTCACGTTGGATGCCGAGGGCGAGCCGGGCGCGCTGCGCGACGGCGGCCGGTACGTGATCACCGGCGGTCTGGGCGGCATCGGCATCACCCTCGCCGAGGACTTCGCCCGCCGGGCCCGGGCGCGGCTGGTGCTGCTGGCCCGCTCCGGACTGCCGCCGCGCGAGCAGTGGGACGACCACCTCGCGGTGCACGGCAGCGACGACCGGTCCGGGCGGGCGATCGCGGCGATCCGCCGGATGGAGGCGGCCGGCGCCCAGGTGCTGGTGCTCGCGGCCGACGTCACCGACCCCGACGACCTGCGCCGGGTGCGGGCCGCCGCGGAGGAGGCGTACGGCGGGATCGACGGCATCGTGCACGCGGCCGGCCTGCCCGGCGGTGGCATGGCCGAGGTCAAGGAGCGGGCCGAGGCCGAGCGGGTGCTCGCGCCGAAGATCGCCGGGACGCTCGCGCTGGCGCAGGTCTTCGGCGACCTGCCGCTGGACTTCGTGGTGCTCTGCTCGTCGATCACCTCGGTGATCGGCGGGTTCGGGCAGGTCGACTACTGCGCCGCCAACGCCTTCCTGGACGCGCACGCCCGCTCCGGCCAGGGCTGGCGGGCCCCGGTGCTCTCCCAGAACTGGGGCGGCTGGGCGGAGGTCGGCATGGCCGTCGAGACCGACGTGCCGGCCGGCTTCCGGGCCGCCGGTCGGGAGACGGTGACCAGCAGCGTCGACCACCCGGTGCTCACCACCCGGGTCACCGGGCCGGACGGCACCGTGCTGCACGGGCTGGTCTCCGCCGCCACCCACTGGCTGCTCGACGAGCACCGCATCGGCGGAGTGCCGGTGGTGCCGGGCACCGCGCACCTGGAGTCGGTACGCGCCGCGGTGGTCGCCGCCGTGCCCGCCCCCGCCGCCGACGCCGTGGTGGAGCTCCGCGACGTCGCCTTCCTCGAGCCGTTCGCGGTGCCGGACGGCACGCTGGCGCAGTACCGGGTCGAGCTCACCCCCACGGAGGACGGCGTCGACTTCACGGTGCGCAGCCTCGCCGGCGGGCAGCTACGGACCCACGTGCACGGCAGCGCCGGCTGGACCACCGAACCGGCCCCGCCCGCCCGGGAGGTGACCGTCGACGGCCGCCGGGTAGACGACGACGCGTCGTTCGGCCGGGGCCGCACCAGCATGCTGACGTTCGGTCCACGCTGGACGTCGCTGCGGGAGCACCACCTGGGTGCGGGGGAGGAGTTGGCGCGCGTCGAGGCACCCGCAGAGGCGGCCGCCGACCTGCCGGCCTGGGGTCTGCACCCGGCCCTGCTCGACGTGGCCACGGCGTTCGGCCGCGGCCAGGGCTCCGGCACCTACCTGCCGCTGTCGTACGGCCGGATCGTGGTACGCGGACCGCTGCCGGCGCGCTTCACCAGCCACCTGCGGCACCGGGCGGCCGCCACCGACGAGGTGGTCGCCGCTGACCTGACGCTGCGCGACGAGACCGGCCACGAACTGGTCGCGATCAGCGACTTCGTGCTGCGGCGGGTGGACCGGGGCGCGGTCACCGGTGGGCTGACCGCGACCACACCGGCCGAGGCGACGCCGGCCGGCCCGGCCGAGGACATCCGTCCGGTGGACGGGGCGGAGGCGTTCCGCCGAACTCTCACCGCCGGACTCGGCGCGCAGGTGGTCATCGCCACCCGGCCGGTGGCCGACATCCGCGCTCGGGCCGGCCGGGTCACCACCGAGAGCCTCGAGGTGGAGCCGGAGGCGGCCGCCGCGCCGGTGGCGTCCGGCGCGGGCTCCGCCGCCCCGAGCAGCGAGCTGGAGATCGCCATCGCCCAGGTGTGGCGCGACGCCCTCGGGGTGGCCGAGGTGGGGGTCGACGACGACTTCTTCTCCCTCGGCGGCAACTCGCTGGTGGCGGTGCAGCTGATCGCGGCGATGCGCAAGGCCACGGGCGTCCGGCTGCCGATGCGCAGCCTCTTCGAGACGCCCACCGTGGGCGGCCTCGCCGCCCGGATCGAGGAGCTGCGCGCCGCCGCTCCCGCCACCGACGAGCCGCCGACCCCCGCGGCCATCCCCGCCATCCCGCGACTGCCGCGCGCCTGACCACGAGAACAGGAGTTGGAGAACCCATGAGCGACACGATCGCCACACTGCCGGTGGTCGTCGAGAACGACGGCCGCGCCCTCACCGAACTCATCGCCGACCGTCGGGTGGAGCTGCGCGCCGCCCTGGTCGAGCACGGCGGGCTGCTGTTCCGCGGCTTCGACGTGGGTGGGGTGGACGGATTCGACCAGGTCGTCCGCGCCCTCTCCGGGGAGCCGCTGACCTACACCGAGCGCTCGTCCCCCCGGCACGCCATCAAGGGCAAGGTCTACACCTCGACCGACTACCCGCCGGACGAGGAGATCTTCCTGCACAACGAGAACTCGTACCAGGCCCGCTGGCCGTTGACGTTGTTCTTCTACTGCGTCACCGCGCCCGAGACGCAGGGCGCGACGCCCCTGGCGGATGTGCGGCAGGTGTACCGGGAGATCGACCCGCAGGTGCGGGAGGAGTTCGTCCGGCGGGGTTGGATGCTGGTGCGCAACTTCCACGAGGACTTCGGGACCTCGTGGCAGCACGTCTTCGACACCGACGACCGGGCCGAGGTCGAGGCGTACGCGGCGGCGAACCGGATCCAGCTGGAGTGGCGCGGCAGGAACGGGCTGCGCACCCGGGCGGTACGCGACGCCGTGCACCTGCGCCCCGGCTCGGAGACCCCGCGCTGGTTCAACCACGCGACGTTCTTCCACCTCAGCACCCTCCCGAAGGACTACCAGGAGGGGCTGCTCGCCATGTTCGGCGCCGAGGAGCTGCCGTCGAACACCTACTACGGCGACGGTGGGGAGATCCCCGCCGACGTGATGGACCACCTGCGGGCCGCGTACCGGGCCGCCAGCGTCCGCTTCGACTACCAGCGCGACGACGTGCTGGTGGTGGACAACATGACCGCCGCCCACGGCCGTGAGCCGTTCACCGGCCCCCGCAAGATCGCCGTCGCGATGGCCGAGCCGCACACCCCTGAGAGCAACGGAGCGAAGTGATGGCCGAACCCCGATTCCTCGTCGTCCGCAACGACGAGGAGCAGTACTCGATCTGGTCGACCGACCGGGAACTGCCCGCGGGCTGGCACGACGCCGGGTTCACCGGCAGCCGCGAGGAGTGCCTGGCACACGTCGACACCGTCTGGACCGACATGCGGCCGCGCAGCGTACGGGAGACGGCGTCATGACCCAGGAGTGGGCCTTCCCGGCGTCGTTCGCCCAGGAGCGGATCTGGATCGCGAACCAGCTCGACGCGGCCTCGCCGGTCTACAACGTCTCCAACCCGTGGCGGTTCCCCGTCGGCATCACCCCGGAGCAGGCCGAGGACGTGGTCAACCGGCTGGTGGCCCGGCACGAGGCGCTCCGCAGCTACCTGCGGGTCGACGACGGCGCGCTGGTGCAGGTCGTCCGCGCGGCGGAGCGCTTCGAGCTGCCGCAGGTCGACCTGCGTGGCCTCGACGGCGCCGAGCAGGCGCGGCGCTACGACGCCGAGCTGACCGCGCTCGGTCGCACGCCGATCCCGCTGGACGCCCCGCCGCTGTGGCGGGCCCGGCTGCTCCGGTTCACCGACGAGCAGGTGGGGCTGCTCTTCGTGGTGCACCACGCGGTCTTCGACAGCCACTCGGCGGTGCTGCTCGCCGCCGAACTGGCCGCGTTCAGCCGCGCCGCGCTGACCGGCGCGCCCGCCGAGCTGCCCGAGCTGCCCGTCCAGTACGCCGACTTCGCGGTCTGGCAGCGCGAGCAGCTCACCGGCGCGGAGCTGGAGCGGCAGCTCACCTTCTGGCGGGAGCGGCTGGCCGGGGCGCCCGCCGCGACCGGGCTGCCGCTGGACCGACCCCGCCCGGCCCAGCTCGGCTTCGCCGGCGACGAGGTCCACTTCGAGCTTCCCGAGGGGCTCCTCGACCGGGTGACCGCGCTCGCCACGGGCGCGGCGGCCACCCCGTACATGGTGCTGCTGGCCGCGTTCGCCGCGCTGCTGTCCCGGATCTCCGGCGACGAGGACGTGGTCGTCGGGGTCTCCACCGCCGGTCGGGACAACCCGGAGCTGGCCCCGCTGATCGGCATGTTCGTCAACCCGGTGGCGCTCCGCTGCGACCTGGCCGGCGACCCCACCTTCGCCGAGCTGGTGACCCGGGTGCGCGACGGGCTGGTCGACGCGATGGAGCACGGGCAGACACCCTTCCAGCGGCTCGTCGAGGCGGTCGCCCCGCAGCGGGACCCGTCGGTGCAGCCGATCTTCCAGACGGCGCTGAACTACATCCCCGACTCCGGCCTGGACCCGGTCGCGCTGGGCACCACGAAGGACGACCTGGCCTTCGACATCACCACCACGACCAGCCGGCTCGTCTACCGCACCGCGCTCTTCGACCGGGGCACCGCGGAGTCGCTCACCGCCCGCTACGTCCGGCTGCTCGACGCCGCGGTGACCGAACCGCGGCGGCCGGTATCCGCGTTGCCGCTGCTCGACGACGCCGAGCGGGAGCGGGCGTTGACCGCCTGGAACGACACCGCGCAGGCGGTGCCCGCGACCACTGTGGTGGACGAGCTGCAGCGGCGGGCGGCGGCCACGCCGGACGCCACCGCACTGGTCCACGACGGCGTCGCGCTCTCCTACGCCGAGCTGAACGCTCGGGCCAACCGGCTCGCGCGGCTCCTGGTGGGGCGGGGCGCCGGACCGGAGACCCGGGTGGCGCTCGCGCTGCCCCGCTCGGCGGAGCTGGTGGTGGCCATCGTCGCGGTGCTCAAGTCCGGCGCCGCGTACGTTCCGGTGGACACCGGGTATCCGGCCGGCCGGATCGCGTACCTGATCGACGACGCCGAACCGGCGCTGGTGCTGGCCAACTCCGCCACCGCCGGTCTGGTCCCGTCCGGGGCGCTGGTGCTCGACGCCGGCACCGGTGCGGAGTTGGCCGGCGGGGACCTCACCGACGCCGAGCGGGGCGCCCCGCTGCGTCCCGAGCACCCGGCGTACGTGCTCTACACCTCGGGCTCGACCGGACGACCGAAGGGTGTGGTGGTCGAGCACCGGGCGGTGGCCGCGTACCTGGCCTGGGCCCGGCACACCTATCCAGGGCTGGCCGGCACCGCGCTGCTGCACTCGCCGGTCTCGTTCGACCTGACCGTCACCGGGCTGCTCGGCACCCTCACCGCCGGCGGCACGGTGCGGCTGGCCGCGTTCGACGACCCCGCCGCCCGCACCGGCGGCCGCCCGACGTTCCTCAAGGTCACCCCGAGCCACCTGCCGCTGCTGGAGGCGGAGCTGTCGCCCACCACCGACCTGGTGATCGGGGGCGAGGCGCTCACCGGGGAGCATCTGGCCGGCTGGCGGGCCGGGCACGAGGACGTCGCGGTGATCAACGAGTATGGCCCGACCGAGGCGACCGTCGGCTGCGTCGCGGCCCGGATCGCGCCGGGGGAGCCGGTGCCCGCCGGCCCGGTGCCGATCGGCCGGCCCACCTGGAACACGCAGGCGTACCTGCTCGACGCCGGGCTCAACCCGGTTCCGCCGGGTGTCGTCGGCGAGCTGTACATCGCCGGAGACCAGCTGGCCCGCGGCTACCTGCGCCGGCCCGGCCTCACCGCGGAGCGCTTCCTGCCCTGCCCGTACGGGGCGCCGGGGCAGCGGATGTACCGCACCGGGGACCTGGCCCGCCGGCGGCCGGACGGGACGCTGGAGTACCTGGGTCGGCGCGACAACCAGGTGAAGATCCGGGGCATGCGCATCGAACTCGGCGAGATCGAGTCGGCGCTGCTGGCCCGGCCGGACGTGCGCGAGGCGGCGGTGGTGGTCCGATCCGACTCCGGTGAGCCGGAGCTGGTCGGTTACCTCGTCGGCACCGCCGACCCGGCGACGCTCGCCGCGGACCTGGCCCGGGAGCTGCCCGCACATCTGGTGCCGGCCGCCTTCGTGGCGGTGCCCGCGTTGCCGCTCACCCCGAACGGCAAGCTGGACGTCGCGGCGCTGCCCGCAGCGGAGGCCGGCACCCCCACCGCCGACGGTTTTGTCGCCCCGCGCACCGAGGCCGAGGCGCTGGTCGCCGAGGTCTACGCCGAGATCCTGCAGGTGGACAAGGTCGGCGCGCTCGACGACTTCTTCGCCCTCGGCGGCAACTCGCTACGCGGGATGCGGGCGATGGCCCGTATCCGGGCCGAGGTGGAGGTGGAACTCCCGATGCGGGCCCTGTTCACCAGCCCGGTGGTGGCCGACCTGGCCGCCCAGATCGAGCAGCGGATCGCCGCCGAGCTCGACGGGCTCTCCGAGACCGAGGTCGCCGCGCTGCTCGCGGCGGAGAAGGACAAGCCCTCATGACCGACCTGAAGGACCCCGCGCGGGATGCCGCCCGGCAGGCCCTCATCGCGCAGCGGTTGCGGCGGCGGCAGGCCGCCGCTCCCGCGGCGCGGATCACCGTGCGTCCCACCGACGCGGAGGTGCCGCTCTCGTACGCCCAGGAACGGGTCTGGTTCATGGACCAGCTCGCCCCGGGGGAGGCGGCGTACCACATCGCGGTGCCGATGCGGGTACGCGGCCCGCTGGACGTGCCGACGCTGCGCTCGGCGCTCGACGGCCTGACCCGGCGGCACGAGTCGCTGCGCACCCGCTTCCCGGCCGACGCCGACGGCCGGCCGACGGTCGTCGTCGACGAGACCGTCGAGGTCCCGCTGACCATCGTGGACGCCGCCGACGAGACGGCCGCGCAGGAGCTGGTGGAGGCGGCCGCCGCCGAGCCGTTCGACCTGGCGCACGGGCCGCTGCTGCGGGCCCTGCTGATCCGGCTGGCCCCGGAGGAGCACGTGCTCTTCCTCGGCAAGCACCACATCGTCGGTGACGGTTGGTCGGTGGACCTGCTGCTGCGTGACCTGATCACCCTCTACCGCGGCGGCGAGCCACCGGCGCTGCCGGTCCAGTACGGCGACTTCGCGGTCTGGGAGGCCGAGGAGCTGGCCGGTCCGGCCGCGCAGGGGCACCTGGAGTGGTGGAAGCAGCGACTCGCCGGGATCACCCCGCTGGAGCTGCCGCTGGACCTGCCGCGACCGGCCACCCAGACCTACCGCGGCGACTTCGTGGAGTTCACCCTCGACAAGGCGACCACGGACGGGTTGAACACGCTCACCCGCGGCTACGGCGGGACGCTGTTCATGACGCTGCTCGCGGCGTACCAGGTCTTCCTCGCCCGGCACGCCGGGCAGGAGGACTTCGCGGTCGGCGCCTCGGTCGCCGGCCGCTCCGCGCCCGAGCTGGAGAACGTCGTCGGCATGTTCATCAACATGCTGCCGCTGCGCGCCGAGCTGACCGGCGACCCGACCTTCGCGGAGCTGCTCGAGCGCACCCGGCGCAGTGTGCTGGACGCGTTGGAGCACGGCGAGGTGCCGTTCGCGAAGGTGGTGCACGAGCTGGGACTGCCCCGCGACGTCAGCCGGTCGCCGGTCTTCCAGGCCATGTTCGTGCTGCAGAACTACGACATGGGCCGGTACGCGGAGGTGCCCGGGGAGAGCGACGTGGCGTTCGACTGGACGCCGATGGAGCTGCGGGCCACCCGGTTCGACTTCGAGCTGCACGCGGTGGAGACCGTCGACGGGCTCTGGGGCAAGCTGGTCTTCAACACCGACCTGTTCACCCGGGAGACCGTCGCGCGGATGGCCGGCCGGCTCGGCGCGCTGCTGCGGGCCGTGGTGGCCGCCCCGGACACCCCGATCTCGGCGCTGGGGCTGCTCGCCCCGGCGGAACGGGAGCTGCTGGCGGGCTGGAACGACACCGCCGCCGACTTCCCGCGTACGCAGACGCTGCACGCGCCGATCGAGGAGCGGGCCGCCCGCACCCCGGACGCGGTCGCGCTGCGGTTCGAGGGCCGTTCGGTGACGTACGCCGAGCTGAACGCCGCCGCGAACCGGATCGCGCACCGGCTGCGTACGGCCGGTGTCGGCCCGGAGACCCTGGTCGGGGTCTGCGCGGAGCGCTCGGTGGAGCTGGTGGCGGCGCTGCTCGCGGTGCTGAAGGCCGGCGGCGCGTACCTGCCGCTGGACCCGGAGTACCCGGCCGACCGGCTGGCGTTCATGGTCACGGACGCGGCCGCCCCCGTGGTGCTGGTCCAGGAGCACCTGCGCGACGTGTTGCCGGAGACCGGCGCGACCGTGCTGGTGCTCGACGACGAGCGGGCCTGGGCGGATCAGCCGACCACCGATCCGGCCCCGGTGGCGGGCCCCGAGCACCTCGCGTACGTCATCTACACCTCGGGCTCGACCGGCCGCCCGAAGGGGGTGCCGAACACCCACCGGGGCATCGTCAACCGGCTCGACTGGATGCAGAAGAGGTACCTGATCGGCTCCGCCGACGCGGTGCTCCAGAAGACCCCGGCGAGCTTCGACGTGTCGGTGTGGGAGTTCTTCTGGCCGTTGCGCGAGGGCGCCCGGCTGGTGCTGGCGAAGCCGGGTGGGCACAAGGACGCCGGCTACCTGCGGGACCTGCTGGTCGCCGAGGCGGTGACCACCACCCACTTCGTCCCGTCGATGTTGACGGTCTTCCTGAGTGAGGACGGCGTCGAGGCCGCGACCGCGTTGCGGCAGGTGATCTGCTCCGGCGAGGAGCTGCCGGTGGCGACCGCCGTCGACTTCACCGCCCGGCTGCCGTGGTGCGGGCTGCACAACCTGTACGGCCCCACCGAGGCGGCCATCGACGTCAGCTCGTGGCACTGCGATCCGGCGCTGCTGGGCGGGCTGAGCAGCGTGCCGATCGGCGCGCCGATCGCCAACCTGCGGCTGCACGTGCTCGACGCCGCCGGGAACGAGTGCCCGGTCGGGGTCGCCGGCGAACTGCACATCGGTGGGGTGGGGCTGGCCCGCGGCTATCATCGCCGGCCGGCGCTGACCGCCGAACGGTTCGTGCCCGACCCGTTCTCCGGTGAGCCGGGCGCCCGGCTGTACCGCACCGGTGACCTGGCCCGCTGGCGGCTCGCGCCCGCCGCGGGCGACGCCACCGCGACCGGCGGCGTGATCGAGTTCCTCGGCCGCATCGACCACCAGGTCAAGCTGCGCGGCCTGCGGATCGAGCTGGGCGAGATCGAGAGCGCGCTGCGGGAGCAGCCCGGGGTGACCGAGGCCGCCGTGATCGTCCGGGAGGACACCCCGGGTGACAAGCGGCTGACCGCGTACCTGGTGGGCGCGGCCGAGCACACCGAGGTGAAGGCGGCGCTGAAGGAGACGCTGCCGGAGTACATGGTGCCGGCCGCGTTCGTGACTCTCGACGCGCTGCCGCTGAGCCCGAACGGCAAGCTGGACCGCAAGGCGCTGCCCGCGCCGGTGGTGACCCGCGAGGCGTCGGTGGCGCTGGTCGAGCCGCGCGACGACACCGAGCGGCTGCTCGCCGGAATCTGGTCGGAGGTGCTCGGCGTGCCGACGCTCGGCATCGACGACGACTTCTTCGACCTCGGCGGGCACTCGATGCTCGCCACCCAGGTGGTCGCGAAGATCCGCAAGGCGGAGCACGGCGGCCGGCCGGTCGGTGTGATGGACCTGTTCCAGCAGCGCACCATCCGGGAACTGGCCGCCTTCATGTCCGGCGCCACCGGTGAGGAGGGGCCCCGCCGGCTGCTCTACGAGCTGACCAAGCCGATTCCGACGAACCAGCGCGTCGTCTCGTACGTCTGCGTGCCGTACGGCGGCGGCAGCGCGATCGTCTACCAGCCCCTCGCCGACGCCCTGCCGGCCGGGCACGCGCTCTGGTCGCTCGCCATTCCCGGGCACGACGTCGGGCTCACCGAGGAGGCGCTGCCCTTCGACGAGCTGACCACCCGGGTGGCCGAGGAGATCCTGGAACGGGTCGAGGGCCCGCTGGTGCTCTACGGCCACTGCGGGGTCGGTAGCGCGATCGTCACCGAGGTGGCGCGCAAGGTGGAGGCCGCCGGCCGTGAGCTGGAGGCGCTCTACATCGGGGCGATGTTCCCGTTCGCCCGCCCGAAGGGGATCTTCGCGGCGATCCGCACCCGGCTGGAGGCGCTGCGCAGCAACCGGCACTACGCGAGCTGGCTGAAGTCGATGGGGGTCGACACCGACGAGCTGGATCCGGAGCAGGCCGACCGGATCATCAGCAACATGCGGGCCGACTCCCGCGCCTCGGAGGAGTACTTCACCGGACTGCTCGACCGGCAGGCGACGAAGCTGCGCGCCCCGATCGTCTCGGTGGTCGGCTCCGAGGATCCGGTCACCGACTACTACATCGAGCGGTACACGGAGTGGCGGTTCCTCAGCGACACGCTGGCGCTGGTCGTGCTCGACCAGGCCGGGCACTTCTTCCTGAAGTACCGGGCGGACGAGCTGGCGGAGATCGTCACCCGTACGCACCGGGCCGTCGGTGACGGGACCACCGCCGAACTAAGCCGGGAGGCGCGGGGCGAGGACGCCAGCTGGGCGGTGCACGACACGTTGCGCGTCGGCGTGGAGGAGCAGCCGCGGGCGGAGACAGTCAAGCCGAGCATGGCCCGCTTCGTCGCGGTCACCGCCGGGCAGCTCGTCTCCACCACCGGGTCGGCGTTGACCGCCTTCGCCCTGCCGATCTGGCTGTTCAACCAGACCGGGTCGGTGGCGAACCTGGGCATGCTCTGGGCGCTGGCCCTGATCTGCGGCGTGTTGATGCTGCCGATCGCCGGGGCGATCACCGACCGGGTGAGCCGGCGGAAGATCATGATGATCGCCAGCAGCAGCGCCGGCTCCGTGCAGGTGGTGCTCGCCGCCCTGCTCTGGACGGACAGCCTGGCGTTGTGGCACATCTACGGTCTCGTGGCGTTGAGCCAGGTGGCCGGCTCGTTCCAGCGGATCGCGTTCCAGTCGGCCGTGCCGCAGCTGGTGCCGAAGCGCTACCTCGGCCACGCGATGGGCATCACGCAGCTCTCCAACGGCTTCGCCATGCTGCTCATGCCGGTCTTCGCCGCCGGTCTGCTCGCCGCCATCGAGCTGAAGGGCATCGTGGTGATCGACGTGGCCAGCTACGTCGTGGCCGTACTCACCCTGGCCCTGGTCCGCTTCCCGAACGCGTTGGGCTGGCGGCCGCGGGAGCGGCTGCTGGTGGCGATCGCCAACGGGCTGCGCTATTCGTGGCAGCACCGCGGGTTCCGGCTGATGCTCGGCTACTTCGCGCTCGGGAACATCTTCCTGGCCCCGGCGCTGGTGCTCATCACACCGCTGGTGCTGTCGTTCGGCACCGCGACCCAGGTGGCGCAGGTGGCGCTCGCCGAGGCGCTCGGCGCGGTGGCCGGCGGTGTGCTGATGTCGCTCTGGGGCGGGCCCCGGCGTCGGCGGATGATCGGTGTGCTCGTCGGCAACCTCGGCACCGCGATCGGCTGCATCCTGATCGGTCTGGACGCCTCGGTCGCGATGATCTGCGTGGGGGCGTTCTGGCTGGCCATGGCGATGACCACGGCGCAGTCCATCTACGCCACCATCGTGCAGGTCAAGGTGCCGCAGCGCTTCCACGGCCGGGTGTTCAGCCTGAACCAGACTATCTCCTGGTCGACCCTGCCGATCGGGTTCGCGCTGCTCGCGCCGGCCGCCACCGGCCTCTTCGAGCCGATGTTCGCCGACGGTGGCGCGCTCGCCGACTCGGTGGGCGCGGTGATCGGCACCGGGCCGGGGCGGGGGACCGCCTTCGCGTACGTCTGCTTCGGCGCGATGCTGGTGCTCATCACCGTCGGCGGCTTCGCCATCCGATTGCTGCGCCGGTTCGACCTCGAGGTCGAGGACTCGCTGCCGGACGACCTGATCGGCGCGCAGGAGCGGGAGCGGCGGCTCGCCGCCCGCGCCGCCGAGCAGGAGGAGAAGGTTCCGGTAGCCGCGTGAGCGGTGGGCCTCCGGCCGTGGCCGGAGGCCCACCGCAGCCCCGCCGATCGTCGGCGACGGGCGGCGGCGACGGCAGGTCAGGGCAGGTCGGGCCGATCGGACAGGTCCGCAGCGGGCAGCTCCTCCGGCCGGGCCACCCACGCCGAGTAGACCGGCAGGCCGTGCCACGGGCCGGCGGGCACGCCGTCGCGGGTGTCGGTGGCGACGGCCACGACGGCGTACGGGTGACCGAAGCGCAGCTCGGCGGCGCGGACGACGGCCTCCGGTGGCAGACCGGCCACCGCCGCGAGCGCGGTCACCGCGGCAGCCTCGAAGCCGTACCGGCCGTAGCGGGCGACCGCGGCCTGAGTCGCCTCGTAGGCGAGGTCCGGAGCGCCCATCAGCTCGCCGAGGGCTCGCACCGCCGTGTCGAAGCCGAGCCCCTTCGCCGTCAGGTCGTGCCGGCTCTCCGCCTTCCAGCACGGCAGCAGGGCGCTGAACAGCTCCTCACGCCCGAAGGACCGGGTGTGCTCCTCACGGATCGTCCAGAGCGGCGTCTCGCCCAGCGGCAGATCGTAGAGGGAGCGTCGCCCCCGCCCGGGGAACGTCGTCGCGTTCGTCGCCACCTCGTGGGCGGCCGCGAGCACGTCCGGTGCGGGTACGTCCGGCGTGGCGGCGACCGAGACGACCAGGAGCCCGGACTCCCGGCCGTCGACGCGCTCCGGTCTCGCCTCAGCGGCGTGCACGGCGACGTCGCCGGCCCGGGCGGTGCCGGCGATCCAACAGGTGTGGCCGTGCCACGGCGTCCGCAGCACCTGCCGCAGTTCGCTTGCCCAGGCGCTGGCCGGGCCGAGCGCGTCGGCGGGCGACACCTGGAACGGGGTGGCCCACGCGACCCGGGTGGCCAGGGCCGTGGCCATGACGAGGAGGGTCTCCGGGCCGACCGTGAGCGGGAACTTCTCGATCATGCCGAGGGTGCGTTCCCGCGCCCACGCGTCCAACGCGGGCTGGTCGGGCAGCGGACCCGTCTCGGTGCTCTCCGGCAACGCCGCCCGCCACTGGGCCAGGGCCTCGATCGCCGCGCGCTCCCAAAGCGCGCTGGCCGAGGCGACCAGCGGGTGCGGCGTGTCCAGCAGCGCGCGGGCGGTCGCGGCGGCGCGGTCCGCGTCGGCGCCGAGCACCTCCTCCAGCTCCGCCCGGGTGCCGCCGGCGGCGGCCGGGCCGACCAGGGCGAGCAGCAGCCAGGCGCCGAGCGGGGAGGCGATGTGGTGCTCGCCGCCGATCAGACGGTGCATCTGTTCCGCGTATCGGACCACAGGCCCGGTGGAAGACATCACCGCTCCACTGTGCCCGCTGCCGGCGCTCCCGTCAGCCCCGCCGCACCGTCCCGGGACGGTCGCTGGCGAAGATCAACTCGGCTTCGGTGAAGTCGGGGTGTTCCGGGCCCAGCGTCACCCCGACTTCAAGGAGCCCGAGTTGATCAGCGTGGTCGGGGCTCGCCCGCCCGCCGGCGTCGCGTGTCCCTGGGCGCGGCGGGCCCGGAACGGGCGGATAGGCTTCCTGGCCGTGGCAGGTCTGTTGAGGAACGTGGCGGCACGCATCAGCCGGGCGGGCGGGGCGGTCATTCCCCGCCAGCGACGCGCCGAGCCCACGCCGGCCCAGGTCGCGCGCCGACGCCAGGTGGCCGCGCTGCAGCGCCGCGAGCTGTCGTACGCGCCGGAGCTGGACGGGCAGGCCGACCCGGGCGAGATCGTCTGGACCTGGGTGCCGTACGAGGACGACCCGCGCCAGGGCAAGGATCGTCCGGTGCTGGTGGTCGGCCGCAAGAGCCGGACGCTGTTCGGGCTGATGCTCTCCAGCAAGAGCGACCGGGACGGGCAGCGGCACTGGCTCGCGCTCGGCCCCGGCGAGTGGGACCGGGACAAGCGGCCCAGCTGGATCCGGCTGGACCGGGTGCTCACCATGCGGGAGGACAGCATCCGCCGCGAGGGCGCGATCCTGGACCGGACCCGTTTCGATCGGATCGGCAGGGCGCTGCGCGCCGGTTACGGCTGGCGCTGATCCTGGTCGACCGGTCGCTGCCCGGCCGCTGTTGGACCGCTCCCCGGACGGCTCTCCGGGCGGCGACCCGCGGCGTCACCGTAGGCTCTGCCGGCCTCGCTCTGGGGTCCCGCATCGCTGAGACCTTGATACCCCAGAGGCGTCTTTATGACTCTGAGGTATCAATGCGGTAGGGAAGTAGCGACGCCGCCCTCGCGGCCTCGCGGCCTCGCGGCCTCGCGGCCTCGCGGCCTCGCGGCCTCGCGGCCTCGCGGCCGCGGGTGTCAGGCGGGCTCGCGGCTCGACCCGGCCGCAGCGGACCGCGCGTCCGGCGGCGGGTACGGCTGCTCGGCCAGCAACCGCGCCAGGTGTGCGCTGTTGAGCGCCAGGGCCCTGGTGGTGCGGTCGGTGGTGTCCGGCTTCGGGCGTGCGTCGAGGTAGTCGACTGTTTGCAGCGCCTCGCCGACCCAGTAGGTGGCGCCGGCGGCGGGGCAGGTGAAGCCGACCTCGTTCAACGCCTGCTGGACCTCGGCGATGGTGTGGTGGGCGCCGTCCTCGTTGCCGACCACGGCGACGCCCGCCACCTTCCCGTACGTGAGCAGACGCCCCTCGTCGTCGGTTTCGGAGAGCTCCGCGTCGAGGCGTTCGAGCACCATCTTGGTGACGGCCGAGGGCTGGCCGAGCCAGATCGGGGTGGCGATGACGAGTATCCGGGCGTCCAGCATCTTGGCCCGGATCGCCGGCCAGCCGTCGCCGTCGCCCTCGTCGGTGGTGACCCCGAAGCGTACGTCGTGGTCGACGACTCGGATCAGCTCACCGTCGACACCCTGCGCGGCCAGGGCGTCGAGCACCTCGCGGCCGAGCACCTCCGAACTGGACGGTGCGGGTGACCGCTTGAGCGTGCAGTTGAGGACGAGGGCACGGATCGTCGCCACGTTCGTTCCTCCCCGGTGTCGCGTTCTGTGTCTGTTACCCGCCCGGCCGTCCGAAACACCTGAGGCAGGGAGTTGCGCGATTCGGCTTGACGGCGTGCCGGGTCGGCGTATATTCAACTCATCGGTTTATCAACCAAGTGGTTGAGAGAAGGCGATGACAGCAGATCCGGTCAGCACCGTGTTCGCCGCCCTCGCGGACCCGACCCGCCGGGCGATCCTCGCCCGGTTGGCCGCCGGAGAGGCGACGGTCAACGAGCTGGCGGCGCCGTTCCCGGTCAGCGTCCAGGCCATCTCCAAGCACCTCAACGTGCTGGAGCGGGCCGGGCTGATCGTGCGTACCCGGGAGGCGCAGTGGCGGCGGTGCCGGTTGGAGCCGGCCCCGCTGCGCACCCTCGCCGAGTGGGTCGACCAGTACCGAAAACTCTGGGCCGACCGTTACGACACGTTGGACGCATACCTCGACAACCTGAAGGGGAAAGACGATGAGCCAGCTCAGTGACCTCGTGATCGAACTGCCGTCGGACCTGGAGATCACTCTCACCCGGGCCTTCGACGCGCCGCGCGACCTCGTCTTCGCCGCGCACTCGCAGGCGGAGCACCTGAAGCACTGGTGGGGGCGGGGCAACCCGCTCGACATCGAGATCGACTTCCGGGTGGGCGGCCGGTACCGGTTCGTGGAGCACGCCCAGGACGGCAACTCCTACGCGTTCCGGGGCGAGTTCCGGGAGATCGTGTCGCCGGAGCGCATCGTGCAGACCTTCGAGTACGAGGGGATGCCCGGGCACGTGCTGGAGGAGACGATCACCTTCACCGAGCAGGACGGGCGGACCGTGGTCGCCAGCACCAGCCGCTTCGACACGAAGCAGGAGCGCGACGGCATGCTCGACACCGGTATGACGCAGGGCGCGGCCGAGTCGTACGCCGCGCTGGAGCGGCACCTGGCCACCCTGGTCTGACGTACGGCGGGGCATCCGACGGGGTGCCCCGCCGTGCCCGATCCGAGTCTGTCGGATGGTGCTGTAACGCTTACCGGATCGCGAGCGCTGCTCATTATGCCACTGGGGAGGTGTTCCGGGTTCCGCACGGGGACGGCGAGGGGATCGCCGTCGGAGACGGAGAGGAATGCCGCGATGAACGGTGGCACACGTCCACACCCAGCCTCCCCCGACGATCATCTGCCGGTCACGGCGGACTGGATCTGCTCGACCTGTGGCGCAGATTGGCCCTGTGCCACCAAGCAGAGTCGGCTGCTGGAAGAGTACGGGCACGACCGGGCGGCGCTCGGTGTCTATCTGGCGAGCTGCCTCGCCGCGGCGTCCGCGGAGCTGCGCCGCGTTCCGGTGGACGTACTGCAGCAACGCTTCACAGGCTGGCTTCCCCGCCAGCGACGCCCCTTCTGACGGGCGGACGGGCTCCGGCCCACCGGCCGGAGCCCGTTCCGCGTGCACCTCCTTCCTGCTGTGACCCGTGGTCAGGTCCGGGTGCTCGCCCGGACCTGCCGCGCTGTGGCGGGGACCGACGCGCGTCGGGCGCGCGGGGTCGCCGCGGGGGTGCGGGACGGCCATCCCACCAACCGGGGACGCCGTTGAGCGCTGACGTCCTCGATCCAGCCGACCAGCAGCACGACGACGAAGAGCAGTACGAGCGCCACCGCCAGGTATCCGACCTGCCCGAGCCGCCAGGCGTCGATCCGGTCGCCGACGACGAAGCAGACCGCGATCGCCGCGTTGTGCCAGAGGTAGATGGTCAGGGCCCGGCTGTTCAGCCAGGTGACCAGGCGGTCCAGTGGTCGGGCCCGGGCCAGCCACGCCATCGGGGGGCGGGCCCGGAGCAGCAGGAGCACGAAGCCGAGCGAGTAGAACGCCTGCGCGGCTGGGATGTCGTTCAGGTCCATGCCTCCCGCGGAACCCGTCACTGTCCACCCGGCCCCGACCCCGATCCCCAGGCACACGGCCGCCGCGATGACCAGCGTCGGCAGGGGAATGCGGTGCAGCGCACCGTCGCGATGGGCGAATCCGACGAGCCAGCATGCGCCGAAGGTGGCGAGGTCGACGACGACCGAGTGGACGCCGCCGCTGAGCGGTGGCGACGTGGTCTGCAGCATCACGACGGCGGCCAGGGGCAGCAGCACGGTCGGTAGCGGCCATCGGCGGTAGAGCCCGAGGAGCACGGGGGAGAGCAGGACGAGCCAGAGGTACGTGACGAGGTACCACAGCACGCCGGTCACGTCCTGCGCCCAGGCGCTGCCCGCCGGTTGGGCGATCGGTATCAGCCAGGTCAACAGCCCGGGCCACGCCGGGCGATCGGGCCAGCCCTGCCAGACCATCAGCGGCACGAGCACCGCGCCCAGCATCCACATCGCCGGCAACAGCCGCCGCAGTCGGCTGTTGACCGCTTGAACCGACGTACGGTCCAGGGACCGGGCCATCAGCGAGCCGCCGAGCGCGAACATGACGCCCATGGCGGGGAACGCGAAGCTCATCCAGGCGTAGCCCCACATGTGGTAGGTGATCACCCGTGTCAGGGCCAGGGCGCGGAGTGTGTCGAACCAGCGGTCACGGCCTGCTCCGGCGGCGGGCGGCTCGGTGGTGCGATCGGTCTCCTCCGGTCGTGCCACGCTTGCGTTCATCAGGCTCCCGTCCACTACGTGCCCGCGGCGATCGGTCGGCGGGTCACCGGCACGCTTCAACTTTCGCCACCGCAGCCGGGTGCCGGTCAGCGCGGTGATCGTCGACCGGAGCAGGACCAGGTACATCAGCTGCCGGTATGCGAATTGCTGCAGAGGGAGCGCCAGCAGGGGCAGGAGGCGCTCACGGTCGAGGCGGAAGGCCACCAGCGCGGTGACCGCCTGCACGGCCAGCATCAGCAGCCACGCCACGGCGGTCTCGGTGGCGCCGAGGAAGAACAGTCCGTAGAGGGCCATCACGTCCAGTACCGGCCCGAGCAGTGGCAGGACCACACCGAACAGGGCGAGCATCGGCAGACCGAATCGGCCGAACCGCCCGGACGGCCCCGTGTCGAACATCGCCCGGCGGTGTTTCCACATCGCCTGCATGGTGCCGTAGCTCCAGCGATACCGCTGGCGCCACAACTGCGTCAGGGAGGCGGGCGCCTCGGTCCATGCTCGGGCCCGCTTCTCGTACACCACGCGCCAGCCGGCTCGGAGGATGGCCATCGTGATGTCGGTGTCCTCGGCGAGGGTGTCGTCGCTCATGCCGCCCGCGGCGAGCAGCACCCGTCGGCGGAACGCCCCGATGGCCCCCGGCACGGTCGGCATGCAACCGAGCGTCTCGTACAGGCGGCGGTCGAGGTTGAAGCCGATGACGTATTCGATGTGCTGCCACCACCCGAGCGGGCCTCGCCGGTTGGCCACTTTGACGTTGCCGGCGACTGCACCGACCGACGGGTCGGCGAATGGTTGCACCAGCCGGCGTACGGAGTCCCGCTCGAACACCGTGTCGCCGTCGACCATCACGATGATCTCGTGGCTGGCGTGGGCGATGCCGGTGTTGAGAGCGCTCGGCTTGCCGCCGTTGGGCTTGCGGATCACCCGCACGTTGCGCAGTCCGAGCGACTCCGCGAGGTCGGCTGTTCCGTCGGTCGAGCCGTCGTCGACGACAATGACCTCGATTCCGCGATGGTCGCCGTTGGCCAGTGACCGGACGCTCGCGACGATGCCGGCCTGTTCGTTGTAGGCCGGCACGATTATCGACACGGGCTCGGTGACCGGCGGCCCCCAGTACCCGCGCCGACGACGCCAGGCCAGCCGGGGTGCCAGGACGAGCAGCAGCAGCGTACGAAGCAGCATCAGGAGCCCGGCCACCACGAACAGCACCCGGAGCGTGGCGATGAACAGGTCGGCGACCCGCACCGCCATGACGGCCGACCCGGAGCGCCAGCGTTCGGCCTCCGACACCGGCCGGTTCGCGGGGACCGCTGCCACGCCGTCGTCGTCTGCCTCGTCCCGGGTCTGGTTGAGGCCTTCTCCGACCGTGACGAAGTCGTAGCCGCGGGCCAGCATCGCCGGAATGAACCGGTCGAGCGCGGCGACCGTCTGGGCCCGGTCGCCACCCGCGTCGTGCAGCAGCACGACGGCGCCCTGCCCGGCCGGCGGGGTCATGTTCCGCACGATCGTGTCAACCCCGGGCCTGGCCCAGTCCTGGCTGTCGGTGTCGTTCACCGCCGTGAGGTAACCGAGGCCTCCGGCCTGCCGGATGGCCGCCCACGCCTCGTTGTCCACGGCGTCGGCCCGCGACGAGTACGGGAAGCGCAGCAGGTTCGTCCGGACCCCCGTGGTGTTCATGATCGCCATCTGGGTCTGGGTGTACTCGAGCCGCCGTTGCCAACCGGGCAGCAGGGTCGCCTCCGGGTGGCTGAAGGTGTGTACCCCGAGTTCGTGACCCTCGGCAGCGACCCGTCCGGTCAGGTCGGGATGGCGCGCCACCTGGCTGCCGACCACGAAGAACGTCGCCTTTGCCTGGTGGTGTCGCAGCACGTCGAGGATTCGCGGCGTCCACGTCGGATCGGGACCGTCGTCGAAGGTGAGGGCGATGGTGCGAGGTGGCATGCGGTAGGACTGCGTCCGGCCTCCGGTGGTGTCGATCACCGGCCCGCCCGAGATGATCTCGGCCGGCACCGAACTCTGATCGCCGACCTCCCGGACGTGGTCCGGGGTGAACTCGGAGTTCGCGTACGCCTCGACCAGCAGCAGACTGAGCAGGACGGTGACCAGGGTCCCGGTTACCACCCAGCTCGTCCGCAGCGGAAGCCGGAGCCGACGTCGCTTGCTGGGCAGCGCGGACGCCGCCGCCGTCGTCCCGGTCATCGGGCCCTCGCTGCGGCGTGGAGGAGGGCGGGCGCGGTCGGCGTCACGGCGGGCGGGGGAGTCTGGGCAGACGGGCTCGGGGCCGCGACGGACGGGGGCGGCGGGGTGGGCGCCGCGGTCGAGGGCAACGGCGGGGACGGTTCTCCGTCGGACGTCGGCGGTGGTGGGGCCGGGACCGGTCGGTCACGCTCCGGCTCCGGTTCGGGCAGCAGGGACGGTCGGGGAAGTGCCTCGTTGGGCAGCGCGGAGACGGGGCCCGCGGACTCGTCGCCAGCCGACACGGGCAGAGCCCGCGGGCCGACTTGCTCGGGCGGCTGGTCACCGGTCTCCATGCCGGTCTCGTCGTCCAGAAGTGGCGCGGAGCGGGGCAGCGAGGGTCCAGTCAGGACGGCGACGCCGACGATCGGCACGTACGCGAGGGTGCCTGCGGCCAGGAGGACACCACACCACCGCATGAGGCGCGCACGTCGTCCGGTCGCGTCCACGAAGACCGGCATCGGGATGCGGGAAGCGGCGGTTTGGCCGGGGGGCGCGGGCGAGTTGCCGGCGTGAATGTGAACGACCACCCGGACGAGGCTAGGGAGGAGGAAAGCCGCTTATGTCCACTTTATGGGGATGAGGGGATGGTCGGGATTTCATATTCCGAACAACCGGATTGACCGGTAGGGACGTCCGCAAACGTTGATATTCACCCGTTACGGGCAGGTAGGTAACAGCTCGTCAGTTACGTGCACTTTCGCGACGATTGTTCGCTGACGGTACGAGAGGGGACGGCGGCGCGAGGCATCGACGCCGTGGCCGTCACGTTTGCCGTTCCGGCGCGTTGAACGGGCGTGGCTCCTGCGCGGTCCGAGGCGTACGGGTCACTCGGGCAGGTGTCCGATGTCGACGAGCTGCCGAGCCTGCCGCCCCGGGCTCAGGCTCTTCGCCCGGTACATCTCCGCGTCCGCCCGGCGCAGCGCCTCGGTCAGCTGGGCCGGGCCGGTCACCGGGGCGAGGCCGACCGAGGCCGTGACCCGCAGGCTGAAGCCGCCCATCGCGATGGGGGCGGAGAGCATCTCGTAGAGACGCCGGTTGGCATGGTCGATCCAACGCCGGTCGACGGTGGGTGTGACCAGCAGGCCGGCGAACTCGTCGCCACCGAGCCGGGCGACGGGGTTGTCGCCCGCGAAGGCGGCCAGCCGCTGCGCCACGCTGATCAGCACCTGGTCGCCCGCGGCGTGCCCGTACTGGTCGTTGATCTGTTTGAAGTCGTCGAGGTCGAGCACCACGGCGACCAGCGACCGCCCGGAGGAGTCGGTGAGCAGCGTGGCGGCCAGCCGGTAGAAGGCGCGGCGATTGGGCAGGCCGGTCAGCGGGTCGTGGCTGGCGGCGTGCCGCTCCGCGGCTAGCTCCGCCTGCAGGTGCTCGAGCTCCGCCTCCGCGCGCATCGCCCGGCGGCGCAGTTGCCAGGACGAGAACAACGCCCCCGCGGCGCAGATGCCGGACGCCACACTCACCGGATCCGGCACCCGAGCCTCCCGTCACGCCAGCTCCCGGGTCCTGACACACCCGGGCGGGCCCCTGTTATCCCTGGTCATGGCCCAGGTTAGGTAACTCAATGTGAACAGATAAGTACCGTTCACGTGGGTTATCAT
The DNA here is from genome assembly GCF_003626545.1 of Micromonospora musae. Lineage (NCBI taxonomy): Bacteria > Bacillati > Actinomycetota > Actinomycetes > Micromonosporales > Micromonosporaceae > Micromonospora > Micromonospora musae. Next base: position 123,527 of record NZ_RAZS01000010.1, read on the forward strand.
GCTCGCGGTCCGATGCAGATGCAATAGCAGATGCACGTGCAGCAGCGTCCGATGTCGACTCTCTCTCCGCGCCGCCACCGCTCCTCCCCAACGGCATCGGCCGGCTCCTGAACAGAAAGACCCCTCTTCATGCAGCAGCCGAGAAACGGTGTCCCCGCCGACCAGCTCCCCGCGCTGGACTGGCGGAAGAGCCGCCGGAGCAACCCCAGTGGCAACTGCGTCGAGCTGGCCGAGCTACCCGGGGGACGTGGCGTCGCCGTACGCAACTCGCGCTACCCGGACGGACCGGCGCTCATCTACACGGTCGACGAGATCGCCGCCTTCGTGCTCGGTGCTCGGGACGGCGACTTCGACCACCTGATCGCCTGACCGTCACCGCCGGTGCGCGGCTGGTACACCTTCCGCGTGAGTCCGTGGCATGCTTACTGGTCGGCCGGGCCGGGTGTCCGGCCGGCCGAGCTGGCACCCGGAGGTCGGCACGTGATGACTGTTCCCACCGACGGTGGCCCGACGACCGGGCCGACCGTGCTGCGCATGCTGCTCGGCGCCCAGCTTCGCCGGCTGCGCGAGTCCAGCGGCGTCACCCGCGAGGGCGCCGGCTGGGAGATCCGCGCCTCTGAGTCGAAGATCAGCCGGATGGAGCTCGGCCGGGTCGGCTTCAAGGAGCGCGACGTCGCCGACCTGCTCACCCTCTACGGCGTCAAGGACGACGAGGAACGCGAGGTGCTGCTCAAGCTCGCCCGCGACGCCAACAGCCCCGGCTGGTGGCACCGCTACGGCGACGTGCTGCCCGGCTGGTTCCAGTCCTACCTCGGCCTGGAGGCCGCGGCGGCGCTGATCCGCACCTACGAGGTGCAGTTCGTTCCCGGGCTGTTGCAGACGTCCGCGTACGCCCGGGCGGTGGTGCTGCTCGGGCACGGTGCGGCCACGCCCGACGAGATCGACCGGCGGGTGGGCCTGCGCATGGGGCGCCAGGAGCTGCTGCGCCGGACGAACCCACCACAGCTGTGGGCCGTGCTGGACGAGGCCGCGCTGCGTCGCCCGCTCGGTGGCCCGGAGGTCATGCGCGGCCAGTTGGATGCTCTCGTCGAGGCGACCCGACTGCCGAACATCCGGTTGCAGATCGTCCCGTTCACCGCCGGGGGGCACGCCGCCGCCGGTGGGGCGTTCAGCATCCTGCGCTTCGGCGACCAGGATCTGCCCGACATCGTCTACATCGAACAGCTGACCAGCGCCATCTACCTCGACAAGCGGGACGACCTGGACCACTACGCGCTGGCCATGGAGCGGCTCTGCGTCGAGGCCGAGCCGCCGGAGCGCACTGCGGAGCTGCTCACGCGCCTACGCGACGAGCTCTATCCGGCCTGACCGACGTACGTCGACCCGTCCGCCGACCGTCGCGCGTCGGCCCGCCGCCGACCGTCGCGCGTCGGCCCGCCGCCGACCGGCGTCGACGATCCCCGCGCCCTGTCGAGCGCCGATCCGATCCGCCGGGTCGGCGCTTCTCCGTTGACCCGGATCGAAGTGTTCGGCTAGTCTCTGAATCGATCCAGTACTGAATCGATCCAGAAGGGGGAGCGATGAAGCCGACCCTCCAGGCCGTGGCCGACGCCGTGGGCGTGTCCCGCAGCACGGTCTCCAACGCGTACGCCCGCCCCGACCAGCTCTCGGCGGCGCTGCGCCGACGGATCCTGGAGACCGCCAAGACGATCGGCTATCCGGGCCCCAACCCGACCGCGCGCTCGCTGCGCCGGGGCTTCGTCGGCTCCATCGGGGTGCTCTTCACCTCGCGGCTGTCGTACGCCTTCACCGACCCCTTCGCGGTCCGTTTCCTCGCCGGGGTCAGCGAGGCGGCCGAGCGACACGGCGTCAGCCTGCTGCTCGTGCCGATCCCGAGCGACCTCGAGGACGCCCGCCGAGCGGTGGAGAACGCCTCGGTCGACAGTTTCTGCGTCTACTGCGTCGGCGACGAGGCGTGGGCGCTGGACGCCATCAACGCCCGCGGGCTGCCCTTCGTCACCACCGCGCCGCGGGACGACGCCGGCCCGGACGACCGCTACGTCGGTATCGACGAGCGGGCCGCGGCCCGGGGTGTCGCCGCGCACGTCGCGAGCCTCGGTCACCGGCGGGTCGCGCTGCTCGGCGACGCCGTGCTTCCGGACGCGCCGGCCGGCCCGCTCCGACTCTCCGGTGTGGACCAGGTCCCGCACCCCACCACCCGGGGTCGGCTCGCCGGCTTCGCCGACGCGTTCGCCGAGGTCGGCGTGGCCTGGTCCGACCTCACCGTGCTCACCGCCACCGGCAACGACCGGCGGGCCGCCGCAGCGGCGGTCGCCGGGCTCTTCGACCGGCCCGACCCGCCGACCGCCGTCCTGGCCTGCTCCGACGTGCTCGCCCTCGGCGTGCTCGACGCCCTCGGCGAAGACGCCGACCGCCCGGACGTGTCGGTCACCGGCTTCGACGACATCGCCGAGGCCGCCGCCGTCGGTCTCACCACCGTGCGCCAACCGGCCGAGGAGAAAGGCCGGATCTCCGCCGAACTGCTGCTCGACCCGCCCGCCGACCCCACGGCCGGGCACGTGCTCCTGCCCACCGCACTCGTCGTGCGCACCTCCACCCGACCCGTACCGAGGAGCTGACCATGGAACACTCGACCGGTTTCGTCACCGCCATCGACGCGGTCACCCGGCACGTCAACCCGGCCCGCCCCGACGCGCCCGTCCGGCTCGACCGGCCGCGTGCCCCGCGACTGGCCCCCACCCGGCTCGCCGCCGCCGTCGTCCTGCGGCGTCTCGCCGACCGGATCCAGCCCCAGCCGACCCCGGCGGCGCGCTGCTCCTGACGGTGCGTCCCGGCCGCCGATCCGCAGCCCGGAGCCCCTTCTCGGGGTCGCCCACGATCGTTTCGAACCGGTTCCGCACCGGCCATTCGGGCACGATCGAGCCCGCCGGTGCGGAATCGGGCATCGAAGGTGGTGGCGGGTGGCAACGGCCGGGCAGACTGGACGCCCATGTCGCCGTTCACGCCCGCACTCCGGCTGCACGATCGGTACGTCCTGCGCGAGCGCATCGGCCTCGGCGGGATGTCCGAGGTGTGGCGCGCCGACGACGAGGTGCTCGGCCGGTCCGTCGCGGTCAAGGCCCTCGCCGCGCAACTCGCCGCCGACCCGCAGCTGCGGGCCACCATCCAGCGCGAGGCCCGCGCCGCCGCCCGGCTGACCCACCCGAACGTCACCCAGGTGTACGACTACGGCGAGGCGACCCTGCCCGGCGGCGAGGTCGTGCCGTACCTGGTGATGGAGTTGGTCGACGGCCAGAACCTCGCCGACCGGCTCGCCGCCGGCCCGCTCCCGTGGCGCGAGGCGGTCCGGACCGCCGGGCAGGTCGCCTCCGCTCTCGCCGCCGCGCACCGCATCGGGGTGGTGCACCGCGACGTCAAACCGGGCAACGTGATGCTCACCGAGACCGGCGCCAAGGTGCTCGACTTCGGCATCGCCACCCTCGCCGGTCCGCACCACCCGCTCGCCGGGCAGACCGGCGAACTGCTCATGGGCACCCCGGCCTACGTCGCCCCGGAGCGGCTCTCCGCCGGCCCACCCGACCCGGCCAGCGACGTCTACGCCCTCGGCGCGCTGCTCTACCGCACGCTCACGGGGCGGGCGCCGCTGCCCGTGCAGACCTGGGAGGACGCGGTCGAGGTGCACCAGCGGCACCGGCCCGTGCCGCCGCCGCGCGTACCCGGACTGCCGGCCGACCTCGCCGACCTGATCGTGGCCTGCCTCGCCGCCGATCCGAGCCGGCGGCCCACCGCCGCGCAGCTCGCGACCCGCCTGCGGGCCGACGCGGCCGAACCGCCCACCGAGGTGCGGGCCGCCCCGGCGGATCCGGCGACCGTCGCGCTGCGGCCCCGTCCCGCCGGGCGGGCGACCGTCGCGTCAGCGCAGGCCCCCACCCTGATCGAGCGGCGGCCCGCGGCACCACGGCACCCCGTGCCGGCGCCCCGGCGGCGGTCCCGCAGCCCCCTCACCGCCATCGCCGCCGCGGCCCTGGTGCTCGTGTTCGCCGTGGCGGTGTTGCTCGCTCTCGACGACGACCGGGGCAACCCGTCCGCCGCCGGCACGGCGAACGCCACGCCGCACTCACCGTCGAGCCCCGCCGCGCCCAAGCCCCCGTCACCGTCGAAGTCCCCACCCGCGGCGACCACGGAGGCGCCCGGCCCGCTCGACCTGCGGCAGCTCGCCACCGAGTTCGTGGCGCTGCTCGTCAAGGCGCAGGCGCAGGGGCAGGTCGACCGGCGGACCGCCGACGACCTGCGCGACGAGCTGACCGACCTCGTCCGCGGCAAGCCGAAGGACCGGGCCAAGCACGTCCAGAAGCTGCGCGAGCGGGTCGCCGAGGCGGCCGAGCGGGAGGAACTCTCGTCCGGGACGGCGGACCGGCTCGACGACCTCCTCGAACGGGTTGAGGTGCACGTCGGCCGCGACGACGGCTGACGCTCTCGATCCGGTCCGGGGTCGACCAGGGCCGGGTCGCCGCGCGGCCCCGGCCGGCGCTCAGTCCAGCTCCACCGCATCGCCGACGGCGACCCGACCCGGCGTGACCACCTGGGCGTACGCGCCGACGCACGGCTGCGGCCCGAGGCCGGGCAGCGGCTCGATCCGGTTCAGCCGGGCCGGCGCCCGCAGCGCGTCCGGCTGTCGGGGCAGCCGGCCGTGCGCCAGGGTCGGCACGGCACACCGCGGCGTCGGGGCGAGCACCAGCAGCACCAGCTCCGCACCGATCCGCAGCTGGCGGCCCACCCAGCTGTTCTCCACGAAGCCGGCGACCGGTGTCGCGACGACCAGGTTCGGTCGGTAGCGCTCGACCTGTGGGGGTCCGCCGGGCAGTTCGACGGCGAGCCGATCGAGCGTGGCGGTGGTGAGCAGGTGGATCGGGGCGAAGTCGAAGAAGGTGTCGGGTGCGGCGCCTCCGAGCGGGCTCGGTTCCACCGGCACGTCGGCGGTGACGCCGGCGGCGAGTACGGCCTCCGGGACGGCCCGGTCCAGGGTCGCGGCGGCGGGTGGTGTGCCGGTGAGCGTCACCGGCGCGCCGAGCACCGCGGAGAGCAGTTCGTCCACCTGCTCGTTCGGCCCGGACACCGTGCGACCGTCGGGCAGGGTGATCCGAACCGGCTCCGGGAAGCCGCCGGTGGCCTGAAGGGTGAGCAGGTCACGCCACCGCCGTGGGTCCTTCGCGCTGGCCACCCGCCCGGTCTCGCGGTGCAGCAGCGCGAGCCGGCGGTCGCCCTGGACGCCGCTCGTGCCGATCGCTGCCGTGGTCAACCGTTCACCGAGCATCGACTTGACCGGGTAGCGCCAGAGCTGCGCGACCCGCCCTTCCGCCTGCTCACCCCGCACGCGCCCACCCTAATCGCCGCTGATCTCCGCCCCACGGACGCCGGGTGGCAGGGGTGCGGTTCTCCGCATCCCGGCCGTGCGGCTTCACCGCCCGTTACGAAGGCCATCCTCATGGCCGCCTCCCAGGATCACTTCGTAGCGTTGACCCATGATTCGAACCCCGCACGCCCTACTCGCCACCGGAGGTCTCGCGGCGGACTCCCAACCGCCGCAGGACGGGATCGTCGGCTACGTCACGGACCTGGTGGAACGGCTCGGTGGGCCGGGCGCCGGCCTGGCAGTGGCGCTGGAGAACCTCTTCCCGCCGATCCCGAGCGAGGTCATCCTGCCGCTGGCCGGTTTCGTCGCCGGGCAGGGCCGGATGAGTGTGGTCGGGGCGATCTTCTGGACGACGCTCGGCTCACTGCTCGGCGCCCTGGCCCTCTACGGGATCGGAGCGGCGCTCGGCCGCGACCGGATCCGGGCGATCGCCGCGAAGCTGCCACTGGTGAAGCTCAGCGACGTGGACCGGACCGAGGCGTGGTTCATCCGGCACGGGGTCAAGGCGGTCTTCTTCGGGCGGATGATCCCGATCTTCCGGAGCCTGATCTCCATCCCGGCCGGCGTGGAGCGGATGCCGATCACCATCTTCGCCCTCTACACGACGCTGGGCAGCCTGATCTGGAACAGCACGTTCGTGCTCGCCGGCTACCTGCTCGGCGACAACTGGCACCTGGTCGAGGGGTACGTCGGCATCCTCCAGAACGTCGTCATCGTGGTGTGCGCGGCGGCGGTCGTCTGGTTCGTGGTGACCCGGGTGCGGCGGGCCCGACGCGCCGGTCGCGAGCCGGAATCGGCGACCCTCAACAGCTCGGGCGCCGGCGTCCCCGACCCGAGCGGCCGGGGCACCATCTACCGCACCGGCGGCTGGGGCGACGACGGGCGCGGCGGGGCGCGTTGACGCACCCCGTCCGGGTCGGCGTCGGCGTCGGCGCCGGTGTGCTGACCGCCGCCGGGGACCTGCTCTTCCTGCTGGTCGCCGCCGGCGCCGGCGCCGGGTCCGCGCTCCTGCCACCGGCCCGCCGCCGGATCGGCACGCTGATCACGCGGTACGCCACGACACTGGTACGGCTGGAACGTCGCCGGCTCGCCGGGCTGCTCGGCGCGGACGAACTGCCGCCGATCCGTACGGCGGGCTGGCGGCACGTCGCCTATCTGGCGGCCCGGCTGCTCCCGGGTGCGCTGGGCGCGCTGGCGTACCTGCTGCTGGCGATCGGCGCGGTGCTCACCTGGATCCTGCTCTCCGCCACCGTGCGCGGCGAGCTGTCCGTGGCGGAGTTCCTGCTGCAGGTCGTCATCGGCACGGTGCTGCTGATGCTGAACGTGCAGGCCATCGCCAGCGTGGGCGCGCTGGACGTCCGGATCGCCCGGTGGCTGCTCGACCGCGGCGCCCGTGCCGCGCTGGAGGACCGGGTCCGCGAGCTGGCCAGCACCCGGGCGGGTGTGATCGCCGCCGTGGACGCCGAACGCCAGCGCATCGAACGGGATCTGCACGACGGGCTGCAGCAGCGGCTGGTCGCGCTCGGCATGCTGCTCGGCAGGGCCCGGCGCGGCCGGGACGCCGAACGGACGTACGCCCTGGTCACGCAGGCCCACGAGGACGTGCAGCGGGCACTCGAGGAGCTGCGGGAGGTGGCCTGGCGGGTCTACCCGTCGGCGCTCGAGGAGAGCGACCTGGGCCAGGTGCTCGGCATGGTCGCCCAGCGCTCCGCCGTGCCGGTGCGGATCCGGTGCGACCTGCCCGTACGGCCCGATCGGCAGGTCGAGACCGTGCTGTACTTCGTGGCCTGCGAAGCGCTCACGAACGCCGCGAAACACGCCGCGGCTACCCTGGTCACGATCGACATCGAGGCGGCGGAGGGGACGGTCCGGATGCTCGTACGCGACGACGGTACGGGTGGCGCGGACCCCTCGGGCCGTGGCCTGTCCGGGCTGGCCCGCCGGGTCGCCGCGCTGGACGGGCGGCTGCGGGTGGAGAGCCCGACCGGCGGACCGACGACCGTACTGGCGGAGCTTCCGTGCGGGTGACGCTCGCCGAGGACTCGACGCTCCTGCGGGAAGGGCTCGCCCGACTGCTCGTCGAGGAGGGCCACCTGGTGATCGCCTCGGTCGGCAGCGCCGACGAGCTGCTCGCCGCGGTCGACCGGGAACGTCCCGACGTGGTCGTCACCGATGTCCGGATGCCCCCCACCCACACCGACGACGGCCTGCGTGCCGCGTTGGAGATCCGCCGCCGGTGGCCCGACACCGCCGTGCTCGTGCTGTCCCAGTACGTCGAGAAGCGGTACGCCGCCCGGCTGCTCGCCGACCGTCCCGAGGGAGTCGGCTACCTGCTGAAGGATCGGGTCGCCCAGGTCGACGACTTCCTCGACGCCCTGGACCGGGTGTGCGCGGGGGCGACCGCGCTGGATCCCGAGGTGGTACGCCAGGTCGTCTCCGGCTCGGACCGTACCGATCCGCTCGCCCGGCTGACTGAGCGCGAACGGGACGTCCTGCACCACATGGCGCAGGGCCATACGAACGCCGCCATCGCCGGACGGCTGCACGTATCGCTCAGCGCGGTCGAGAAACACGTGAACGCGATCTTCGACAAGCTCGACCTGTCCGGCGTCACCGGCTACAGCCGCCGGGTGCTGGCGATCCTCCGCTATCTCTCCGCCTGACCCCTCGCGGCGGGCCGGCCGGCAGCGCCGCCGCCAGCCCGCCACATCACGCCGATCGCCCCAGGCGTGCCGATGATCGACTCGATTTCCTTGATGTCGGGGTGTCCGGACCGTGCTGATGCCCCAACTTCAAGGACCCCGAGTCGACCTTGAAGCCGGCGGCTTGGCCCGCGACCGGACGGCCGCGAGTCAACCTGAGGGGGCGGGCCGGCGTCCCGGGCAGAATTCGGTCGCCGCGCGGGAGCACCGCCGCGCGGGCCCCCAAACGCGGACAGATCGTCCCGATCACCCCAAGCGCGCGGATGATCGACTCGGTTTCCTTGAGGTCGGGGTGTCCGGGCCGCGTGATGCCCCGACTTCAAGGACCCCGAGTCGATCACCGGTCGCGGCTGGGGTGGTTGGCGAGTGGTGTCCGGTTTACGGCCCGCGCGGCCATCGAATGGACCTTCGCGCGGATCGGGCCGGCACCCCCGGGCAGAGCCCGGCGCTGGGCACTACCCCGCAGCCCCTCCAGGCGCGCAAACCGGACACATCGCGCTCATCGCCCCGTGCGCGCCGATGATCGACTCGGGTTCCTTGATGTCGGGGTGTCCCGGTCGCGTGATGCCCCGACTTCAAGGACCCCGAGTCGATCACGAGCGGCGCCTGGGGTGATTGGCGAACGGTGTCCGGTTCGCGTGCGCGCAGCCTGGGGTGCGGCCACCCCAGGTTGATGGTTTGGGCGGTTTGGGGTGTGACCGGTGGCATCCTCAGGCCGGAATCGTGGCCGGGCCGCGGGCGTTGAACACCCCCGACGGCCGAGGTAGCAGCCCCGCCCGATGGCCCGTCCGCCCGGACTGAGCCGCGAGGCTCCCCGGGAATGACGGTGGCCGGCCGGTCGTTGAACCCGGTCCCGCCGCACGACCCCTCAGGTCGCAGCTGGCCACGGTCACCAAGCCTCCCGAAGCCCCGGGCATGTCGCCGGGAATGGTGGCGGGCCGTCGACCGTTGAACACCGTCCCGGCGCGGTGAAGCCCCCCGCCTCACCCCGGGACACCGGGCCCCGCGAACCCCCTCTCGCGGAAGCGCCCACTCAGACTTTCCCCCCTTTCTGTGAAGCGCCCGAGCGTGGCGCTGACCTGCACACCCCCCCCGGGTGTGGGTCATCACCCCCGAAGGAGCTTTGACATGAACACGATCATGCGTAAGAGCGTTCTCGGTATCGCTGGTCTCGCGTTCGCCGGTGGTGTCATCGGCGGCCCCGTCGCCGCCCACGCCGCCACCCCGGCGGTGGATGCCAAGCCCGTCGCTGTCGTGCAGGCTGACAAGCCGGGTGTGGACAAGGGCAAGCTGATGCCCAACGGCACCCACGGCGCCCAGTCGCGCATCGATCTGGACGACGAGCAGAAGAGCAATGTGAAGGCGATCATCGCCGCCACGAAGAAGTCGGACATGAACGAGCGGGCCGCGGTCATCTCCATCGCCACCAGCCTGCAGGAGTCGAAGCTGCACAACCTGGGTCACCTCGGTGACGCCAACGACCACGACTCGCTGGGCCTGTTCCAGCAGCGCCCCACCTCGGGTTGGGGTACGCCGGAGCAGATCACCGACCCGCAGTACTCCACCACCGCGTTCCTGAAGGGTCTGAAGCAGGTCGACGGCTGGCAGGACATGCCGCTGACCGACGCCGCCCAGACCGTGCAGGTGTCGGCCTACCCGGACGCCTACGCGCAGTGGGAGCAGCAGGCCGCCGACCTGGTGGCCCAGTACTGGAACAGCTGACAACCACAGAGCATCACCTGACCGCTGGCCGGCACCCAACACGGGCGCCGGCCAGCGGCATACCCCGCGTTAAACCAGCGGAGCGCCCCGAAGAACCGGAACAGACGCGCTGCGGGTCGGGCGTACGGGAGGAGCCGGCGCAGACACCGAATCCTGGCCGGTTACCGCTCGCCGGGAACGTGAAGTGTCCGAAATCCGTGCGTACGGCCGCTGACGAAATGGTGCTGGGAGGTGGGAAGAAGCGCAGGCGCGGGTACGTTGTGTGGGGTGTCGGTGTGCTCAGTGTCCCCGGGCCTCACCTGATAAATGCCTTCGCGGAATACCGTTCGGCTGGAGCCGCGTTGCGCCACTCGCCGCGAGGCGACCTACACACCGACACCCCGAGCGCCGCCCTCGACCACCTGGTCGGGGGCGGCGCTTTCGTCTGGGGTCGGACAGCCGAACGCTGAGACGGCAGAATGCCGGGATGAGCGTCGAGTCGTCGTGGGCCGAGCAGCCAGGTGTCGTCGTACTGCCCAGCGGCGCCGCGGTGCGCGGCCGACGAATCGGCGACGACGCTTCCCCGGCGGACTTCGCGCTGCTGCTGGCCCCCGGTCCGGCACCTGCCTGGCCGCACCGGCGGATCCGCTGGCCCGACTTCTGGATCCCCGTCGACCGTGCCGACGCGCTGGACGCCCTCGGTGAGGCGCTGCGCCGCGCGCAGGACGGCGAGCGGGTGGAGGTCGCCTGCCGTGGCGGCCAGGGCCGAACCGGCACCGCCCTGGCCGCACTCGCGGTGCTCGACGGCATGCCCGCCGGGCAGGTGGTGGAGTGGGTACGCGCCAACTACCGGCCCCGGGCGGTGGAGACGCCCTGGCAGCGCCGGTGGCTGCATCGCCTCGGGTGACGGCGCAGGCCGGCTCCGGCCAGCGGCCGAACCGGAGGCCGCCATGGGGCGAGCCGCCCCGGGCCGGCAGTCAGGCGTGCAGCGCCGGTGGTCAGGGCGCGACGTAGTCGCGTAGGTGTCGGGCGGTCAGGGTGTCACCCCGGGCGATGAGCTCGGCCGGCGTACCCGTGAAGACGATTTTGCCGCCGTCGTGGCCGGCGCCCGGGCCGAGGTCGATCAGCCAGTCCGCGTGGGCCATCACCGCCTGATGGTGCTCGATGACGATGACCGTGTTGCCGGCGTCGACGAGCCGGTCGAGCAGGGCCAGCAACTGGTCGACGTCGGCGAGGTGCAGCCCGGTCGTCGGCTCGTCCAGGACGTACGTGCTGGTCTTCTCGGCCATGTGGATGGCGAGCTTGAGCCGCTGCCGCTCGCCGCCGGAGAGGGTGTTGAGCGGCTGGCCGAGGCTGAGGTAGCCGAGGCCGACGTCGGCGAGTCGCCCGAGGATGACGTGGGCGGAACCGCTGGGGAAGAAGTCGTACGCCTCGGTGACCGGCATGGCGAGCACGTCGCTGATGTTCCTTCCGCGCAGCGTGTAGGTGAGCACCTCGGCGGTGAAGCGCCGTCCCTCGCACTTCTCGCAGACGGTGGCCACGCCGGCCATCATGGCCAGGTCGGTGTAGATGAGGCCGATGCCCTTGCAGGCCGGGCAGGCGCCCTCGGAGTTCGCGCTGAACAGGGCCGCCTTGACACCGTTGGCCTTGGCGAACGCGGCGCGGATCGGGTCGAGCAGGCCACTGTAGGTGGCCGGGTTGCTGCGGCGCGAACCGCGGATGGGCGACTGGTCGACGATGACCACCCCGGCGCGTCGCCGCAGGGAGCCGTGAATGAGGGAGCTCTTGCCCGAGCCGGCCACGCCGGTGACCACGGTCAGTACGCCGAGTGGGACGTCGACGCTCACGTCTCGCAGGTTGTGCAGGTCGGCGTTGCGGATCGGCAGGTGTCCGGTCGGGCGGCGTACCTCGCCGCGTAGGCCGACCCGGTGGTCGAGGTGCCGGCCGGTCAGGGTGCCGGAGCGGCGAAGACCGGCGACGTCTCCCGAATAGCAGACGTGGCCGCCGGCCGTGCCGGCGCCGGGGCCGAGGTCGACCACGTGGTCGGCGATCGCGATGGTCTCCGGCTTGTGCTCGACCACCAGCACCGTGTTGCCCTTGTCGCGCAGCCGGAGCAGCAGGTCGTTCATCCGGGCGATGTCGTGCGGGTGCAGGCCGACGGTCGGCTCGTCGAAGACGTACGTGACGTCGGAGAGGCTGGAGCCGAGGTGCCGGACCATCTTCACCCGCTGCGCCTCGCCGCCGGAGAGCGTGCTGCTCTCCCGGTCGAGGCTGAGGTAGCCGAGGCCGATCTCGGCGAGCGAGTCCAACAGGTCCCGCAGGGTGGCGACGAGCGGTGCCACTCCCGGGTCGTCGATGCCGTGGAGGAAGCCGGCCAGGTCGCTGATCTGCATCGCGGAACACTCGGCGATGTTTCGCCCGGCGATGCGCGAGGAGAGCGCGGCCGCGTTGAGTCGGGTGCCGCCGCAGGCGGCACAGGTGGTGAAGGTGACCGCCCGGTCGACGAAAGCCCGGATGTGCGGCTGCATCGACTCGCGGTCCTTGGCGAGGAGGAGGCGCCGGACCTTCACGGCGAGGCCCTCGTACGTCAGGTTGCTGCTGCCCACCTTGATCTTCGTCGACGGTTTGTGCAGGAAGTCCTCCCACTGCTGGGGCGTGAAGTCCTGCAGCTTGGTGTCCGGGTCGAAGAGGCCGGACGCGACGATGGTCTGCCAATACCAGGAGTCGACGGCGAAGTTGGGCACCTTGATGGCGCCGTCGTTGAGTGAGCGCTCGACGTCCACGAGTTCGTGCACGTCGAGGTCGGAGACCTGGCCCAGGCCCTCGCAGGTCGGGCACATGCCCTCGGCCAGGTTGAAGCTGAACGCGCCGGCGCCGCCGACCTGCGGGGTGCCGAGCCGGCTGAACACGACCCGCAGCATCGCGTAGGCGTCGGTGGCGGTGCCGACGGTGGATCGCGAGTTGACGCCGAGCCGCTCCTGGTCGACCACGATCGCCGCGCTCAGGTTGCGCAGCGAGACCACGTCGGGCCGGCTCTGGCTCGGCATGAACGACTGGAGGAAGGCGCTGTAGGTCTCGTTGATCAGGCGCTGTGACTCGGCGGCGATGGTGCCGAAGACGAGCGACGACTTGCCCGAGCCGGAGACACCGGTGAAGACGGTGAGCCGGCGCTTCGGGATGTCGACCGACACGGAGGCGAGATTGTTCTCCGAGGCACCCCGCACCTCGATCATGTCGTGGCTGTCGGCGGCGAACTGTGCTGGCTGCGGCATGCGAACCCTTCGCGAAGTCAGGGACGGGCGGGGTCTGCGCCCATCCTGGCGTCGAGGTCTGACACATTGAATTGTCTCATTCAAATCCCCATGGAGGGTTTTCCGAGCGAGAGCACGAGCGGTCTGTCGAAAGGCACCGAGAAGTCTCAAACGACGTGTCAGCCGGTACGGTGATCGTCGTGGCTACCGGTGAACGCCTTCGGGCGATCGACCTCGCGGCCGGGGCGGGGATCTTTGTGCAGCAGGTCCGCAACTACGTCGATCTCGGCGTGCTCCCCCCGGTGAGCCGCACCGACAGCGGCTACCGGATCTTCACGACCGAGCACGCCCGGGCGCTCGCCGTGGCGCGGCGAATGGCGGACGGGCACGGCTGGGCGCGTACCCGCGAGGTCATGGCCGCGGTGCACCGGGGCGACGTGCCGGCGGCGCTGGCGTTGCTCGACGGCGGGCACGCCGAGCTCGACCGCGAGCGGGCCGACATCCGGCGTGCGCTCGGCGCGTTCGAGACGGTGGTCGGTGCTCCGGCGGCTTCCGTGCCGGTGCCGCGTCGCGCGGCTCGCATCGGAGAGGTCGCGGCCCTGGTCGGGGTCCGCACCTCCCAGCTGCGGCTCTGGGAGGTTCGCGGCCTGCTGCGTCCGATCCGGTCACCCGGCGCCGGCTACCGGGTGTACGACGAGGCGGAGCTGCGGGCGGCCCAGGTGGTCGCGCTGCTGCGGCGCGGCGCGTACCCGTTCGAGATCATCACGGCGGTGCTGGACGAGCTGCGGACGACCGGCAGCCCGCAGCGGGTCCGGGCCGAGCTGGCCCGCCGGGAGCAAGAGCTGCATCGGCGCAGCCTGCGCCGGCTGCGCGCCTCCGCGGCCCTCTACGACTACCTGCGGGAGCGGGAGCCGCTCGGCATGCCGTGAGCGCGGCGTGCGAACGCCGGACGGCGACAGCCCCGCGGAAGGCGGGGAGTCTGGGGGAGGCGGGGCATCCCGTCCGGCCCCGGTTTGCCCGTTTTCCGGATTAGGGTGCTGGCATGAGAGATCGGCTGCTGGCCACCACGGCGACCGCCGCGCTGCTCACCGTCGGCGCGGCCGTTCCCGCTCCGGCGGCGCCGCCCACCACCGCCCGCGCTGGGCGTGCCCTCTCGGTGGGCGCGGGGGCCGTGCCGTGCCCGCGCGCGGCGGCGCCGGCGGCTTCCCGGCCCGCGCGCCCGTCCCCACCACCGGCGTCGGCGCGGGAGCGCGCCGTCGGAGGTACGGCGCTGGCCACCGCGGGGCTGGTCGTGCCGCTCGGGACTCCTCGGCCGCCGAGGGTCACCGCCACCTCCTGGCTCGTCGCCGACCTGGACACCGGTCAGGTGCTCGGGGGTTGCGGCCCGCACGAGTACGGCCCACCGGCGAGCGTGCAGAAGCTCCTCCTCGCCGCCACGATGCTGCCCCGGCTCGACCCGAAGCAGGTCGTCACGGTCACCGAGGAGGACATGGACTTCGAGGCCGGCTCCTCCGCGGTCGGCCTGGTCGAGGGCGGGCGGTACACCGTCGAGACGGTCTGGCTCGGGCTGCTGCTGAACTCGGGCAACGACGCGGCCAACGTGCTGGCGCGCCTCGGTGGGGGCACCGAGGGCGCGGCCGGCGGGGTGCGCGAGATGAACGAGTACGCGCACCGGCTCGGCGCGCTCCAGACGCACGCGGTCACCCCCTCCGGCCTGGACGGGCGTGGGCAGTTCACCAGCGCGTACGACCTGGCGTTGATCGCCCGGGCCTGCTTCGCCGACCCGACGTTCCGGCGGTACGCGTTAACAAAGCTGGCTCGGATCCCCGCCCAGCCAGCGCAGCGCACCAAGGGCTTCCAGTTCCAGAACGAGAACCAGCTCATCTTCGACTACCCGGGCGCGTTGGGCGGCAAGACCGGCTACACCGATCTGGCCCGGCACACCTACGTGGGCGCGGCCGAGCGCGGGGGCCGTCGCCTGGTCGCCACCCTGCTCGGCGCCGAGTCCCGACCGGAGCGCGGTTGGGAGCAGGGCGCGGCGCTGCTGGACTGGGGCTTCTCGTTGCCGGCGACGACCTCGGTGGGTCGGCTGGTCGAGCCGGGACAGCTGATGGCGACGCCGGAGGCGAGCCCGACCGCCGCCACCGGCGAGCCGCGGCCGGCCGCCGCGAGTCGCCCGGTCGGCGAGGAGAGGTCGAACTCCTGGCCGGTGGGGGTGCTCGTCGCCACGGTGACCGTCGTCCTGCTGACCGGCGTGCTGTGGCGCCGCCGTGCCCGCCGCCGAGGCGGCGCCTGAGCCAGGACAGCTCCATAGCGATGCGCGCGCCCAAAGCAGTCGGTCACGCGGCTCGCCCGACTCGCCCGGGGGCGGCGACGGATCGACAACCGCCGACGGATATCCATAGACTCCGGTCGCTCCGGTACCACGAGTCCAGGAGGATGCCCGTGTCGCGTGAAGCCCGACCGCTGCCTGTTCCCGCTCCGCGTCGCGCGCGGCGCACGCTGCCACGTCTCGGCGGCGTGACGCTGCTCGCCGGTGCGCTCATCGCCGCCGGCGCCACCGCCGCGGTGGCCGCGCCCGCCACGGCGAACGGCGCCGGCGTCGTACCGGCCGCCGCCGCGCCCGGGGGTCCGCGTACCACCCCCGGCCCGTGCGGCTACACGGCGACGCCGGAGGATCCGGCGGCCCGGCCGGTTCCGCTGCCGCCCGACCCCCGCCGTACCCCGGACAAGGGCCGGGTGCGGGTCACGCTCCGCACCAACCACGGCTCGATCGGGTTGACCCTGGACCGGGCGGCGGCACCCTGCACGGTGCAGAGCTTCCTGCACCTGACCCGGCACCGCTTCTACGACCGGACCTCGTGCCACCGGCTGACCGCGTACCCGACGCTGAGCGTCCTGCAGTGCGGGGATCCGTCCGGCACCGGCTCGGGTGGGCCGGGCTACCGCTACCGGGACGAGCTGCCGACCGATCTGCCCCCGGCGCCGACCGACCCGACGGGCGAGCGGCGGCTCTACGCCCGTGGCACGCTCGCCATGGCCAACGCCGGCCCGGACACCAACGGCAGCCAGTTCTTCCTGGTGTACGCGGATTCGGCGCTGCGGCCCAACTACACGGTCTTCGGCTCGGTGGACGCGGCCGGGCTCGCCACGCTCGACCGGATCGCGGCCGGGGGAGTGGCCCCGACCGAGGAGGACCCGGCTCCGGTCGACGGCGCGCCGGCCCTGCCGGTGGAGATCTGCAAGGCCGTCCGGCACCACCGCTGACGCCCGCACCGGTGGGGAACCTCGGCACGAGAGGGTCGAGGTACCCCACCGGTGCGCGGCCCGGTATGACCAGCGCCTGAGCGGGGAGCCCGCCGTCACCGCCGGGGTTGGTCCCGGGGGTCGAGCGGGCGGCGTCGCCGGTCCGCGCCCAGCCGTGTGGCGGCTAGGGCCGGCCCGGTCGGGGGAGCCTCGGCGCCGGAGCGCAGGACGCGCGGACGACCAGCTCGGTGGGCAGCCGGACGTGCGGGTCGCGTTCGACGCCACCGATCAGGTCGATGAGCAGCCGCAGTGCCTCGGCGCCCATCCGCTGCAGGGGCTGCGCGATCGTCGTCAGCGGCGGGTTGACCAGCGCCGATTCCGGGATGTTGTCGAAACCGATGACGGACAGGTCCTCGGGCACGGTGAGGCCGACGTTCCGCGCCACATCCACTGTGGAGATCGCGGAGAGGTCGTTTCCGGCGAAGACGGCGGTCGGCCGGTCCGGGAGCGCGAGCAGTTCGGCAGCCGTGGTGGCTGCGCTCTCGATCCGGAATCCCCCGACGCGCACGAGTCTCTCGTCCACCGGCACGCCGGCGTCGGCCATGGCCCTACGGAAGCCCGCTTCGCGCAGGCGGGCCGACTCCAGGTCCGGGCGTCCACTGATGTGTCCGATGCGGCGGTGACCGAGCGACAGCAGGTAGTTGGTCGCGATCACGGCACCGGCGAAGTTGTCCGAGTCGACGGTGGGCAGGCCGGAGGGGCCGGTGTGCGGGTCGACGGCCACCACGTGGAAGCCCTGCTTGGTCTCGACCACGGTCGGCGTGACGATCACGGCCCCGTCGATGAGGGTGCCGGAGAGGCGGGCCAGCGAGCGCCGCTCCCAGCCGACGGCCGTGCCGTCGCCGTCGCCGCCGGAGTAGGCCAGCAGCTGGTAACCGGTGCCGGCGACCTCCTTGGAGGCCCCCTTGAGCAGTTCGGTCGAGAACGGCTCGAACTCGGCGACCAGGATGCCCAGGACGTTCGTGCGGTGGCTGCGCAGGCTCTGCGCGCCCAGGCTGGCCTCGTATCCGAGCTGGTGGATGACCTGCCGTACGCGTTCCACGGTCGCCTGCGCCACGCCGTACCGATTGTTGACGACCTTCGACACGGTAGCCACCGAGACGCCGGCCGTACGGGCCACGTCCGCCATTTTTACACGCTCCGGGAAGGTCACGCCGACGATGATAGAGGGCCGGCCGGGACTCTTCGGCAGGGTTCGAAAACGTTATCGACAACGGTTGACACGTGGTTACGGGGCTGTAAAACTCGCCGCACCTGAATCCCCGCCACTGCTAGTCGAGGAGACGTGTCGATGGCGATGAAGCACCGCGCGGGCGCCGGCCTGGCGCTGTTCCTTACCACCGCACTGCTCGTCGCCGGGTGTAACGGCGGCGACAGCGAAGCCCCCGCCGAGAGCGAGCTCTACAAGAACCCGGTGACCCTGACCTGGTGGCACAACGCCTCCCAGGAAGGGCCGCTGAAGACCTACTGGGAGAAGGTCGCCAAGGACTTCACCGCGCTCCACCCGACCGTCAAGGTCCAGATCGAGGCGATCGAGACCAACCAGCTCCAGCGCACCCGGCTGCCCGCCGCGCTGCTCAGCAACGACCCGCCGGACGTCTTCCAGGCGTGGGGCGGCGGTGAGATGCGCGAGCAGGTGGAGGCCGACTACCTGAAGAACCTCACCGAGCAGGCCAAGACGGAGATCGCCGACATCGGCAGCGCCGCCGAGATCTGGCAGGTCAACGGTGAGCAGTACGGGCTGCCGTACCGGATGGGCATCGAAGGTGTCTGGTACAACAAGGAGATGTTCGCGAGGGCGGGCATCGCCGCGCCTCCGACCACCTTCGACGAGCTCAACGACGCGGTCACCAAGCTCAAGGCCATCAACGTCATCCCGATCGCCCTGGGCGCCGGTGACAAGTGGCCCGCCGCGCACTGGTGGTACAACTTCGCGCTGCGCGCCTGCTCGGTCGACACCCTCAAGAAGGCCTCCACCGAACTCGTCTTCGACGACCCCTGCTTCGTCAAGGCCGGCCAGGACCTGAAGACCTTCATCGGCACCAACCCGTTCCAGCCGAACTACATCGCCACCCCCGGCCAGAACGATGCGACCAGCGCCAACGGTCTGCTGGCCAACGGCAAGGCCGCGATGGAACTCATGGGCGACTGGAACCGGGGCACCCTGGACACCGTCGCCGAGGACCGGGCGGCGCTCGGAAAGTTCCTCGGCTGGTTCCCCGTACCGGCGATCTCCGGTTCCGCCGGCGACCCGAAGGCGGCCCTCGGTGGCGGGGACGGATTCGCCTGCGCCAAGCAGGCCCCGGCCGAGTGCGTCGAGTTCATCAAGTACCTGGTGAGCCCCGAGGTGCAGAAGGGATACGCCGAGACCGGCACCGGTCTCCCCGTCAGCAAGGCCGCCGGCGCCGGCGTCACCGACCCCTCCCTGAAGGCCATCCTGGACGCCACCGCCAACGCGACCTACGTGCAGCTCTGGCTGGACACGGCCTTCGGCAGCACCGTCGGCAACGCGATGAACGACGCCGTCGTCGCGATGTTCGCCAGCAACGGCACCGCCGAGCAGGTCGTCACCGCGATGAAGGCGGCCGCGAAGAAGTGACCGCCACCAACCCGACCCTGAGCCCCGCCGGCGACGCGTCCGCGCCGCCGGCGGGCCTCCGGCCCTCCCGGCGCGCGTCCATCCGCGCCGTGCAGACCCGGCGCAAGTGGTACGAGATCGTCGGGCTCACCCTGCCCGCGGTCATCGTCTACGTGATGTTCGTGCTGGTCCCGATGGGGTTCGCGGTCTACTACAGCCTCTTCCGCTGGCGGGGCATCGGACCGCCGACCGACTTCGTCGGATTCGACAACTACGTGCTCGCCTTCCAGGACCCGATCTTCCTCGACGCGCTGCGCAACAACGCCATCATCGTGGTCGGATCGCTGCTCGTCCAAGGTCCCATCGCGCTGGCCGTGGCCCTGCTGCTCAACCGGCGGTTCCGTGGACGCGCCGTGTTCCGCCTGCTCGTCTTCGTGCCCTACGTGCTCGCCGAAGTCACCGCCGGCATCATGTGGAAGCTGCTGCTGACCGACAACGGGACGGTCGACGCGCTGCTGCGGTCGCTGGGGCTGGGCAGCCTGGTGCAGGCGTGGCTCGCCGACCTCGACGTCGTCATCTGGACGATGCTCTTCGTCCTCACCTGGAAGTACGTCGGCTTCGCCATCATCCTGCTGCTCGCCGGCCTGTCGAACGTTCCGCAGGAGCTGACCGAGGCCGCCGCGATCGACGGTGCGAGCTGGTGGCAGACCCAGCGGCACGTCATGGTCCCGCTGCTGGGGCCGACGATCCGGATCTGGATGTTCCTCTCGATGATCGGATCGCTGCAGGCCTTCGAGGTCATCTGGGTGACCTCGGTGCCGGCGGTACGGTCGCTCGGCGCCTCGGCCACCATGGCCACGTACATGGTGGACAACGGCTTCTTCGCCCGGCTCTGGGGCTACGGCAACGCGGTTGCCGTGATCCTCTTCGTCATCTCGTTCGTCGCGGCGCTGCTGTTCCAGCGTTTCCTGCTCCGCCGTGACATCGAGGGCGCCGTCACCGGAAGGGTGAACTGACAGTGACCGCTGGCCCAGTCCCGTCCCCGTCGGTGACCCGACGCCCGGTGGCGTGGAGCACCCCCCTCACCTACGCGCTGGCACTCGCGGTCGCGGCCGTGTCGATCGCCCCGGTGGTCTACGTGATCATCGGCGGCTTCCGCACCACCCCGCAGATCGTCGCGGACCCGGCGGGTTTGCCCGACCCGTGGGTCTGGGACAACTACGCCAGAGTGCTGACGCAGAGCGACTTCTGGAAGCAGGCGCTCAACAGCGCGGTGATCGCGCTGGGCACCACCATCGGTGTCGTGGTGCTCGGCGTCTGCGCGGCGTTCGTGCTCGCCCGATACACCTTCCGCGGCCGCGAGGGCCTCTACACCTTCTTCACCCTCGGCCTGCTCTTTCCCTCCGGCGCAGCGATCCTGCCGCTGTACCTGATGCTGCGCGACCTGACCCTCATCAACTCCTACTACGCGGTGATCCTCCCGCAGATCGCCTTCGCACTGCCCCTCACCATCGTCATCCTGCGCCCCTTCCTCGCCGCCGTCCCCCGCGAACTGGAAGACGCCGCCGCCATCGACGGTGCCGGCCGGCTGGGCTTCCTCTGGCGCATCCTGCTGCCGCTGTCGCGTCCCGCGCTCGTCACCGTCGGGGTCCTCGCATTCGTGGCCAGCTGGAACGCGTTCCTGCTGCCGCTGCTCGTCCTCGCCGACGCCGACCTGCACACCCTGCCGCTGGGCGTGCAGAACTTCTCGAGCCAGTACACCTCCGACACGGCCGGAATCCTCGCCTTCACCTCGCTGGCGATGCTGCCGGCACTCCTCTTCTTCACCTTCGCCGAGAAGCAGATCGTCGGCGGTCTGCAAGGCGCGGTCAAGGGCTGAACAGCAGCCCCGCGAGCCGCGGAAGACGAGACACAGATGACCGTTTACCTGTATGCCCACCGGGCGCTGCCCGGGCCGATGGGCGTCGGAGGAAAGTGACCGACAACGTGACCGTGGACATCGAACCGAGCACCGCCATCTGGAACGACCCCTCCTACGACCTGCCCACCCGCGTCGACGCCCTGATCGCCGAGATGACCCTGCCGGAGAAGGTGGCCCAGCTCTACGGCGTCTGGGTGGGCGCCTCCGCCGACGGCGGTGAGGTCGCTCCGTACCAGCACGAGATGGAGGAGCCGGTCGACCTCGACGCGCTGCTGCCGACCGGCCTCGGGCAGCTCACCCGGCCGTTCGGCACGGCCCCGGTGGACCCGGCGCTCGGCGCGCTCTCGCTGCTGCGTACCCAGCAGCGGATCGCCGGGACGAACCGGTTCGGCATTCCGGCTCTCGCGCACGAGGAGTGCCTCGCCGGCTTCGCCACCTGGGGCGCCACCGCGTACCCGGTGCCGCTCTCCTGGGGAGCGACCTTCGATCCGGCGCTGATCCGGCGGATGGCCACGGCCATCGGCGTCGACCTGCACCGGCTCGGCGTGCACCAGGGGCTCGCGCCGGTGCTCGACGTGGTCCGCGACGCCCGCTGGGGTCGGGTCGAGGAGACCGTCGGTGAGGACCCGTACCTGGTGGGGACGGTCGCCACCGCGTACATCCAGGGACTGGAGTCGGCGGGCGTGGTCGCCACCCTGAAGCACTTCGTCGGCTACTCCGCCTCCCGGGCCGGTCGCAACCACGCCCCGGTCGGCATGGGCCCGCGCGAGCGCGCCGACGTCATGCTGCCGCCGTTCGAGATGGCGGTACGCGAGAGCGGCGTCCGTTCGGTGATGCACGCCTACACCGACACCGACGGGATGCCGTCGGCCGCCGACGAGCAGCTGCTCACCGGTCTGCTCCGGGAAACCTGGGGCTTCACCGGCACGGTCGTCGCCGACTACTTCGGGATCGCGTTCCTGCACACCCTGCACGGGGTGGCCGGCAGCTGGGGTGAGGCCGCCGGCGTCGCCCTCGCCGCCGGGGTGGACGTCGAGCTGCCCACCGTCAAGACGTTCGGCGAGCCGCTGCGCGCGGCGCTCGCCGCCGGCACGGTGCCCGAAACGCTGATCGACCGGGCGCTGCGCCGGGTGCTGTTGCAGAAGGCCCAGCTCGGACTGCTGGACGCCGGCTGGAGCCCGGTGCCGCCCGCCCTGGACGGCGTCGAGCTCGACGACCCGGCGGCGGTGCGCGGCAGCGTAGACCTGGACCCGCCGGCCAACCGGGCGCTGGCCCGGCAGGTGGCCGAGGAGGCGGTCGTCCTGCTGCGCAACGCGGACGTCCTGCCGCTGGCCGCGCCGGCCCGGATCGCGGTCGTCGGCCCGCAGGCGGAGAACGCCCTCTCGGTGCTCGGCTGCTACTCGTTCCCCGTGCACGTCGGCGCCAAGCACCCGGAGGTGCCGCTCGGGATCGAACTGCCCACGCTGGTCGCGGCGCTGCGCGCCGAGTTCCCGGCAAGCGAGGTGGTGGTGGCCGCCGGCGCCGGCGTCGACGGCCCGGAGACCGACGGCTTCGCGGCGGCCGCCGAGGTGGCCCGGGGCGCGGACGTCGTGATCGCCGCGCTCGGCGACCGGGCCGGACTCTTCGGCCGGGGCACCAGCGGCGAGGGCTGCGACGCCGAGTCGCTGGCCCTGCCCGGTGTGCAGCAGCAGCTGCTCGACGCTCTGCTCGACACCGGGACACCCGTGATCGTCACCATGATCGCCGGTCGCCCGTACGCGCTGGGTCGCGCGATCGACGAGGCCGCCGCCATCGTGCAGTCCTTCTTCCCCGGCGAGGAGGGTCCGGCGGCGATCGCCGGGGTGCTCAGCGGCCGGGTCGAACCGCAGGGGCGGCTGCCGATCGGGGTGCCGCGCCGGCCGGGTGGGCAGCCCGGGACGTACCTGACCGCTCGACTCGGCCAGCTCAGCGACGTCTCCAACGTCGACCCGACCCCGGCGTACGGATTCGGCCACGGGCTCAGCTACACCCGGTTCGACTGGTCCGCGCTGACCGTCGAGCAGCGGGTGGCGCAGACCGACGGCGAGCTGCGGCTGAGCTTCACGCTGCGCAACACCGGCGAGCGGTGGGGCAGCGAGGTCGTCCAGTTGTACGCGCACGACCCGGTCGCCTCGGTGGTGCAGCCGGTGCAGCGGCTGATCGGCTACCAACGGGTGCGGCTCGACCCCGGCGCGGCCTGCCGCATCGAGCTGACCGTGCCGGCCGACCTCTTCTCCTTCACCGGGAAGGACGGGCGGCGGATCGTCGAGCCGGGCGAGCTGGAGCTGCGGCTGGCCGCGTCGAGCACCGACGCGCGCCTGGTCGCCCCGGTCGAGCTGCGCGGCCCGGTCCGGTACGTCGACCACACCCGGCGGCTGCACCCCGAGTTCACGGCCACCCCGGTCGAGGGCTGACCTGGCGTGTACACCGACCTGCCCGAGGAGCAGCTGCGCGGCTACCGCAGCGGCGTACGGGACCCGGAGGACTTCGACGGGTTCTGGGCCGCCACCCTCGCCGAGGCCCGGTCGGCCGACCTCGCCCTGCGGGTCGAGCCGGTGCCGACCGGGCTGGCCGGCATCGACGTGTACGACGTGACCTTTCCCGGCTTCGCCGGCCAGCCCGTCCGCGCCTGGTTGCGGGTGCCCGGCGACGCCGGGACGCCCCTGCCGACCGTCGTGCAGTACGCCGGCTACGGCGGCGGGCGGGGCCACCCGCTGGAGAACCTGCTCTGGGCGGCGGCCGGGTACGCGCACCTGCAGATGGACACCCGAGGGCAGGGCGCCGGGTGGAGCCGGGGCGCGACCCCCGACCCCGCCGAGGCGGGACCGGAGGCCCCCGGGGTGATGACCCGGGGCATCGCCGAGCCGGGCACGTACTACTACCGGCGTCTGATCACCGACGCGGTCCGGGCGGTGGACGCGGCCCGGACCCTGCCGGCGGTCGACCCGGAGCGGATCGCGGTGCTCGGGCACAGCCAGGGCGGTGCGCTGGCGCTCGCGGCCGGCGCGCTCGTGCCCGACCTGCGGGCGGTCGTCGCCGGGGTGCCGTTCCTCTGCGACATCCCCCGCGCCATCGTGGTCACCGACGCCCGACCGTACCGGGAGGTGCGCGACTACCTGGCCGTCCACCGCGACGCCGAGGAGCGGGTGCTGACGACCCTGGCGTACGTCGACGGGGTGAACTTCGCCCGCCGCTGCCGCCTCCCGGCGCGGTACTCGGTGGCGCTGATGGACGAGATCGTGCCGCCGTCGACGGTCTTCGCCGCCGTCAACGCGCACGCCGGGCCGACCGAGCTGTCACTGTGGCGCTACAACGGTCACGAGGCGGGCGGGATCGAGGACGACGCGGCGGCGCTGCGGTTCCTCGGCACGCACCTGGCGGCTGACGCCGACCCGGCACCGGAGGCCGGCGGCGACTGATAGACAGGACGGATGGGCAGGTCGGCTGCGGGGCGGGTCGGGGCGGCGACGGCTCGGCTCACCGCCGCGCTGCTCCTGGTCGGGATGCTGCCCGCCGGCTGCTCGCGGCCGGAGCCGCGGCCCGCGCCGACACCCCCGGTTCCGCAGCCGTCGCCGAGCGGCCCGCCCTCCCCGTCCAGCACCGGCCGGCCGCGGCTGCCCGGTTTCGTGGTGCTCGGCGACGTCGATCCACGCATCCGCACCGACATCCGGTACGCCACCGCGCACAACTTCGTCGGACGGCCGATCACCGGCTACCAGGAGCCGCTGTGCCTGCTCACCCGGCAGGCGGCGGAGGCCCTGCGCCGGGTGCAGGACGCCGCCCTGACCGGTGGGCACAGCCTCAAGGTGTACGACTGCTACCGGCCGGTGCCGGCCGTGGACGACTTCGTGGCGTGGTCCAAGCGGCCCGGCGAGCAGCAGACGAAGGCCGAGTTCTACCCGCACGTCGAGAAGTCGAAGCTCTTCGCGCAGGGATACATCGGCGCGCCGACCGCACACAGCCGGGGCAGCACGATGGACCTGACTCTGGTCCCCGCGACGGCCGCCAGCGAGCCGCCGTTCGCGCCCGGCCGGCCGTTGGTCTCCTGCACCGCGCCGCGCGCCCAGCGTTTCCCGGACGCCAGCATCGACATGGGCACCGGCTTCGACTGCTTCGACCCGTCGGCGCACACGGCCGCCCCGGGTGTCAGCGGCCCGGCCCGGGAGAACCGCAGGCTGCTCGAACGGTTGATGACCGACGCCGGGTTCGTCAACTACCCCGGCGAGTGGTGGCACTACCGGTACGAGGACGAGCCCTACCCGGACACCTTCTTCGACGCCCCGGTGGCCCGCTCGTCGGTCGGGTGACCGGCCCGTCTGCGGATCCGGCATGATCCCTTCCTGGCGCGCGGCGCCGGCGGCGCCCACGCCTCGCCGTCGCCGGCCGGGAGAGGGGACGACAGTGACCACGGAGCGGATCGGGCCGCCGTTGACCGGCGGGGAGCGGGAGACGCTGCGGGCGTACCTCGACTACCACCGGGCGACGCTGGCCATGAAGTGCGACGGGCTCAGCGACGAGGAGCTGCGCCGGCAGTCGTCGCCACCGTCGACGCTCTCCCTGCTCGGGCTGGTCCGGCACATGGCCGAGGTCGAGCGGACCTGGTTCCGGAAGGTGATCAACGCCGAGGAGATCCCGCTGGTCTGGTCGGAGAGCGGCGACTACCAGGTCGCGTACGACGCCAGTTCGTCGAGCCGGGCGGAGGCGTTCGGCGCCTGGCAGCGGGAGGTCGAGCACTCCCGGCGGATCGAGCGGGCCGCGGAGTCGCTGGACGTCACCGCCCACAACGTCCGCTGGGGTGAGGACGTGTCGCTGCGGCTGGTGATGCTGCACCTCATCCACGAGTACGCGCGCCACAACGGGCACGCCGACCTGCTGCGTGAGGCGGTCGACGGCACCGTCGGCGCCTGACGTCGACGCGGATCAGGACCACGCCGCGACGGTGGTCGGTAATACCGATTGCGGCCCGCGCACGGTCCGCATACCGTCGTTCCCGCAAGGTCAACCGAGCGATTCACCAGGGAGTACGCCGTGTCGCAACGCACCAACACCCGAGCCGTGCGGCCCGTGCCGCAGGGCGGTGCGTGGCTGACCACAGGCGAGGAATCCCTGGGTCGGGGCCGGTTCGTGGGGGGCCGGTATCGGGGTAGGCGGCGGCGCGACTGACGCGCCCGCGCACACACGCAGCCGCCCACCCCGCCGGGGTCCGGGCGGTTTTTTCGTCCGTGGCCCCGGCACCGGGCGGGTCGGGGGGTCACCCGTCCGGCACGGGCCGTTGGAGCAGCGGAAGCTCACCCGGTTCTCACCCGGGAGGTCACGGGTTCGAATCCCGTACGGCCTACGTTCCGGCGCGCGGCGCCGGACGGTAACGCGGTTGTAGCGCAGCCTGGCAGCGCGTCACCTCGCCATGGTGAAGGTCGCCGGTTCGAATCCGGCCAGCCGCTCCGAGACGATCGAGAACGAGACGAGGAGACGACGATGGGTTTCCACACGCTGGCCGGCACCCGAGCCCCGGTACGGGTCTGGACCGACCCGTACGGCATCGAGCCGCAGGCGGCGAAGCAGCTGCGCAACATCGGGGCGCTGCCCTGGGTGGAGGGCGTCGCGGTGATGCCGGACGTCCACTTCGGCAAGGGCGCCACGATCGGTTCGGTGATCGCGATGCGGCAGGCCGTCTCGCCGGCGGCGGTCGGTGTGGACATCGGCTGCGGGATGTCGGCCGTGCGTACCTCGCTCACCGCGGACGACCTGCCGGACGACCTCGCGGGTCTGCGTTCGGCGATCGAGGCGGCGATTCCGGTCGGCTTCGCGCAGCGGGAGAAGGCCGTCGATCCGCGCCGGGTACGCGGCCTGGAGCAGCACGGCTGGGACGAGTTCTGGCGGCGCTTCGCGGACCTCGACCGCCGGGTGGCGCAGCTGGAGGTACGCGCGCAGCGGCAGCTCGGCACGCTCGGCGGCGGTAACCACTTCATCGAGGTCTGCCTCGAGCAGGGCGGTGCCGACGAGGGGCGGGTGTGGCTGATGCTGCACTCCGGGTCCCGCAACATCGGCAAGGAGCTGGCGGAGCGGCACATCGGGGTCGCGCGCGGGCTGCCGCACAACGCCGACCTGCCCGACCGGGACCTCGCGGTCTTCCTCGCCGGCACGCCGGAGATGCAGGCTTACCGCCGGGACCTGTGGTGGGCGCAGGAGTACGCGCGGCGCAACCGGGCCGTGATGCTGGCGGTCTTCTGCAACGTGGTGCGGGACCGGTTCCCGCAGGTGCGCTACGACGAGCCGATCTCCTGCCACCACAACTACGTGGCGGAGGAGAGCTACGGCGGGGTGGACGTGCTGGTGACCCGCAAGGGCGCGATCCGGGCCGGCCAGGGAGACCTGGGCATCATTCCGGGCTCGATGGGCACCGGGTCGTACATCGTGCGGGGCAAGGGCAACCCGGACGCGTACTGCTCGGCGTCGCACGGGGCGGGGCGGCGGATGTCGCGGGCGCAGGCGAAGCGCACCTTCGGCACCGACGACCTCGCGGCGCAGACGGCGGGCGTGGAGTGCCGCAAGGACGCCGGGGTGGTGGACGAGATCCCCGGCGCGTACAAGGACATCACCGAGGTGATGGCCCGGCAGGAGGACCTGGTCGAGGTGGTCGCGCACCTCAAGCAGGTGGTCTGCGTGAAGGGTTGAGGCGGGTGGCGGCCGTTGGGCCGCCACCCGCTCCGGCGTCAGTCGTGGCTGGGGTCGTCCCGGCGGGCGAGGCTCCAGTAGCCGACGCTCGGCTGCATCCCGAACGCCCGGTTCGCGCGCAGGATCGCCTCGTTGCCGTCGTCGTTGTGCGTGCTCACCGCGGTCGCGCCCCGCCGGTGGGTCTCCAGGAGGGCGGCGGCCTTCAGGGCGATCGCCACTCCCCGGCCGCGGTGATCGACCACCACGCCGGTGTAGACCGTGTACCAGTCGCCGCCGTCGGACTGGGGTGTGACGATGGTCAGCCCGCACGGCGGGCCACCGGGTTCGTCACGGGGTTCGGCCAGCAGCACGACCGCGTCGTCGGTGAAGAGCCGGTGGGCCTGCGAGACGTCGACGTCCTGATCCTCGGCGCCGGGTACCGGCAGGCCGGGCAGGCTGCGGGTGATGCAGTCGAGGACCACCGCCTCCTCGGCCCGGAAGTCGGCGACGCGGACGCGTACTCCCGCGGTCTCCGCGCTGCGCGCGGCGCGCTCCGCCAGCTCGTCGGCGCGCCCGGCCAGGTCGAACCGCCAGCCGACGCTGTGGTGGGTGACGGTCAGGCCGTACCGTGCGGCGAATTCCCGGCCGCGCTCCAGGTCGTCCCGGAGCGTGCTGGTCACCAGGTGCCGCGGCCCCAGGTTGCCCCGCGCCCAGGCGGCCAGCTCGTCCGCGAGCGCGGTGCCGATCCCGCGTCCGCGCTCGTGCGGGGCGACGGCCACCAGCGCGGCCACGGTGCCCGGCCAGGCCGGCTCGGCGATGATCTTTCCGGCGCCGACGATCACGCCGGAGCGCTCGGCGACGAGGGCGTGGTGGATCTCGTCGGGCTCCGTGCTGGCCAGCCGCTCCAGCAGCCGGTGCCGCTTGTCGTCGCCCGCACTGAGGACCAGCAGGTCGGCGGCGGCGGTGAGATCGTCCTGGCGCATCACGCGGATCGTGGCCGCCACCTGCGCGTTCGGTGCTGTCACGTGGTCGGAAGCTACCCGACCTTCCCGCCGGCCGAGCAATGATCTTTGCCACGGTGCCGGGGCCGCCGGTGCCGCGGACCGGGATGTTCAGGGGTGGAACGCGTTGAGCACCATCTCGCCGTAGCGACGCCACAGCGCGGGATCCCACTGGTCGAGCGCGATGAGTTGCCGGACCGTTCCGCAGAGGACGACCCGTACGTCGAGTTGGTCGGCGTCCGCGCGGATGCGCCCCGACGGGATGGCCGCCTCGACGAGCCGGCCGACCAGGTCCAGCAGGTGGCTCGCCGGGGAGAGCCGCGCCTCGAAGAAGACGGTGGCGAGCACCCGATCGTGGGCGAGGCGCTCGAAGAGCTCGGGTACGTAGTCGCGCAGCCCCTGGTAGGCGTCGGTGCTGTCCAGAGCGGTGAGCGTGAGTCGCTCCAGAGCTTGGAGCTGCTCCCGGGCGAGCGCGAGGATCAGATCGTCCTTGCTCGGGTAGCTGCGGTACACGGTGGCCCGGCCGACTCCGGCCCGCTCCGCGACCTGCGGCACCGTGACCTGTAGCCCGTGTTCGCCGAAGAGTTCCCGGGCAGCCGCGATGATCTTCTCGTGGTTGCGGCGCGCGTCGAGGCGCCGATGGGAGGGCTCCGCCCCGGTCGGGCTCGGGCTGCTGCCGGGCGAGGTCATGAGGCTCAGTGTGCCTCAGCGGTGGTGCACGGCCGTGGGCGAACTCAGCTGTCCGAGTCGTCGGCCAGCACCGTGTCGTCGGAGTACACCTTGGTGAGCTCGACGTCGAGCACGGTGCAGACCCGGCCGAAGGCCCAGTAGTAGCCGATCACCTGGAGCACCTCGACGATCTCGCGTTCGTTGAGGAACTGTCGTACCTCGTCGAAGAGGTCGTCGGGTATGCGTGGGTGCCGCACCACCTCGGCCGTGAACCGGATCAGCGCCCGGTCGTACGGCGAGAGTTCGGCGCTCTCGACCTCCCGGGCGGCGATGATCTCCCGTACCCGCTCCGGCACCCCGGCTGCCGCCGCCATCGGCTGATGCTGGGCCGCCTCGAACTCGCAGTCGGTCTGCTCGGCCACGGTCAGGATCACCAGCTCGCGCGAGCGGTCCGAGAGTTCCAGCTGGCTGAAGAGCGTCCGCGCGAACTGGATGAACGGCTTCACCGTGCCGGTCGAGTGGCTCAGCATCTTGACCAGCGGGTCCGGGGGGAGGGCGGAGAGGAATTCGCGCACCTCGTCGGGGATGTTCTTCGGGTCGGGATCGCTGAGGCGGGGCATGTCGTCTCCGATCTGGTCAGGCGGTCGGGGTGGTCTCGTCCGGCGCGAGGTCGAATCCCGTCTCGCTGAGGTGTCGGAACCGGCCGTCCTCGGCGTAGGAGCCGAAGACGGAGATCTCCCGCCGGATGGTGGAGCCGTCCGCCATCGTGATCTCGTAGACGTGCCGCTCGGCGTAGGCGGAGCCGTCCCGGAACTCGTCGAGCACGGTCACCGTGCCGCTGACGACCCGCTCGCGCATCCCGGCGACCATCTGGGCGAACCCGGCGCGATCGAGCGTCCTGCCGTCGCTGCGGTGGGTGTAGTCGGGCGCGTAGTACGCATCCAGGGCTTCGTCCAGTGCGCGCGTCGGCGCCAGGGCGAGCTCGTTGAGGGCGTCACTGAGGTGCACCTGGGTGGGCACTCGAAGCTCCTTCCGT
This sequence comes from Micromonospora musae, assembly GCF_003626545.1. Lineage (NCBI taxonomy): Bacteria > Bacillati > Actinomycetota > Actinomycetes > Micromonosporales > Micromonosporaceae > Micromonospora > Micromonospora musae. The sequence goes on from NZ_RAZS01000010.1 coordinate 153,798, forward strand.
CGGGCGACTCGACGTACCGGACCAGGGGGTCCGGTTGCTGGTCCCCGACGGTACCGGACTCCCGGGTCCGCTTACCACCGCGTACCGGGTGATCGCCGTCATGCAAATGGCTCCACGCCGAGAGACGTGGAGCCACTTGGGTCAGGCGCTCGCTCGGCGTTCCCGCTCCCGGCGCCGGTAGTCGATGCTTCGGGCGACGTGGGACTCAGTGCAGCCGGGTCTTCCAGTCCTCCGGTACCCGGCCACGCGGACCGGGCGCCGGCTGGTCGAGCGGGTGCGACTGCGGCTCGGCCAGCTCCGGCCCGTCGGTGAGGAACTGATTCTCGGAGTAGTCCCAGAACCACGACTCACCGGGCTCGAAGCTCCGGATGACCGGGTGGCCGGTCGCGGCGGCGTGCGCGGTCGCGTGCTGGCTCGGCGACGAGTCGCAGCAGCCGATGTGACCGCAGGCCGCGCAGCGACGCAGGTGGAACCACCATCCCCCGGAGGAGTCGCACTCCAGGCAGCCGGTGCCGCTCGGCGGTACGGCAGGGTCGACCGGCGCGGTCGCGTCCGCCGACTCGGCACCCGGCTCGAACTGGTCACTCACAGCGACTTCCCTCCCCGTCCACGGCTCCGGTCGTCGGTCGCTGCTGAACCGCACGTCTTCACCGGACCGCCCGGCCTCGAAGTCTGGCACTCGGGGACGTCGGCCTCCAGCCCGCCCCCTCGCGGTGTGTCCTGGTCGACGGGGGTCCGAGCCGGCCCTGATCGACTCGGCCGGGAGGGTGGAGTGATCCGGGCGGTCGGACCCTTCCGGGTCGGGTCGCCGCGCTCAGAAGCTCGACTTCGGCGCCTTGGCGCCCTGCTTGACGCGGGTCGGGCCGGCCGCCGAGGGCCGGACGTCGACGTCGAAGATCTCCGTGGGGAGGTAGACCGTCGCGCAGGAGTTCGGGATGTCCACCACCCCGGAGAAGCGGCCCTCGATGGGTGCCGCCCCCAGGATCAGGTACGCCTGCTCCGGGCTGTAGCCGAACTTCGTGAGGTAGTCGATCGCATGCAGGCAGGCGCGCTGGAACGCCAGCTGTGAGTCGAGGTAACGCTGTTCACCGTCGAGGGTCACCGAGATCCCGGAGAAGGCGAGCCACTGGCTGTACTGCGGGTTGTTGTTGCCGGGCAGGAAGATCGCGTTCTCCGACACCCCGTACGTCTTCATCCCGTCCTTGATCAGGTCGACGTGCAGGTCGACGAAGCCGCCCATCTCGATCGCGCCGCAGAACGTGATCTCCCCGTCTCCCTGGGAGAAGTGCAGGTCCCCCACGGAGAGGTTGGCGCCGGGCACGTAGACCGGATAGAAGATCCGGGACCCCTTGGTGAGGTTCTTGATGTCCTGGTTCCCGCCGTTCTCCCGCGGCGGCGCGGTCCGCGCCGCCACCGCGGCCGCCCGTTCGTAGTCGTTGCCGGTCAGCGAACCGAGGACCGCGTCCTGCGGCAACGGTGGCAGCGCCAGCGGCGGCACCCGGTCCGGGTCGGTCTCGGCCAGCGCCTGCTCACGCCGGTTCCACCTGCCCAGGAGGTCGGCGGAGGGCGCCGTGCCCATCAGACCCGGGTGGACCATGCCGGTGAAGGAGACCCCCGGGATGTGCCGCGAGGTGGCCCGCTGCCCGCTGAAGTCCCAGATCGCTTTGTACGCGTCGGGGAACTGGTCGGTGAGGAACCCGCCGCCGTTCTGCTTGGCGAAGATGCCCGTGTACCCCCAGCCCTGCCCGGCGAGCGGGCCGGAGTCCTCCTGCGGGATGGGCCCGACGTCGAGGATGTCGACCATCAGCAGGTCGCCGGGCTTGGCGCCCTGCACGGCGAACGGGCCGCTGAGGGCGTGCACGATGGAGAGCGGCGCATCACGGACGTCGTCCGCGGAGTCGTCGTTGTGGATCTCTCCGTCGAACCACTCCCGGCAGTGCACCCGGAACGTCGAGCCCGGCTTGACGGTGGCCACGGGCGGGATGTCGGGGTGCCACCTGTTGTGTCCGATCTTCTCCTGCTCCGTGAACCTCTTCGTCGAGTCCAAGGAAAAGATGACCTCGGGCATCTGCCGCTTCCCTTCGTCACACCGTCCGCCGCGGTGGTGATCTTCGGTCTGGATCGGCGGGCTCCCGTGGCTACGGGGCCGCCGGCTCTGTCACAACCGGGGCAACCGAGCGTGAGCCGGGTGGGCCGGCATGGCCGCCGCGGGCCGCCTCGCCGGGATTCGCGACACGACCTCGGGCGTCTCCGCGCTCCGCGCCGCCCCGTCGAGGGCCGCGCCGAGCGCACGGGGCGTTCGGGCCAGCCGCGGGGCGGACCAGACCCGGGTGGCCCGCGCGTGGCAGCCGGGGCAGTCGACCGCTGCTCCGGCTTCGCCGAGGGGGAGGCGCACCTCGAAGTCACCGTCACGCGGACACCGGTACTCGTAGGTCGCCACGTGATCTCCTCGCCCGCCACCGCCGTTCGTACCTCCGGCGCGGAACCTGGGCACCGCGCCGGCCAGGTCAAGAATCGGACGCATCCGACCATGCCGCAGGCCAACCTGCGAGGTCGGACGCGATTGGGTGACGGCGGCCCCGTAGTTTCCGGGTCGATCACCGCTCGCTGCCGAGGGGAGGACGCGCGAAGCGGGTCAACCCAGGTGGGCCGGGCCGCCGGTGGGGACGTCCTGCCGGCGTACCCGGATCAGGAACAGGGTGGTGAGGCCGGCGAGCAGGATCAGCCCGGTGGCCCAGGCGAACGCCACCGAGTAGCCGTGCAGCAGCGCCCGGACCTGGGTGATCGGGTCGGGCGTACGGGTGGCCAGGTAGCCGGTGACGGCGCTGGTGTACAGCGTGTTGAGCAGGGCGGTGCCGAGCGACCCGCCGATCTGCTGGGTGGCGTTGAGCGTGGCGCTGGCCGCGCCCGCGTCGTGCTCGGGCACCCCGTACAGGGCGAGGCTGGACAGGGGCACGAATGTGAAGCCGAGCCCGAGGCCGAGGACGATCTGGGCGGGCAGGAGGAGGGCGACGAAGGAGGTGTCGACGTCGACCTGGGTGAGCGCCACCATGCCCGCCGCCGCGAGGACCGCGCCGCCGAGCATGAGTGGCTTGGCCCCGATGCGCGGCAGCAGCTGGCTGGCGCTGCCCGCGGCGATCAGCACGCCGGCGGTGACCGGAAGCGAGGCGAGGCCGGCCTCCAGCGGCGTGTAACGGAGCACCGTCTGCAGGTAGATGGTCAGGAACAGGAACGCTCCGAAGAGGCCGGCGCCGATCAGCGCGGAGGCCAGGTACGCCCCGCCGCGGTTGCGGTCCAGCAGGATCCGCATCGGCAGCAGCGGATTCCTGGTACGCAGCTCGATCAGCACGAACGCGGCGAGCAACGCCACGCCGACCAGGATGAAGGTGAGCGTGGCGGCGGCGGTCCAGCCGTCCTCGGCGGCGCGGGTGAAGCCGTACACCAGGCTCACCAGACCGGCGGTGACGACCAGCGCGCCCGGTACGTCGTAGCGGGTGTCGCCGTGTGCCCGGCTCTCCGGCACCAGCGGTAGCGCGGCGATCAGCGCCACGGCGGCGACCGGGATGTTGACCAGCAGGCACCAGCGCCAGCTGGCGTACTCGGTGAGCACGCCGCCGAGCAGGAGGCCGACGGCCGAGCCGCCACCGGCGATCGCGCCGTAGACGGCGAACGCCTTGGCGCGTTCCCGGGTCTCGGTGAACAGAACGGTGAGCAGCGCCAGCGAGGCCGGTGCGAGCAGCGCGCCGAAGGCGCCCTGCAGGGCGCGGGCGCCGAAGAGCATCGCCCCGTCACCGGCGAGGCCGCCGACGGCAGAGGCGAGCGCGAACCCCACCGTGCCGACGATGAAGGCGCGCTTGCGGCCCCAGTAGTCGGCGATCCGGCCGCCGAGCAGCAGCAGGCCACCGAAGGCCAGCGTGTACGCGGTCACCACCCACTGCCGGTTGGCGTCGGTGATGCCCAGATCGGCCTGGGCGTGGGGGAGCGCGATGTTCACGATGGTGGCGTCCAGCACCACCATCAACTGGGCGATGGCGATGACCGCCAGCGCGGCCCAGCGCTGCGGGTGCCCGCCGGTCTCCGCCCCGGCGCCGGACGCGCCAGGGCTCATCGAGGTCGTTCCGGGCATGGCGAAGCCTTCCGTGCGGACTCGGTACCGGCTCTGCGCGTCGGGATGGTCGTGCTTCGGGCGACCGGCGGCGGTCGACATCAGGTCCTCGACGGGCTGGCGTCCGGCTGCCGGCTCCGCCTTCCCCACCCTCCGCGAAACACGTTCGCGTCCGACGCTAGTCGGCGGAATCCGGGCCGCGCAGCGGCTTGGGAGATCCGTCCCCGGTCGGGTCGTGCCGGGGTCAGCGTCCGGGTACGAGCGTCACTGGTACGCGGACGACGTTCACCCGGCTGCCGTCGTCGGCGGAGATCTCGTACACCTCGACCGTGCCGCTCTGCTCCCGGGGAACCCGCCAGGCCACCACCGCCCGGTAGTCGCCACGGCAGCCGGTGCCGCAGCTGGCCGTGGTGAAGGTGGTGGCGATCTCCCGGCCGCCCGCGTCGAGGACGCGCAGGCTCACGGTCGCCTCGTACACGTCGGCGCTCCCGGCGACGGTCAACGGGCTGGTGACCCGTTGACCCACGGCCGGCCCGGTCACCACGATGGGCGGGAGCAGGTCGGCGTAGTCGGCCCGGCCGACCGGACCGTCCGAGTCGGCGCTCGCCGGGTCGAAGCGCACCCGCCGCACCGTGGGGAACTGGGTGAGGGTCCAGACCACCTGGGCCCGGCGTAGCCGCTCGGTCGTCGGGTCGCCGCCCGCCGTGGCGAGGCGGACGGTCGCGACGCCGTCGGCGATCCCGAGCGGCTCGGCGCCGCCGCCCAGGAGCGTGGTCATCCCGGTGGCCACCTCGGCGCGGGTCGGCCCGACCGCCAGTTCGGTGAGCGCCAGCCGGGAGGTCGCCGGGGTGCCGGGACGGGTGCGCCGGGTCGGGGCCAGCCGCCCGTCCCGTACGAACCAGAGCTCGAGGGTGATCGTGGCGGCCGAGGTCGGGGCGGCGGCCGGTGGCGTACCCGGTCGTGTCGGTCCGGCCGTGGTCGGCGCCGGGGTGGGACGGGGCGTCGCGACGGCGGGGCCGGTGGGGGTGGGTGTGGCGGCCGGCGGCGGTACGGCGGTCGGGGCCGGGCCGAGCGAGCCGGAGCGCGGCGGTGCGCAGGCAGGCAGCAGCAGGCCGGCCAGGAGCAGACCGGCCAGCGTGCGGCGGCCGGGCGAGCGGAGGCGGCCGGCCCTCATGGCGCGTCCTCGCGAACCCTCGTGCCGGCCTGCTCCGGCTCGGCAACGGGGCCGGCCGCGGGCAGGGCGAGCCGGAAGCGGGTGCCGAGGCCCGGCTCGCTGCGGACGGTCAGGCGCCCGCCGAGCAGCCGGGCGTTCTCCAGCGCGATCGCCAGCCCGAGGCCGCTGCCGGCACCCGCGCGGGCCGGGTCGACCTTGTAGAAGCGGTCGAAGAGGCGTGACAGATGTGCCGCGGGGATGCCCGGTCCCCGGTCCGTGACGTCGAAGAGCACCTCCGCCCCGTCCCGCTCGACGGTGGCCCGGATCTCGCCGCCGCCGTGCTCGACCGCGTTGCCCACCAGGTTGGCGAGGATCCGCTCGAGCCGGCGCGGGTCGGTGCGGAGTGCGACGGCGCTGCCGGCGACCGTCACCCGGTCGGGCCAGCCCCGCGCCGCGACGAGGGCGTGCAGCAGGGCGAGCGGATCGACGGTGCCCATCGCCAGCGGTTCCTGGCCGGCGTCCAGCCGGGAGATCTCCATCAGCTCCTCGACCAGGCGGCGCAGCCGGATCACGTCGGCCACCAGCAGCTCGGCGGGGCGGCGCGCGCCGCCGGTGAGCTGGTCGGTGTGCTCGCGCAGCAGCGAGGCCGCGGCGACCAGGGCGGTCACCGGGGTACGCAGCTCGTGCGCGACGTCGGCGGTGAATCGCCGCTCCCGGGCCTGCGCCCGGGAGAGCGCCTCGATCTTCGCCTCGAGCGCCTCGGCCATGCTGTTGAAGGACGTCGCCCAGGCGCTGAACTCGTCGCGTCCGTGCACGGGCAGACGGGTGGCGAGCAGGCCCTCGGCGACGGCGCGCGCGGCCCGGCTCGCTCGGCCGACCGGTTCCAGGGTGCGCCGGGCCAGCGTGTGCCCGATCCCGGCGGCGGTGAGCACGACCAGCGCCCAGCCGACCAGTAGCGCGTTGCGGAGCTGGTCGAGGTCGCGGTGCAGGCCCTCCTCGGTGGTGACCACGTACAGCTCGTCGGTGGAGCCGGGGATCCGGCCGCCGACCACGAGCAGCCGCGGCCGGACGGGTGGGGTCGAGCGCTCGTACCCCAGCTCTCCGGCGGCGACGGTGGTCCGCAGCGTCGGTCCGAGCACCGGTGCGTACGCCGGGTTGGAGGCCTGGACGTCCGTGCCGCCGGTCAGCAGCACGTGCCGGCCGCTCCCCTCGAAGCTGCGCAGCAGCTCGGCCCGGCGCTGCTCGGTCAACGGCTGGAACTGCCCGGCGAGGACGAGTTGGTAGCGGACGTCGGCCGCGGCCTGCTGCACGGACGCGTCCAGCCGGGACTGGCGCAGCAGCAGGTAGGAGCCGCCGGCGAGGGATCCGGCGGAGACTCCGGCCACGACGACGAACGCGACGGTCAGCCGGCGTCTGAGCCGGCCCGGGCGTACGTGATCCGCTGCCATCGCGCGGTCACCCCGTCGACATCTTGTAGCCGGCGCCGCGTACGGTGCGGACCAGCCGGGGGTGGGCGGGGTCGTCCTCGATCTTCGCGCGCAGCCGCTGAACGGCCACGTCGACGAGGCGGGAGTCACCGAGGTAGCTGTGGTTCCACACCCGGTCGAGCAGCAGCTCGCGGGTGAAGACCTGACCGGGGCGGCGGGCCAGCTCCAGCAGGAGACGGAACTCCGTCGCGGTCAGCGGCAGTTCCCGTCCGGCCTTGCGGACGACGAAGCCGGCCGGGTCGATCTCCAGCCCGCCGATGGTGAGGACGGTCCGCTCGGCCGGGGAGGTGGCCCGGCGGAGCACCGACCGGACGCGCGCCACCAGCTCGGGCAGGTCGAACGGTTTGCGGAGGTAGTCGTCGGCGCCGCACTCCAGGCCGACGACCACGTCGATGGTGTCGGTGCGCGCGGTGAGCATGAGGATCGGCACGGCGCTGGTGCGGCGGACCTCCCGGCAGACCTCGAGTCCGTCGAGGCCGGGGAGCATGACGTCGAGCACGATCAGGTCGACGGGCTGCGCCCGCCAGGCGGTGAGCGCTTCGCGGCCGTCGACGGCGGTGGTGACCCGGAATCCGGCCCGGCGGAGTCCGAGGGCGGTGACCTCCCGGATGGAGGCATCGTCCTCGACCACCAGCAGGCGGCCCTCCATCATCCGAGCCTAGCGCCGCCGCTCGCCTCGTCGACCTGCCCCGACGGACGATGTGGAGGGCCCGGCCGGGCTCGGGCCCTCCACCGTGCGGACGGTTCACGACTGCCACTGGTGGGCGACGTCGAGCACGATCCGGCTGTGCGTGCCGGGGCCGTCCAGGACGAAGACCCGGAACGGCAGCCGGGCCCGCACCCCGACCGCGAACGTGGTGTAGCCCTCGAAGCTGCCCCCGAAGACCACGTCGCGCAGCGTCCGGTGGCGCAGCACGATCGCCGCGTGCTCGCCGACCCGGTACGGGACGGTGGCGAGGTGCTCGTCGTCGTACGCGGGCGCCTGGAGGGAGACCCGCAGCAGCGCGTCGCCGGCGGTGTACGGCGACAGGGCGAGCCCTTCACCCTCGGTCCACGTCTCGCCGTAGCCGACCGTGTAGCCGGTCACCGGGCCGGCGAACTCGAACACCACCCGGTCGAAGCAGTCGTGGCGGCCGGTGCGTACCTCGATCAGTGGGTCCGTGCTGAGCGTGCCGGCCGCCTTCGGGCCGCTGCCCCAGGTGATCCCGCAGTACGGTGCGGTGGTCTTCGCCGCTCGGCTCGTCGTCGTGGCGGCGGTGCCGGTGCTCCCGCCCGCCATCAGCGCGGCGGTCAGGACGGCCAGTACCACCAGTGTGTTCCTGATCCTCATCGTCGTCTCCCCTCACTGCCTCCTCGGCCGGCGGTCACCGGCTCCGTCGCCGGTGTTCCCGCCTCGACGTCGACGGTCGGCCGGCGATGCCACGGCAGCTTCGCCGCGTGGTAACAGCCGAGTTACAGCGCGCCGGAGGTGAGCCCGCAGGCCGCGCCCGTTATGACGGATCCGTTATGACGGGCATCGCCGTACGTCGATCTAACATTTACGTACATCGATGGATGGCGGCGCTGCCGCCGGGAACCAGGGGAGTGCGTGATGTTCCGACGACAGCTGCTACGCGCGGCGGTGTCCGCGCTGGTGGGCGTCCTCGCGGTGGCCGGGGTGCAGCTCGCCACCGGTGCGGGGGCCTCCGCCGTACGCACCGTCTACTACGACGCCAGCCGGACCGGTGAGTTTCGGACCAACTTCGACCAGGCCGCGCAGATCTGGAACAGCCGGGTCAGCACCGTCCGGCTGCTGCCGGGGACCCCGGCCACCATCACCGTCTACGTCGACGACGGCTGGCCCCGGGCCCAGGTGACCGGTCTCGGCTCGGGCCGGATCTGGATGGGCCGCACCGCCGTCAACCAGGGTTACCACCGCACCCGCATCGCCACCCACGAGTTCGGGCACATCCTCGGCCTGCCCGACCGCCGCACCGGGCTCTGCTCGGACCTGATGTCGGGCAGCAGCGCCCCCGTGTCGTGCACCAACGCCGTCCCCAACTCGGCCGAGTCGAGCCGGGTCAACCAGCTCTTCGCCGGCGGCCGGTCCGCGCCGGCCGGGACGACGTACACCTGGGACGGGGCGGGCGACGTCGCGCCGCTGGTGGTCGGCGGGCGGCCGGCCAGCGAGAACTACTCCTTCCTGGTCCACCTCTCCGGCTGCACCGGCTCACTGATCAAGGCCGACTGGGCGGTCACCGCGAAGCACTGCCCGACCCCGTCCTCCGTACGGGTGGGCAGCACCAACCGCACCAGTGGCGGCACGGTCGTCGGCGTGAGCAGAGCGGTCAACCACCCGAGCATCGACGTCAAGCTGCTGCAGCTGTCCGGCTCGGTGGGTCACGCTCCCGCCCCGATCCCCACCAGCTCCGGCGCGGTCGGTACGGCCACCCGGATCATCGGCTGGGGTCAGACCTGCCCGACCCGGGGCTGCGGTTCCGCGCCGAGCATCGCGTACGAGCTGGACACCTCGATCGTGTCCGACAGTCGCTGCCTCGGCATCAACGGGCCGTACGAGATCTGCACCAACAACACCAACGGCAACTCCGGCGCGTGCTACGGCGACTCGGGCGGCCCGCAGGTGCGCCGGGTCAACGGAGTGTGGAGCCTGATCGGCGCCACCAGTCGGGCCGGTAACAACAATCCGACCTGCGCCACGGGTCCGTCCGTCTACGGCGACCTGACGGCGATCCGGAGCTGGATCAACACCCAGGTCGGTGGCCTGCCGTCCTGACCGGACAGTACAAACCGGATGATGGGGGGCGTCGCCACGACGTCCCCCGCATCCGCGCGGAGAGTGGTCGACGGAGGGTCGCCGTACGGGGGAATCCCGGGCGTCCGCAGTGTGCGGTAGCGTGCCTCCCATATCGAACCCTCCCGAGGTGAACCCATGCGTGTGGTGGCCGCGCTCGCCCTGACTCTCGCGATGGCGCCCGCGCCGCAGCCGTCGACGTCCCCATCGGTGCCCAGCGGCCTGCTGGGCGGTCTGGTGGCTGGGCTGGGAGACCTGGTGGACGGCCTGCTGGGCGCGGGCGACGACCCGACCGCCCCGCCGACCACCTCGCCGACCACCCCGCCCTCCGATCCGCCGTCGGTGGCCCCGACGACGCCGGGCCCGTCCGTCACGTCGGTTCCCGTGCCCGGTCCGATCGTCCCCTCGGTGGCGGTGCCGAGTGACGCCCGTCCGAACGGCCTGCCGGGCCGCGTGGTGCGCCCCGGTGGCGACGGTGGGCCCGACGTCGTGGTGACCGTCGTGCCGCAGCCCGCGGGTGCGCCCGAGGTGGCACCGTCCACCTCGGAGAGTCTCGCGGTGCCGACCGTCGTCCGGACCGACCCGGTGCTGCGCTGGGCCGCGCTGCTCTTCTCCATCGGTGTCCTGGCGCTGCCGGTGGTCCTGCTCGTGCGGCGGCGCCCGGCGCCTGCCGACGTGGCACCGGCCCCGGTGCCGGCCCGCGGCGGCCCCGTGCCGCCCGGGCCGGACGAGGGCACCGAGAACGTGACCAGGCTTCCCACGAACCTGAATGCGATCTACGAGCTGGGCCGCCTCGACGAGCGGCTCGCCCAGGAGCGCGAGCGCCGCTCCTGAGCCGCGCGTCCGGGGCTGATCGAGGCGGTTCCCGCGGGAGCGCTCCGGACTGAACGGTCCGGCTCGACCTCGGCGTGCCCGGAACGATGAGCCACCTGCGGCGCGGTCGCGTGCGCCGGGGCGAGCCGCGTGGTCTCCCGTCGCTCGATCGTCCAGCTCATCCGTAATTGCGGCGAAATGTCGGTCCCCTGGTCCTTTGGCGCTTCCCGGTCGGATCGACGTCGGCGCTGGTCACGGCGGTTGGAAACGTTTTCGTAACGAGCCCTTGACCTCTCGGCAAAGCCGGGGGCAGACTCCCCGGAAACGTTTACAGCGATCGGGCGGAGGTACGGTACGTGGGTCGTAAACGTTTACAAGAGCCGGCGGACGGCCGACCAACGGTCCACACCGTGGCCGCCCGCGCCGGCGTCTCCATCGCGTCCGCCTCCCGCGTCCTCAACGGCGTCGGCGGCAGCCCGGAGACCATCCGCAAGGTGCGCGCCGCGGCCGCTGAGGTGGGGTACGTCCCGAACGCGATCGCCCGCTCGCTGCAGTCCCAGCGCACCGGCCTGGTGGCGCTCGCCGTCGAGGACATCGGCAACCCGGTCTACGTGGAGATGATGCGGGCCATCGAGGCCGTGGTCGCCTCGTCCGGCCGGCAACTCGTGGTGCACGCCACCGGCGGGCGGATCGACAACGAGATGACCCTGCTGCGCCGGCTCGCCAACCGCTACGTCGACGGGATGATCATCTCGCCGATCCGGGTGACCGACGACCACCTCGGCGCACTGGTCGGCAGCCCGGTGCCGGTGGTGGTCGTCGGCCAACTCGGTGCCGACGCCCCGGTCGACAACGTACGCACCGACTCCCGGCACGGCGTCGCGCTCGCCGTCGACCACCTGCTCGCCATCGGCCGACGCCGGATCGGCTTCGTGAACGGGCCGCTCGACACCGTCCCGGGTGCCGCCCGGGACGCCGGCTTCCGCGCCGCGCTGGCCCGACACGGCATCGAACTCGACGAGGACCTCGTCGAGGTCGGCGACTTCCAGTACGCCGCCGGCCGCGCCGCCGCCGTACGACTGCTCGCCCGGGCCGCGCCGGACGCGCTGGTCTGCGCCAACGACCTCATCGCGGTCGGCGCCCTGCACGCGTTGCTCGCCGCCGGCCGGCGGGTGCCCCAGGACGTCGCGCTGATCGGTATGGACGACACCGAACTCGCCCAGATGATGTTCCCCCAGCTCTCCAGCGTCTCCCTCGGTTCGGCCGAGCGCGGTCGTCGCGCCGCCGAACTGCTGCTGCAGCGCATCGCCGACCCGGCCCTGCCGCCCCGGCGCGAGCAGGTGCAGCCCAGCCTCGCCGTCCGCGCCTCCAGCGCCGCGACGCCACCGTCCCCCCGGCCGAGCGCCGACCCGTTCGAGCCCACGCCCGCCCACCCGTACCGCGAAGGGGTGACCTCATGACCACGCTGGCCGAACGCTCCGACGTCGAACGCAGCGGGCGATCCCGTCGGTCGGGTCGCGCCCGCTCCGACCGGACCGCCGTCTACCTGCTGCTGCTGCCGTCGCTGCTGCCGATCCTGGTGCTGTCGGTCTTCCCGCTGCTGCGCGGCATCTACCTCGGTTTCACCGACGCCCGGGCCGGACGCAACGTCGAGGTCAACTTCACCGGCCTGGAGAACTACCGGCAGCTGCTCGGCGACGAGCTGTTCTGGAACTCGTTCAAGATCGGTCTGCTCTGGGCCTTCGGGGTGACCGCGCTCCAGTTCGTGCTCGCCCTCGGGCTGGCCCTGCTGCTCAACCAGCAGCTGCGGTTCCGGGGAGTGGCGCGGGTGCTCTCCGTGGTGCCGTGGGCGATGCCCCCGGTCGTGGTCGGCATCCTCTGGAAGCTCGTCTACCACCCGGACGCCGGTCTGCTGAACGAGTTCCTCTACCGCATCGGCGCCGACGGGCTGCGGGCCAACTGGCTCGGCGACTTCAGCACGGCACTGCCCGCGGTGATCATCGTCGGGGTCTGGGCCGGTATGCCGCAGACCACCGTCGTGCTGCTCGCCGGGTTGCAGGGTGTCGGCCGCGAGCTGCACGAAGCCGCGGCGGTCGACGGCGCCAGCGCCTGGCACCGGTTCCGGCACGTCACCCTGCCCGCCCTGGCCCCGGTCATCGTCGCGATCACCTCGCTGGACTTCATCTGGAACTTCAACTCGTTCGGCCTGGTCTACGTGCTGACGGCGGGCGGCCCAGGTGGCAAGACGATGCTGCCGATGCTCTTCGCCTACGAGGAGGCGTTCCGCTACGGCAACTACGGCTACGCGGCCGCGCTCGGCAACGCCATGGTCGTGATCATCGTGGCGCTGCTCGCCATCTATCTCCGCCGTCGCATGAGGGAGGCGAACTAGTCATGTTCGGTAAACCCAGCCGCACCGGTCGGGCCTTCCAGTACCTCGCCCTCGCCGGCTACCTGATCTTCCTCGGGTTCCCGCTCGTCTGGCTCCTCTCGACGGCGTTCAAGCCGCCGCGGGAGCTGGTGCAGCTGCACCCCACGCTGATCCCCAGCAACCCGACCCTGCAGAACTTCGTGCAGGCCTTCACCGAGCAGGAGCTGGGCCGGGCGGCCCTCAACAGCCTCCAGGTCTCGCTCGCCTCGGCGGTGCTGACCGTGCTCGTCGCCATGCCGGCGTCGTACGCCCTCGCCCGGTTCCGCTCGAAGCTCGGCACCGTGGCGCTGGGTTGGGTGCTGCTCTCCCAGCTCTTCCCGTTCGTGCTGCTGATCATCCCGATCTTCCTCGTGCTGCGGCAGGTCGGACTGGCCAACACGCACGCCGGGCTGGTGCTGATCTATGTGGTCTGGGCGCTGCCGTTCGCGCTCTGGATGCTGCAGGGCTTCGTCCGCAACATCCCACGCGAGCTGGAGGAGGCCGCGTCCGTGGACGGCGCGACCCGGACGCAGGTCCTGCGCCGCGTGGTCTTCCCGCTGCTCGCCCCCGGTCTGGTGGCGACGGCGCTCTTCTCCTTCATCTCCGCCTGGAACGAGTTCTTCTTCGCCCTCGTGCTGATCAAGACGCCCGAGCTGGCGACCCTGCCGGTCGCACTGGCCCGGTTCGTCGGCATCGAGGGCACCGCACGCCTCGGCCCGCTCGCCGCCGGTTCACTGCTGGCGACGCTGCCCAGCCTGATCTTTTTCGCGTTCATGCAACGCCGGCTCTCGTCCGGCTCGCTCGCCGGAGCGGTCAAGGGCTGATCCCGTCCCCCACCACCACCCAAGGAGGTACACCCCCCATGCTTCGCACGAGATTCCGCCGACTCGCCGCGGCCACCGCGGTCGCGGTCGTCGGCCTCGGCATGATCGCCGCCTGCGGGAACGGCGGCGACGACGAGGCCACATCCGGTCCGGTCAAGCTGCGCTTCCTCAGCCTCGCCTGGCAGAAGGAGTCGCTGAAGGCCAACAAGGACCTGGTCGCCAAGTGGAACGCCGAACACCCGGACATCCAGGTCGAGTACGTCCAGGGTGACTGGAACTCGGTGCACGACCAGCTGCTGACCTCGTTCGAGGGCGGCGACGCACCGGACATCGTGCACTACGAGGCGGCGTCGATCGGCGAGTTCAGCAAGCAGGGCTACCTGGCAGACCTCTCCGACCTGCTCTCCGACGACTTCAAGGGCCAGATCGACAAGGGCATCTGGGACACCGCGACCTTCGACGACAAGGTCACCGGCGTGCCGTTCCTGCTGGAGTCGCAGGTCGTGGTCGCCAACAAGAAGCTGCTCGACGCCGCCGGCGTGGCGGTACCCCCGGCCGACGGCGGCTGGACCTGGGACGAGTTCCAGGCCAACGCCCAGAAGCTCACCAAGCCCGGCCAGTTCGGTGCCGCCTGGGCGCTCAAGTCGCCGACCAACCGGGTGCTGAACCTCGCCTTGAACTTCGACGGCAAGTTCTTCTACACCGACGGCGGGCGTACCGAGGTCAAGGTCGGTGACCCGGAGAAGGAGGTGCCGAAGCGCATCCACGACATGCTCTACACGGCGAAGTCGGCCTCCCCGGAGGCGCTCGGCATGAGCGGCGCGGACACGCTGCCCGGCTTCTTCGGCGGCAAGTACGCGATGCTGCCCGGCTCGGTCTCGCTGCGCCAGCAGATGGTCGAGCAGGCGCCCGCCGGCTTCGAGTGGGTCACCCTCCCGCCGATCAAGGGCCTCTCCGCCATGCAGGCGGCCAACCCGCAGACGCTGTCGGTCTCCGAGGACTCCAAGCACAAGAAGCAGGCCGCCCAGTTCCTCGAGTACTTCCTGAACCCCACCAACATGGCCGCCCTGGCCAAGGGGGACTGGCTGGTGCCGACCGGTAAGCAGGCCAACCAGGAGCTCATCAAGCTCACCGGCGGCAAGCAGGGTTGGGACGTCGCCGCGAAGAGCGCCGCCGACCTGACCGTGGCCCCGTTCCAGATGGCCGACGGCTACCCGGAGTGGAAGACCAAGTACGCCACCCCGGCCCTCCAGCAGTACTTCGCCAACAAGATCACCCTGGACCAGCTCGCCACGCAGCTGGTCGACGGTGGCAAGCAGGTTCTGAGGTAAAGCACATGTCACTCTTGCTCGACACATCGGTCGGAACTCTGGTCGGCGCGGCGGTCGGCGACGCCCTCGGCGGCGCCACCGAAACCGCCCTGCCGGAACAGATCCGTGCCCGCTTCGGCGGCTGGGTCGAGGGCATCGTGCCCCCGTACCACGCCGACTGGGCCACCGCACGGCCACTCGCGCCGTACCACAAGGGCGACGGGCACATCACCGACGACACGTTGATGACCCACGCCCTGGTCCGCGCCTACGCGGCGAAGCGCGACCACCTCGACGCGTACGACGTGGTGGACCTGCTGGTGCCGGACCTGATCGAGCGGGTGGTCTACATCCCCGACCTGGAGCGGGACGGGGTGACCTTCCACCGCCTCGCGGCCGCCGAGCGGTGGCTGGTCACCCGCCTGCACCACGCGCACGTGGATCCGCGCGAGGCCGGGGTCGGCAACATCGTCAACTGCGGTGCGGCCATGTACATGGCCCCGGTCGGCATCGTCAACGCGGGCGATCCGGCCGGCGCGTACGCCGAGGCGGTGGAGATCGCCGGGGCGCACCAGCACAGCTACGGGCGCGAGGCGGCAGCGGTCTTCGCCGCCGCCGTCGCCGCGGCCGCCACCGCCGGCGCGACCGTCGAGGACGTGATCGCCGCGGCGCTCGACCTGGCCCGCGACGGGACCCGGGCGGCCATCGACGCGGTGGTCAAGGAGGCCCGGGCCCACCAGGACTGGAAGGCGGCGATCCCCGCGCTGCGGGCCGCCGTGGCCCCGTACGACACGGTGGGGGAGGAGTACCGCAGCCCCGGTCTGGGCGCGCGTCGCCCGAGCCGCCTGCACACCATCGAGGAGCTGCCGGTGGCGCTCGGCATGCTGGTCGTGGCCGGCGGGGAGTACCGCGCCGCGGTGCTCGGCGCGGTGAACTACGGCCGGGACGCCGACTCGACCGCCACCATGGCCGGCGCGATCGCCGGGGCGCTCGGCGGCCTCGCCGCCGTCCCCGCCGACTGGGCCGAGACGGTCGCCACCGCCTCCCGTACCGATCTCGTCGAGCCGGCGCGGGTGCTCGCGGCCGTGGCCGGTGAGGTCTTCGAGCGGGACCAGAGCCGGTTCGCCCGGCGGGTGCAGCGCTTCGCCGGACTGACGAGCGGCACGCCCGCCGTCGACGGAGCGCCGGCCCGATGAGGATCACCTGGGTACAGCCGGAGGACCTGCTGCCGCACGAGCTGGCGGCGAGTCGCGACGAGGGACGTGACGTCACGGCCCTCGCGCGGCGGTGGAGCGCGGCCGGCGGGGACCTCACCCCGCCGGTCACCGGCGCCTCGCCGACCCCGGCCGCACCGCAGCTGCGGGCCCTCGCTGTGGAGTTGCTCGACGCCGCCGACGCGCTACCGGCGGTCGGCGGCGGCGACGAGCCGGACGACCTGGCCGGGCTGCGGTCCGGCTGGCCGGCGGAGTGGTCCCTGCCCACCGGGGCGTCGTACGACCGGCTGCACGGCGGGTGGCTCGGCCGGGCGGCCGGTTGCCTGCTCGGCAAGCCGGTGGAGAAGATTCCCCGGCAGGGCATCCGGGAGATCCTCGTCGCGACCGGCCGCTGGCCGCTGCGCGACTGGTTCACCGCGCAGGGACTTCCCGCCGAGGTCGCCGCCCGCTGGCCGTGGAACCGGCGCAGCGCCCCGACCAGCCTCGCCGAGAACATCGACGGGATGCCCGAGGACGACGACCTGAACTACCCGCTGCTCGCGTTGCGGGTGCTGGAGACCCACGGGCGGGACTTCACCAGCGCCGACGTGGCGCAGGCCTGGCTGGACTGGCTGCCCGGCGGGCGGGTCTTCACCGCCGAACGGGTCGCCTACCGCAACCTGCTGCTCGGCCTGGCCCCGCCGGAGAGCGCCCGGCGGCACAACCCGTTCCGCGAGTGGATCGGCGCCCAGATCCGCACCGACGTGTACGGCTGGGTCAACCCCGGCCGGCCGGACCGGGCCGCCGAGCTGGCCGTCCGCGACGCCGAGGTCAGTCATGTCCGGGGCGGGGTGCACGGGGCGATCTGGGCCGCCGCGCTCGCCGCCGCCGCGCCGGTCGCCACGGACGTGGAGCAGGTGCTCGACGCGGCCGAGGCGGTCCTGCCGCCGCGCAGCCGCTTCGCGGCCGCCGTTCGTGAGGCCCGGGCCCTCGGCGCGGACGCCGACGACTGGGAGAAGGTCGTCGACGAGCTCTACGCCCGGCACGGCCACCTGCACTGGGTGCACGTACGCAACAACGCCGCGCTGGTGGCCGCCGCCCTCGCGTACGGGCGGGGCGATCTGGAGACGTCGATCTGCGCGGTGGTCAGCGGGGGCTGGGACACCGACTCGAACGGCGCCACCGTCGGCGCGGTCACCGGCGCGCTCACCGGCGCGTCGGAGCTGCCGGCCCGCTGGGTCGCTCCGCTGCGCAACCGGCTGGCGAGCAGCATCGCCGGCTTCGACGGGATCGGCTTCGACGAGCTGGCCGAGCGCACCCGGGCGCTGGCCGGGGCCGGATCGTGAACCGTTGCGGCGCTCCGGTCGGTGCGGGAACGAGGATGGCAGGGAGGACGGCATGAGCGCACGCGTGGTGGTGGTGGGCAGCACCAACCTGGACCTGGTGGTGACGGCCCCGCAGCTGCCCCGCCCCGGCGAGACGGTGCTCGGCGAGGACTTCCGCACCGTCCCCGGCGGCAAGGGCGCCAACCAGGCGGTCGCCGCGGCCCGGGCCGGCGCGGCCTGCGACTTCGTGGGCGCGGTCGGCGACGACGAGTTCGGCGTGCAGCTGCGCGCGAGTCTCGTCGGCTCCGGGGTGGACGTGGGGCGGCTGCGTACCGTCCCCGGCGCCTCCGGTGTCGCGCTGATCGGGGTGGACCGCTCGGCGGAGAACTTCATCGTGGTCGCCCCCGGCGCCAACGGCGCGCTCACCGACCTGAGTGCGGAGGACCGGGCCACCATCGCCGCGGCCGACGTGCTCCTGCTCCAGTTGGAGGTGCCGATGCCCACCGTGGTCCGCGCCGCCGACTGGGCCCGGGCCGCCGGCACCACCGTGGTGCTCAACGCCGCCCCGGCCGCCGAACTCCCGGCCGAACTGCTCGACCTCGTCGACGTCCTGGTCGTCAACGAGCACGAGGCCGCCACCGTGGCCGGGCTGGTCTCCGACGAGCCGGCCGCGCTGCTCGACGCCCTGCTGGAGCGGGTGCCCCGGGTGGTGCTGACCCTCGGCGCGCGCGGCGCGGCCTACGCCGACCGGCGTGGCCTGCGCCTCGATGTCCCCGCGCCGCTCATCGACGCGGTGGACACCACCGCCGCGGGTGACGCGTTCACCGGCGCGCTCGCCGTCTCCTGGGCCGAGCGGGGCGGCGCCGTCAGCGAGGAGAGCGTCGCGGCGAGCCTGCGCTGGGCGTGCGCCGCCGGTGCGGCCTGCGCCCGGCGCCCTGGCGCGTCCACCGCACTGCCGGAACGCACTGCCATCGACGCCTTGTACGACGCGACCTACCGAGGTGCATCGTGAGTTTCAACCCGTACGTTCCGCGTCCGATCGACCGGCCCACCCCGGTACCGCTCGCCGACGACACCGACCTGACCACGCTGGACGAGGCGAAGATCTTCGCCGCCCCGGACGACCCGGCGCAGTGGCCCGCCTGGCGTGCGCAGCTGACCCGGTGGCGGGCCGACGCCCGGCAGCGGCTCGGCTACACCGGCACCCACTACGACGAGATCAGCGGCGACTGCTTCTCGATCTGCCTCGCCTGGCTCTGGGACGAGACGCTCTACGACCACGAGCGGGGCGTCTTCACCGTCGAGGAGTTCCTCGACACCGCTCAGCGGGACTTCGGCGGCTTCGACGGGGTGGTGCTCTGGCACGCGTACCCGGTGATCGGCCTGGACGACCGCAACCAGTTCGACTGGTACCGGGACGTGCCGGAGCTGCCGGAGGTGGTGCGGGCGTTCCAGGAGCGCGGGGTGCGGGTCTTCGTCGACTACAACCCGTGGGACACCGGCACGCGGCGTGAGCCGGGCAGCGACGCCGAGGAGGTCGCCGCGCTGGCCGGCAAGCTCGGCGTCGACGGCGTCTTCCTGGACACCCTCAAGGAGGGCGCCGGTGAGCTGCGGGCCGCGCTGGACGCCGTCCGCCCCGGAATGGTCCTCGAGGGCGAGAGCCGGGTGCCGTTGGCCCGCATCGGCGACCACGCGATGTCCTGGGCGCAGTGGTTCGCCGACTCCGACGTGCCCGGTGTGCTGCGCGCCAAGTGGTTCGAGCGCCGGCACGTCCTGCACCACACCCGTCGCTGGCACCGTGACCACCTCGACGAGCTGCACTCCGCCTGGCTCAACGGCGTCGGTGTGCTGGTCTGGGAGAGCGTCTTCGGCGTCTGGGTCGGCTGGAACGAGCGCGACCGCGCGGTGCTGCGGGCGATGCGCCGGGTGCAGGCCAGCCACGCCGCGTGGCTGCGCGCCGAGGAGTGGGTTCCGCTCGCCGACCACCCCGGCTCCGGCCAGGTGTACGCGTCGCGGTGGACCCACGACGGCGAGCCGCTGTGGACAGTGGTGAATCGGGGCGCCGACCACGACGGCGCCTGGCTGGTGACCGACGCCCGGCCGGGCCGGCGCTTCGTCGACCTGGTCACCGGCGCCGAGCTGACCGTCACCGAGACCGGTGACGGCCGGGTGGCAGTCGGCGGCCCCCTGCCGGCCGGGGCGATCGCCGCGGTCGTCGCCACCGGCACGACCGTCGACCGGCACGAGCCGCCGGGCGGCGACCCGTCGTTCCCGGCCCGGGCCGCGGTCCGCGTCCGCGCCCCGTGGGCGCCCCGCACCGAGCCGCCGGCGGGCCTGGTGGCCGTCGAGGCGGGCCGGCGCGAGCTGGTGGTCCGGCACCGGGTGCGGGAGACCGGGCTGTACGGTGAGACGCCGTACGTCGACGAGTGGAAGCCGCTGCCCCCGCGCCTGCACCACACCGGCACACTGCACCGCACCGCGACGCTGGGCCGGTTCGCCATCGCCGTCGACGAGGTAACCCACGGCCAGTACGCCGAGTTCCTGCGCGCCACCGGCTACCGGCCGGTGCGCCCCGAGCGGTTCACGGCCGGACAGGGCCCGGCGGACGCCCCGGTCACCGGCGTCGACCTGACCGACGCGCGGGCGTACGCGGAATGGGCCGGGTTGCGGCTGCCCACCGAGGACGAGTGGCAGGTGGCGGCCGAGGCGGGCCTGCTCGCCCGCCGGGAGCCGCTGGTGTGGAACCTGACCGAGAGCGAGCACACCGACGGGCGGACCCGTTTCGTGATCCTCAAGGGCGGCGCCGCGTACCAGGCCGAGGGCTCGGACTGGTACTTCGACGGTGGCCCGCAGCCGCCGGAGGTGTCGGTGAAGTTGCTGCTCACCGGCGCCGGCCTCACCCGCTCCGACCAGATCGGCTTCCGGGTGGCCGCGGACCTCGCGCCGGCGTCGGCACCGGGGGAGGTGACGCGGTGAGCGCGCCGCTTCACGGGGTGAAGGTCGTCGACCTGGCCACCCTCTTCGCCGGACCGCTCGCGGCGGCGTTCCTCGGTGACTTCGGGGCCGACGTGATCAAGGTGGAGCACCCGGCGAAGCCGGACCCGTCGCGTGGGCACGGCCCGGCCAAGGACGGCGTCGGGCTCTGGTGGAAGGTGCTCGGCCGCAACAAGCGGACCGTGACGTGCAACCTCTCCGACCCGGAGGGGGCGGCGTTGCTGCGGCGGCTGCTAGCCGACGCCGACGTGCTGGTGGAGAACTTCCGCCCGGGCACGCTGGAGCGCTGGGGCCTCGGCCCCGCCGAACTGCACGAGGTAAACCCCCGGCTGGTGATCGCCCGGATCAGTGGCTTCGGTCAGGTCGGCCCGTACGCCCGCCGGCCGGGCTTCGGCACCCTCGCCGAGGCGATGAGCGGCTTCGCCGCGGCGACCGGTGAGCCCGACGGCCCGCCGACGCTGCCTCCGTTCGGGCTGGCCGATTCGGTGACCGCGCTCGCCGCCGCGTACGCCGTGATGCTGGCCCTGCGCACCCGGGACGCCAGCGGCGTCGGGCAGGTCGTCGACCTCGCCATCATCGAGCCGATCATGGCGATGCTCGGCCCGCAGATCACCTGGTACGACCAGCTCGGCTATATCCAGCCGCGGTTGGGCAACCGCTCCAACAACAACGCCCCGCGTAACACGTACCGGTGCGCGGACGGGCGCTGGGTGGCGATCTCCACGAGCGCGCAGAGCATCGCCGAGCGGGTCGTGCGGCTCGTCGGCCGCCCGGAGCTGGTCGACGAGCGGTGGTTCGCCACCGGCAGCGGCCGGGCCGCGCACGCCGACGAGCTGGACGCCGCCGTGGGCGCGTGGGTGGCGCAGCGGGACCGGGACGAGGTGGTGGCCGCCTTCGAGGCGGCGCAGGCCGCGGTCGCCCCGGTCTACGACGTGCGGGACATCCTCGCCGACCCCCAGTACGCGGCGCTCGGCACCGTGCGCAGCGTGCCGGACGAGGAGCTGGGCCAGGTACGGATGCAGAACGTGCCGTTCCGGCTCTCCGAGACGCCGGGGGAGATCCGCCACGCCGGGCGCCGGCACGGGCAGGACACCGAGGCGGTCTTCGCCGAACTCGGGCTCAGCGCCGACGAACTCGCCGAGCTTCGGGCGCGCGGGGTGATCTGATGCTGCTCACCTGGCTCTACGTGCCCGGTGACCGGCCGGACCGGTTCGCCAAGGCGGTCGCCTCGGGGGCCGACGCGGTCATCCTCGACCTGGAGGACGCGGTGGTCGCCGGGCGCAAGGCGTACGCCCGGGAAGCGGTCGCGGAGTTCCTCGCCGAGGAGCAACCGGTGCCAGTGCAGGTGCGGGTCAACGAGCTGACGGGGCCGGATGTCGACGCCGACCTGACCGCGGTGGCCGGCCGACCCGGGCTTGCCGGGCTCCGGCTGCCGAAGGTCGAGTCGGCCGCCACGGTCGTCTCCGTCGCCGGCCGGGTGGACGTGCCGCTGCACCCGCTCGTCGAGTCCGCGCTGGGGTTGGAGGCCGCGTACGCCGTCGCCTCGGCCCACCCGGCGGTCGCCTCGCTCGGTCTCGGTGAGGCCGATCTCCGCTCGGATCTCGGGGTCGGTGACGACGCGGGGCTCGCCTGGGCCCGCGGCCGGGTGGTGGTCGCGGCCCGCGCGGCCGGCCTCGGGCCGCCGGCCATGTCGGTCTTCGCCGACGTCGTCGACGCCGACGGGCTCGCGGCGTCGTGCGCGGTGGGCCGGCGGCTCGGTTTCCTCGGCCGGTCCGCGATCCACCCACGGCAGTTGCCGGTGATCGTCGAGGCGTTCCGGCCCGCCGAGCGCGAGGTGGCCCGGGCGGTCGAGCTGCTGGCCGCGGTCGCCGAGGCGCAGCGGCGGGATTCGGGGACCGTGGTGCTTCCGGACGGTCGCTTCGCCGACCGGGCGATGGTGGCCGCCGCGCAGCGCGTCGTCGACCTGTCGGCTCGCTACGCGAGCTGAAAGGCCCCCGCCGAACGTCTCGACGGCGCGACGTTCGGCGGGTCTGTCCGCGTCGCGCGGGCCCGGTGAGCAGCCGGGTCCCGCGCGACGCGGGGTGGGCGGTCAGCCGGTGACCGGCACCGGCGCGGTTGCCCGCCGGCGGATCAGGGTGATCGCGGCGCCGAGCACCGCCACCGCGCCGCCGATCAGCAGGACCGCGTCGGCGCCGTGCGCCGAGAAGCCGGCGGTCTGGCCGGCCGGCAGCAGGCTGGAGGCGATCGTGACGGCGCCGGCCACCCCGAGGGCGGAACCGACGTAGCGGGCCGTGTTGTTGGCGCCGGAGCCCATCGCGACCCGGTCCGCCGGGACGCTGGCGACGGCGAGCCGGGCGAGCGCCGCGTTGAGCAGTCCGCTGCCCGCGCCGGCGAGGATCAGGCCCGGGATCGTGCGGGCCCAGGAGTGAGCGTCGGCGTAGCCGAGCATGGCCAGGTAGCCGACGGCCGTCAGGAGGAATCCGAGGGCGAGCTGCCGGGTGGGCGTGGTGCGGGTGCCGAGGTGACGCATCTGGTTGCTGACCACGAACGAGGATCCGGCCCAGACGAAGGCGAGCCCGGCCGCGCCGAGCGCGCTCACGCCGATCAACTGCTGCACCAGGGTGGGCAGGACGGTGCTCGGGCCGAGCGCGGCGAGCCCGGTGAAGAACGCGCCGAGGGTGGCGACCCGGAAGTCCGGCCGGCGGAACAGGGCCAGGTCGAGCATCGGCGCGCGGCCGCGGGCCTGGACCACCACGAAGGCGGCGAGCAGCAGCACCCCGAGCACCAGCGGGACGAGCACCCCGGGCCGGAGCCAGCCGCTGCGTCCGGCGGTGACGGCGACGAGCAGCAGGGCCAGGCCGGCGCCGAGCGTCAACACCCCGGGGACGTCGATGTGGGCGACGCGGCCGGCGCGGGACTCGGTGAGCAGCCGTCCGCCGAGCGCCGCCAGCAGCACGGCGAGGGCCGCGAGGATCAGGTAGAACCAGCGCCAGCTGGAGAGCGAGGTCAGGCCGGCCGAGGCCAGCGGGCCGAGGGCGATGCCGGCGCCGAGCATCGACGCCCAGCGGGCCGTAGCGTGCGACCGCCCCTGAGCGGTGTGGAAGGCGTGCCCGAGCAGGCCCAGCCCGGCGGCGAGGATCGCGGCGCTCGCCACGCCCTGCACCACCCGGGCGGTGATGAAGGTGGCGGCGTTGGGCGCGACGGCGCTGCCGACCGTACCGACGGCGAGCAGCACGAGGCCGGCCCGGAAGATGCGCCGCCGCCCGAAGTCGTCACCGAGGCTGCCGGCGACCAGCAGGGTGGCCGCGAGCCCCAGGGTGATCGCGTTGATCAGCCAGGTCTGGGTGGTGAGGCCGGCGCCGAGGCCCCGCGCCGTCTGCGGCAGGACCGCCACCGGCGCGGTGTAGTTCATGAGGACGAGCAGGGTCGCGGCGCAGACCGCGAAGAGGGTGCGCGAGTCGGAGCGGGACGCGTCCGGCGGCGCGGCGGCGGACGGCGCGGTGACGCCGGCGGTTGTCGACATGCGGGGAGGCCTCTCAGTTCGGTGAGCGAACCGACAGTAACAGGGTTGGTTCGTTGAATGAACTGACTAGGGGTAGGATCACAGCATGGCACTGGGGAAGAACTACGAGGGGCAGAACTGCTCACTGGCCCGGGCGCTGGAGCTGGTCGGCGAGCGGTGGACGCTGCTCATCGTCCGCGACGCCTTCTACGGCGTACGCCGCTACGGCGACTTCCTCGCCCACCTGGACATCCCCCGGGCCGTGCTCGCGGACCGGCTCGCCACCCTGGTCGAGGCGAACGTCCTCCAGCGCCACCGCTACCAGGACTCCCCACCCCGGGACGAGTACCTGCTCACCGACCGGGGCGTCGAACTCTGGTCCGTGATCTACCCGTTGTGGAGCTGGAGCGAGCGGCACTTCGGCGAGGAGGAGCCGCTGCGCACCTTCCGGCACGTCGCCTGCGGCACCGAACTCGACCCGGCGGGCCGCTGCCCCGCCTGCGGCGGCGAGGTGTCACCCGGTGACGTCGAGGCGCACAGCGGGCCCCGCCTACCGGCCCAGCCGCGCCGGGACCCGGTCAGCGTCGCGCTGCGCCAGCGCCCGCACCGGCTCCTCCAACCGCTCTTCTGAGCCGACCCGACACGGGCCGTCCGAGCTGCCCGGGCGGCGGCGACCATCCTCCGCGTCCGAGAAGCTGACGTTCCCGGCTTCGGCGGCCCTGATCGCGGCCCCGGCTGGTAGCCCCAGGCCGAGGACCGGACGGGATCTTCGGTCGCCCGGACCGAGGAGGCCGGCCTCGCTACCGCGCCCGCGTGGGCGGGTCGAGCCTGTCGAGCCGGGCCAGTTCGGCGGAGCCGTCCCGGACGACGGTGGCGGCGAGAGCGGTGGTCGCCGGGTGGGCGCCGGAGCCCTGCTCGGCGCGGGCGATCCGTACGGCCTGCGACAGGTGTGCCCGCAGGTGTCGGGCGACCAGCCGGTCGAAGGCTGGGCCCCGGGCCGCTCGCAGCGCCGTCAGCTCCGCCTCGGTGATCATGCCGGGCATGTCGTGGCCCTCGTGCGGGTTGGTGGCGGGCGCGCCCGACTCGGCCAGCAGCCCACGGGAGCGGATCAGGTCGGCCTGCTGGCTCTCCTCGACCCGGCCGGCCAGCGCACGCCAGGCCGGATCGGTGGTCCGGGCGGGCACCAGCTCGAGCACCGGCAGGAGTCGCTCACTCATCGCCACGGTGAGCTGGAGCCAGGCGACGTCGGTGGGGCTGAACGCACCGGTGGTCGCAGCCGCGGCGGGGGTCTCGCCGGCCAGGTCGGGGCGGGTCGGTGGCGGCGGTCCGGCGGCCGCGCACCCCGCGCCGAGCAGCGCGAGGCAGAGCAGGACGGACGGTACGGCGAGGCTCGGGCGCATCGCGCCTCCTTTCCGCCGTGGGGGAGCGGACCCCGTGCCAGTGGGTCCGCTCCCTTGCGGATGAGCGGTCGGATCAGAGCGGTCGCCCGTCGTGGCCGCACTTGATGACCGGGCGGATGCAGTCGTTGACCCGGCGGGCCATCTCCGCCACCGGCCACGCGTTGAAGAAGTCGCCGTGCATCGTGTAGCCCGGCCCGGAGGCGAGCCGGAACTGCGCCGGGTCGCCGCTGACCGGATAGCGGAGCACCTGCCGCAGCTTCGGCACCGGCACCGGGTGGGTCGCCGGGCAGGCCTGGTTGACCGGGTACGCCATGTGGCTCTTGTGGTCGGGGGAGTCCAGGTCGCGGCCGTTCCAGCACTGCGGGAAGTCCAGGTACGACTCCAGCATGGTGCCGGCCGGGCAGTTCACGAAGTCCTTCGACGGCGGGACCTGCCCGGCGTGCAGGCACGACCAGCGGGCGATGCTGTCGTTCGGGCCGGTCGCCCGGGCGTTGCCGGCGACGATCCGCAGCCCCTGCGGAATCGGTTCGGTGCGGGCGACGACGTCGCTGCGGACGCCCTCGCCCAGGTAGTAGAAGGTGGAGATGACCGGCTCCACGGCCACGTTGTTGCGGTACAACGTCGGCACCCAGTACGACGAGACGTCGACCTGGGGGTTGCAGGTGGTCGGTGAGTTGATCAGATCCGGCAGGGTGGTGAAGGCGTCGGTAACTGTGGCGCCGAAGAAGCTGTGCATGTGCGAGGCGCCGGGCAGGCCCGGGAAGATGATCGGGTCGTCCGGCAGCCGGTGACTGTACGAGCAGTCGGCGGGGAACTCGGCCACCCGGATCGCGTTGACGCCCGGGGCGGCGTCGGCCCGGCTGGTGTCGGCCTGTGCGGTGTCGGCCTGCGCCGTGGTGGAGATGCCGTAGGTGCCGAGTAGGACCAGAAGGGCGCCGAGCGCCGTGGCGAGGCGCAGCCGGCGGCGGATGCCGGAGCGGGGTGAGGCCCTGTCCATCGCGGAACTCCTGTCGGGTGGGTCAGGGACGGGTCCGGCGCCGCCGCCGAAAGGCATCGGAGATCCCTGGCCGGGACTGGTGGTGGGTGCTGCGCGAGCAGGTGAGAGAGCGCTCTCTCGATCCAGCGTCAACCCGACGTCGACAATTGTCAATACGTGCCCGACCGTGAAGCGCCAGGCGGCGAAAAGGGCCGACCCCTGGTGCGGGCCGACCCTTCGAGACATGGTGACGACGAAAGGGCCGACCCCGTGCGGGGCCGGCCCTTTCAGTTACTGCTCGGGTCAGTTGGCGGAGTAGCCGCGGGTGGCGACCCAGTCGGCCAGGTGGTCCACGCTCACCCAGTAGGAGGCGGTGGCCGGATCGGCCGAGTCGGCGATCTTCACCTCGTGCCCGTCGTTCCGGTAGCCGACGACGCTGATGTAGTGGCCGCCCTCGTAGGAGTGGGTGTTGCCGTCGGTGTCGGTGCTGGTGCCGGCGATGTTGGCGACTACGGCGTGGCCGTCGTCGACGGTGCGGACGATGTCGTCACGCAGCTTGTCGGTCTGCTTGTCGTCGGCCATCTTGCTGGAGATTTCGACGGAGTGGTAGGCGTTCTTACCGGTCTCCTTGTTCAGTACGGGGGTGATGTCGTTGATGGAGTTGGTGCCCGCCTCGGTGGTGCCCATTTCCTTGGCCATGGCGTCGACGTTGATGTCCTTGCCTTGGACGGAGAGGGCGTTGCGGGTGGCGGCGGGGCCGCAGTAGTAGAAGTTCGGCTGCGCCTCGTAGCGCACGTTCAGCTCACGTTCGCTGTGGCCCTTGCGGTCCTGGACCTGGCTGGCGGGCTTGGACTCGGCGGGGGCGGCGTTGGCGGCGATGGCGGGGCCGGCGATGCCTCCGCCTGCGGCGGCGATGCCGGCGGCGGTGAGGACGGTCTTGCGGATCAGATCGGTACGCATGATGTGTGCCTCTCTGTTCGGGGGTGCACGCGGAAGTGTGTCGGGGTCCGCGTGTGGTGAGGGGGAGGTTCGAAGGCCCGGCGGCGTGGCCTGCTCGGGCGGGTCCGGGGTGTAACGCTGCGGGGCGGCCGGTGATTCCGGGGGCCTCGTGTGGGTGGCCCGACGGGTGGTCGGGGCGCGTCCCGGAGGTGGTGTAACGGCCTCGGCGGGCCGGTCATTCCCGGGGGCCCGGCGGGGCGACCCTGATGGGGTGCAGTGCTCGGGGTATTCAACGGCCTCGGCGGGCCGGTCGTTCCCGGCGGCCGTCGCGGCATATCCCTGTGGTGCGGGGCTCGCGCGGCGGGGGGTTCAACGACCCTTGGCCGGTGATGATTCCCGGCCGGGCCGGTCTCTCGGGGGCCGGCGACCGGGGTCGCGCGCCTCGACCATGTTCAACGACCCGGGCCCGGCGATGATTCCGCCGCCGGGGTGGCCCCGACCACGGGACACCCGGCGTCAAACCGGACATCGACGGCCAACCGGCCCCGTCAAACCGGACATTCCCCCCGGGCGGCCGGATGATCCACTCGACCTTATTGAAGTCGCGGTGATCCCGGCGGCGGACACCCCGACGTCATGGAAGTCGAGTCGATCTCCGCGCAAGGCGCCCGGCGTCGACCGATCCGTCCAGGGCTCGCGTCGGTCTCCGCAAGGCGCTCGGTGTCGTCCGATCCGCCCAGAGTTCGCGTCGATCTCCGCAAGGCCCGGCGTCGACCGATCCGCCCAGAGGTCGCGTCGATCTCCGCAAGGCTCGGTGTCGTCCGATCCGCCCAGAGTTCGCGTCGATCTCCGCAAGGCGCCTGGCGTCGACCGATCCGCCCAGAGGTCGCCCCGCCGCTCGGTCCGGACGTCGACGGCGTCGGTTCCGGACGAACGGCCATTGCGGACAGGAATCGATAAGTGTCACTGTCAAGCTCCCTCCGACCCCGAGGAGCCCCCGATGAGAGGCAGAACGTTGAGCGCGCGGATCGCGCTCGTCGTATGCACCGGGATGACGCTGACGCTCGCCACCCAGTCGCTCGCCGCGTCCCCGTCCGCGCTACCGGCCGTCGCCGCGCCGGCCGCGCCGCCTGCTGTCGCGGCCGCACCTGCCGCGCCGGGTGCCGCCGTACCGGCCGCACCTGTCGGGCCAGCCGCCGCCGCGCCGGGCGCCGTCGCACTGGCCGCACCGGACATCTCCATCGCCAACGTGCAGGCGCACCTGACCCAGTTCAACAGCATCGCGAGCAGTAACGGTGGCAACCGGCGAGCGGGCTCCGCCGGCTACACCGCCTCGGTCACGTACGTGAAGACCCGCCTCCAGTCGGCCGGCTACGCCGTCACCGAGCAGCGCTGCACCTCCTGCACGTACCCGTCGAACAACCTGATCGCCGAGTGGCCGGGCGGCCCCGCCGACCAGGTGGTCATGTTCGGGGCGCACCTCGACGGCGTCTCCGCCGGACCGGGCATCAACGACAACGCCTCCGGATCCGCCGCGCTGCTGGAGAACGCGTTGGTGCTCGCCGCGCAGGACCCGACGATGACGAAGCGGGTGCGGTTCGCCTGGTGGACCGACGAGGAGCAGGGGCTCAACGGATCCCGCTTCTACGTCAACTCGTTGAGCGCGACGCAGCGCGGCTACATCAAGGGCTACTACAACTTCGACATGGTCGGCTCGACCAACGGCGGCTACTTCATCAACCGCCTCAGCTCGACGACCGCCGCGCCGTTGAAGGCGTACTGGGACTCGCTGGGGCTGCGGCCGGAGGAGAACGTCGAGGGTCAGGGCCGCTCCGACGACTATCCGTTCCAGCAGGCCGGGATCCCCACCTCCGGGTACGCGGCCGGGGCCAGTGCCCGCAAGACCAGCGCCCAGGCCACGAAGTGGGGCGGCACGGCCAACGCCGCGTACGACCCCTGCTACCACCGGTCCTGCGACACCACCGCCAACATCAGCTCGACGGTCCTGAACCGGGCGGCGGACGGCATCGCGTACGCGCTCTGGCAGCTAGCGGTCGGCGACGGCACGGGCGGCTGCTCCGGCGGGCAGGTGGTCACCAACGGCGGCTTCGAGAGCGGCAGCAGCCCGTGGACGGCCAGCTCCGGGGTGATCACCAATTCGAGCGGGCAGCCCGCCCGGACCGGCACCTGGAAGGCCTGGCTCGACGGGCGCGGCCGGACCACCACCCACACCCTCGCGCAGACGGTGACGCTGCCGGCCGGCTGCACGGCCGCCACGCTGGCGTTCTGGCTGCACATCGACACCGCCGAGACGACCAGGACGACCGCGTACGACCGGCTCACCGTGCGGCTCGGCACGACGACGCTGGCGACCTGGTCCAACCTCGACGCCGCTTCCGGCTACCTCCAGCGCACCCTCGACGTCGGCGGGTACGCGGGTCAGACGGTGACGTTGACCTTCACCGGCACCGAGGACTCCTCGTTGCAGACCAGCTTCGTGGTCGACGACGTGACGCTCCAGGCGGGCTGAGCCGGGCCTGCGAGCGGGATGGCTGGCTCGCCCACTCCGACAGTCGGTGACGAGCGGCGGATCACGCCGATCGCCGGTCGAGACGTCGCGAGCGAGCGGGTGCGAACCTGGTCCGCACCCGCTCGTGCCCGCCGGTGACGGGCAGGCAGCCCGACGTCAGGGCAGCTGCGGGTAGAGCGCGGCGATGCCGCCGGAGAGGCCGGCCTGGACCTGTCGGCTGATGTCGTCGGCGACGATCTCGTACGCGTCCGCCTCGACGGCGTCCAGCGTGATCCGGGCGATGTCGGCCGGGTCGGACTTCGGCGCGGTGATGTGTGCGGTCATGTCGGTGTCCATGTAGCCGACGTGCAGGCCGACGACCCGGATGTTCCGCTCGGCGAGCGGGCCGCGCACCGCGTTGGTCAGCGCCCACTCGGCCGCCTTGCCGGCGTTGTACGCGCCGCTGTCCGCCGGGTGCAGCCAGGAGAGCACGGAGTGCACGTTGAGGATCGAGCCGCCGCCGTTGCCGGCGATGACCGGCGTGAACGCCCGGACCATCGACAGGGTGCCGAAGAAGTGGGTCTCCAGCTCCAGCCGGATCGGGTCCAGGTCGGCGTCGAGCAGGTCGGCGCCGGTGCCGGAACCGGCGTTGTTGATCAGCAGGTTGACGTCGTGGGCGAGCTCGGCGGCGGCGGCGACCGAGGCGGGGTCGGTGATGTCGAGCCGGACCGGCGTGACGCCGGGCAGGTCGATGCTCTCCGGGTTGCGTGCCCCCGCGTAGACGGTGGCGCCCCGGGAGACGAGTTCGGCGGCGAGGTGCCGGCCGAAGCCCCGGTTGGCGCCGGTGACGAGGGCGGTGCTTCCGGCGATCTTCATGCGGTTACTCCTAGGGCATCTGGTGGAGAGGGGACGGGTCGGCGTGGCGCCGCCCGGAGGTCATTCGGTGTCGACGCGGAGCAGGCCCGGTCCGGGGCGTACGTCCAGCTCGTCGGGCTCGACGTCGTGCCCGCCGGCGCAGCGCAGTACGGCGTGCACCTCCGCGCCGCAGTCGTGGTGCTCGAGCCGTACCGACGGACCGGCGTCGTCGGCGGCCCAGGTGTCGCCCCACTGCCGGAGCGCGACCAGCACGGGGACGAGCTGTGCGCCCTTGTCGGTCAGCACGTACTCGTCGCGGGTGCGTTTCCCGGGTTCCTGGTAGGGGCGCCGCTCGAGCAGTCCGTCGGCGACGAGCTGCTTGAGCCGGGCGGCGGCGACCGGCTCGCTGATGCCCACCCGGGCGGCGAAGTCGTCGAAGCGCCGGGTGCCGAGGGACGCCTCCCGCAGCAGCAGGAGCGTCGAGCGGTTGCCGACCACGTCGAGCGTCCGGGCGATCGAGCAGTTGGTCATGAGCCAGCCGTCCCGGTCGGCGAGGAGATCCGTCATGCCGGCCACGTTACCCAGGCTGACTTAGGTTAAGCAAAGTCAGCTAGGTCACGCCGGAGCCCGCCGGGTTCGGGAATAGGCCGGAGCCGGCGTCCGTGGCACTGCCGGATGCCGTCCGTGGGGTCCGCGGGGTGGGTGTGGGACGGGGACCGGCTCGAACGCCGGGTGACGGTCCGTATCCTGTGCCCGAAACCCGATGTGTGGCAGAAGGGAGACGGCGTGGCCAGCCAGGTCGAGACGTTGGAGTTCCAGGCCGAGGCGCGTCAGCTGCTTCAGCTGATGGTTCACTCGATCTACTCGAACAAGGACGTCTTCCTCCGCGAGCTCATCTCGAACGCCTCGGACGCGCTGGACAAGCTGCGGCTGGCCGCCCAGGTCGACAAGGACCTCGACGTCGACACCTCCGACCTGCACATCGAAATCGAGGTCGACCGGGACGCGCGCACCCTGACCGTCCGGGACAACGGCGTCGGGATGACCCGCGACGAGGTGGTCTCGGTGATCGGCACCATCGCCAAGTCGGGCACCGCCGAGCTGCTGCGTACGCTGCGGGAGTCCGCCGACGCCAACGCCTCGCAGGAGCTCATCGGGCAGTTCGGCGTCGGCTTCTACGCCGCGTTCATGGTCGCCGACGCGGTGGAGCTGCTCACCCGCAAGGCCGGCGAGCCGGGCGGGACGCGCTGGTCGTCCACCGGCGAGGGCAGCTACTCGATCGAGTCGGTCGACACGGCCCCGCAGGGCACCTCGGTCACCCTGCACCTCAAGCCGGCCGACACCGAGGACAGCCTGCACGACTACACGGCCGAGTGGACGATCCGGGAGATCGTCAAGCGTTACTCCGACTTCATCGCCTGGCCCATCCGGATGACCGTCGAGCGGCCGGGCGAGGAGGGCGCGACCACGCGCGAGGAGCAGACGCTCAACTCGATGAAGGCGCTCTGGGCGCGTTCCCGTGACGAGGTCGAGCAGGCCGAGTACCACGAGTTCTACAAGCACGTCGCGCACGACTGGGCGGATCCGCTGGAGATCGTGCACATGAAGGGTGAGGGCACCTTCGAGTACGAGGCGCTGCTCTTCCTCCCGGCGCACGCGCCCCTGGATCTCTTCGCGCCGCAGGGGCGGCGCGGCGTCCAGCTGTACGTCAAGCGGGTGTTCATCATGGACGACTGCGAGGCGTTGATGCCGAACTACCTGCGCTTCGTCAAGGGCGTGGTGGACGCGCACGACCTGTCGCTGAACATCTCCCGGGAGATCCTGCAGCAGGACCGGCAGATCCAGGTGGTCCGGCGACGCCTGGTAAAGAAGATCCTCGCCACGGTGAAGGATCTGAAGGCCAATCACGCCGAGCGGTACCGCACGCTCTGGAGCGAGTTCGGCGCGGTCGTCAAGGAAGGGCTCATCGACGACACGGAGAACCGGGACACGCTCCTGGAGCTGGTCAGCGCCGCCTCCACCCAGGACCCGGCCGAGCCGACCGACCTGCGGGGTTACGTCGACCGGATGAAGGACGGCCAGGGCGAGATCTGGTACGCCACCGGCGAGTCCCGGGCCATGCTGGAGAACTCGCCGCACATGGAGGCGTTCCGCGCGCGGGGCCTCGAGGTGCTGCTGCTCACCGACCCGGTCGACGAGGTGTGGGTGGAGCGGGTCGGCGAGTACGACGGCAAGCCGCTGCGCTCGATCGCCAAGGGCGACGTCGACCTGGACACCGACGACGAGCGCGAGCAGGCCGAGGCGGAGCGGGAGCAGCAGCGCAAGGACCACGCCGAGCTGGTCGCCTGGATGAGCGGCGTGCTCGCCGAGGACGTGAAGGAGGTGCGGCTCTCCTCCCGGCTGACCACCTCGCCGGCCTGCGTCGTCGGCGACGCGCACGACCTCACCCCGACGCTGGAGAAGATGTACCGGGCGATGGGGCACGAGGTGCCCTCGGTCAAGCGGATCCTCGAACTGAACCCGGGGCACCCGCTGGTCGCGGGGCTGCGCAAGGCGCACGAGCAGGGCGGTGACCAGGCGGAGCTGCGGGAGACCGCCGAGCTGTTGTACGGGATGGCGCTGCTCGCCGAGGGCGGTGAGCTGGCCGACCCGTCCCGCTTCACCCGGCTCCTCGCCGAGCGGCTCTCCCGCACCGTCTGAGCCGTCCGCGGCCTGTCGGCGGCGCCCCCGCGTGGGTGTCCCGCCGGCCGGCGGTGGAAGTCGTGACTAGGGTCTGTTTCATAAGGCTCGCCCGAGCGAGCCGAGGCCCAGGCGGCGGTCCGGCAAGGCGGAGGTTCGTGCGGATACCGGTGTTGTATCCGGACGAACCTCCAACGCGGCCGGTCGTCGCCTGGGGCCGGCGTAGCCGGGCACGGTCTTATGAAACAGGCCCTAGATCGAGCCGGCGAACTGGCTCATGTGGTAGGCGGTGCTGCGACCGTCGGGCGTCCGGGTCCACTTCGACACCATCAGGTGCAGGTCGTTGGGCTGCCGGCTGGACCAGGGGTGGACGAAGCCGCCGTAGAGGCCGGGCTCCTGCCAGGAGGTGACCTGGACCTTCTCGCCGCTCCAGACCTGATCCGGCCCGGTGGCGGTACGGGTGACGATGCAGCCGTTGGCGCAGTTGAGGTACGACATCACCCAGGTGCCGTCGGTGAGCCGGCGTACGGAGGGTTCGCCGAACCGGCCGGTCAGGATGGGGGTGCACGGGCGGCCCCAGCCCCAGTTGCTGCCGTTCCACCCCCACCCCTCGTACGACTCGGGATAGAAGAGGCGGTCCCAGCGGACTCGGCGCAGCATCATCGGGCCGTCCTGCCGACCGGCGCGTACGGAGAAGACGTAGACCCAGTCGCCGTCGCGCTGCATCGTCCACATCTGGAACGGGTCGGTGTTGCCGGCGTTGTTCCACCACTTCAGCGGCGTACGGACGAAGTCGTTGCCGTTGTCGCTGTAGGCCAGGCCGGCGTAGCGCGACCGCCAGTGCGGGCCGGCGGGGCCGGCGGAGTTCCAGTTCTCGATGCTCATGTACGAGATGAGCTGCCGGCCGGTCTCCGGGAAGCTGATCCCGTCGTTGGGGATGACGGTGACCTCCCAGAGGCCGTCGATCCCGATGCCGTTGTGGCCGTTGTGCATCAGCTCCGGGGCGCGGCCGTTGCCGGCGACCCGGGCCGCGCTGTCGAAGACCACTCCGCCGGTCGCTCCCGGGTGGACGGCGGAGCGCAGCATCACCGGTGACCGCCAGTCGTTGGGCAGCGGGGGGCCCTCCGGCCACGGGGTGTTGAAGGTGTCGCCGAAGAGGTAGCCGATGGAGCCGTTCTCCAGCACGTAGGGGATGCCGAGGTCGGTGCCGGCGACCTGCCACCGGCCGTTGGTGTCGAGGTCGGCGCCGGTGAGGCGCTTCTTCCAGGTGGCGGCGTTGGCCTCGGAGGAGAGGGCGAGCGCCGGGGCGACGGCGGCGGCCGCGCCGACCGTGCCCGTCCTGATGAGGAAGGACCGACGGTTCAACGTCATGTCTGTCCTCTCGTTTCGCACGGCCGGGCGGCGGTGACGGCCGTTGCCCGGACGGGGTGACGTACCCCCGAAGTCAAGTCCTGACCGTCGAGGCATGTCAATACCTCTGGCCGTCGGGTCGGTCGCCGGGATGGCGGGTGGGCAGCGGGCGGACCTGTCGCGGGTGGCCCGGCACCGACGTCGCTG
This sequence comes from Micromonospora musae, assembly GCF_003626545.1. Classification (NCBI taxonomy): domain Bacteria; kingdom Bacillati; phylum Actinomycetota; class Actinomycetes; order Micromonosporales; family Micromonosporaceae; genus Micromonospora; species Micromonospora musae. The sequence continues at coordinate 188,620 of NZ_RAZS01000010.1, forward strand.
GCGTCCCGAGGCGGCCCGTCTTCGCTGGTCGAGCGGGGTCGGACTCGGACTTTCTCCGTTGTCCTCTTAGGACTTTCGCGACACCTGTGCTGCTCGCGGCGGCCCTCGCGTCGGTGACTTTCGTTTGTTTGTAGGAAAGTCGAGCCGGGGGCAACGAAAGCTCTGGACACGTTCGGGCCAAGTTAGTACTGTCGGGATCCATCGATATGTTTCAGCGAGATGAACCGGCCGCGCGGTGAATCTCGAACGGTGACCCCAGGCGGCGCAGCACGCCCGGCGGTCACCGGCCCGGCCAGGGACGACACCCCGGGTCGGCGTGCGCCCTGCGACCCGGCGCTGCGAAGTGCCGAGGGCGTAACCGATTCGCTCCCGATGCCCGCCTCGTGAGCTCCGAGGCGGCCCGACCACCCGTTCGGCTCCACGCTGAACGCTGCCCGGTGACTCGGGTGATCCGGCTCGCCCGCCCTCGACGGGCGAGCTCCAACCTCACACAGGACGACCGTGGCGCCGCCACGGCCGGGGATTCCGTGCGGCCAAGGAGGGGGCCCACGGTACCGCCGAACGGCGACATATCTGGACAAGAGGTGAGCTGACCTTCACGGGGGATGCCTGGCCCCGGGGATGCGCGCCTCGGACCTGGGAGAGAGGCATCGATGAAAGGCTACTCACCCCCTGGCCGGCTCCGGGCGGGCCGGCTCCGGAGATCGATCGCGGCCGTTGCCACGGCCGCTCTCGTCTGGCTGACCGCGGGAGTCGTGGCGGCGCCGGCGAGCGCGAAACCGGTCGACACGGAACCGCCGACCGCTCCGGCGGCGGCCCAGCCCCGCCAGCTGCAGGCCCAGGTGCTCACCTGGACCGCCGGCGACGACTTCCTGGCCTACCGCTCCGCGCCCACCACCGCGGTGGCCGGCCCGGCGACGCTCGTCTTCGAGAACAGCGCCGCGACCGGCAACACCACCGGCATGCAGCACACCCTGACGTTCGACACCGGCAACCCGGCGTACAACACCGACGTCGACGTGAACATCCTGGCCGACCCGAACGACGCCAACGGTGGCCGGTGGAGCGTGGACGTGACGCTCTCCCCGGGCACCTACCGGTACTTCTGCGCGATCCCCGGCCACGGCAGCATGACCGGGCTCCTGGTCGTCTCCGGCGGAGGCTCCGACACCACGGCGCCGACCGTGACCGCCGAGGTCACCGGCGAGCAGAACGACAACGGGGAGTACGTCGGCAGCGCCACCGTGAACCTGTCGGCGACCGACAGCGGCTCCGGCGTCGACAAGGTCGAGTACTCGCTGGACGGCGGCCCCTACGGCGTCTACTCGGCGCCGGTGACGGTGAGCCAGCCGGGTGCGCACGCGGTCAGCTACCGGGCCACCGACAAGGCGGGCAACACCTCGGACGTGCAGACCGAGTCGTTCACCGTGGCCGAGCCCCAGTCGGATGACACCACCGCCCCCACCGCGACCGCGTCGGTGACCGGTCAGCAGGACGACGAGGGCGCGTACGTGGGTAACGCCACGGTGACCGTGTCGGCCACCGACACCGAGTCCGGGGTCGACAAGATCGAGTATTCGCTCGACGGCGGCGAGTACGCCGTCTACTCCGCGCCGGTGAGCGTCAACGCCGTGGGTCAGCACGCGGTCAACTACCGCGCGACCGACAAGGCCGGTAACACCTCGACGCCGCAGTCGGTGTCGTTCACCGTGGTGCCGCCCCAGGTCGAGGACACCACCGCGCCGACCACGGCCGCCATGCTGCACGGCGAGCAGAACGGCGACGGCGCGTACCTGGGCAGCGTCATGGTGATGCTGTCGGCGACCGACGCCGAGTCGGGCGTGGACCGGATCGAGTACTCGCTCGACGGGCAGCCCTACGCCGTCTACTCGGCGCCGGTGACGGTGAACCAGCCCGGCGCGCACGCGGTCAACTACCGGGCCACCGACAAGGCGGGCAACACCTCGGAGGTGAAGAGCGAGTCCTTCACCATCGCCGAGTCCGAGCCGGACGACACCACCGCCCCCACCGCGACCGCCTCCGTGGCGGGTCAGCAGAACGCCGAGGGCGCGTACGTCGGCAACGCCACGGTGACCGTGTCGGCCACCGACACCGAGTCCGGGGTCGACAAGATCGAGTACTCGCTCGACGGCGGCGCCTACGCCGTCTACTCCGCGCCGGTGAGCGTCAACACGGTGGGTCAGCACACCGTCAACTACCGGGCGACCGACAAGGCCGGCAACACCTCGGCGGTGCAAGCGGTGTCGTTCACCGTGGTCGCGCCCCCGCCGCAGGACACCACCGCCCCGACCACCTCGGCCGTGCTGCACGGTCAGAAGAACGCCGAGGGCGCCTTCGTCAGCAGCGCCACGGTCGTGGTGACGGCGACCGACACCGGGTCGGGCGTGGACCGGATCGAGTACTCGCTCGACGGGCAGCCCTACGCCGTCTACTCGGCGCCGGTGACGGTGAACCAGCCCGGCGCGCACGCGGTCAACTACCGGGCCACCGACAAGGCGGGCAACACCTCGGCGGTGAAGACGGTCTCCTTCACGGTGGTCGCACCCCCGTCGGACGACACCACGGCACCGACCGTGACCGCGTCGATCACCGGCCAGGTCGACGGTGACGGCGCCTACCTCGGCAGCGCCAGCGTGACGCTCTTCGCCTTCGACAGCGGCACCGGCGTCGACCGGATCGAGTACGCCCTCGACGGCGACGAGTACCAGCGCTACACCCGCCCGGTCACCATCGACCAGCCGGGCGACTACACGCTCAGCTTCCGGGCCACCGACAAGGTCGGCAACACCTCCGGCACCGGCTCGCTCACCTTCACCGTGATCGGGAACGGCTCGGGTGCGAACTGCCTGGTGCCCGACACCCGGGCGACGGTGTGGTTCGGCACGCTCGACAGCGGCGTACCCAACAAGCCGGTCTACGGCGAGTGCACGATCAACAACCTCTTCGAGGGGCAGCGGACCTGGATCGACCACGCCGAGTTCGTCGCGCACGTCAAGGTGGTCGCCGAGCACCTGGGCCACCTCGAGGTGCTCACCAAGAAGCAGCGCACCCAGCTCATCGAGGCCGCCCGCAACTCGGGCGTCGGCAAGCCGGAGGCCCGCAGCGGGTACCAGCCGCTGCTCGACTCCAGCAAGGCGTCGTTCAACAGGTGGGAGCACGTCGGTGGAGGCGGCTTCCTCCGTAACGCCGACGGATCGATCACCAGCAAGGCCGTCCCGGGCATGGGCATGCTCTGGTTCCCGGAGCAGGCGTACGGGGACTTCTCGCTGAAGCTGCAGTGGCGGGACGACGCGCCGGGTGAGGGTCGCGCCAACAGCGGGGTCTTCGCCCGCTTCCCGCAGGTCCACGACCACCCGGACGAGTCCCGGCCGGAGTGGGTGGCCATCAAGTACGGCCACGAGCTGCAGATCTACGACCGGCCCGACGGCGACCAGTACAAGTCCGGCTCGGTGTACGGCTTCGACCAGGTCGACCTCTCCGGTTCGCAGGTCACGCCCAAGGGCACCTGGAACGACTACGAGATCCGGGTGGTCGGCCAGCACTGGTCCATCTTCCGCAACGGCGAGCTGATCAACGAGTACGTCAACACCCCGGACGCCGTCTTCAGCCCGCCGCGATCCGACGACCCGGGCGGCGCCGGACGGCAGAGCGCCAGCGGATACATCGGCCTGCAGAACCACGGCGAGGGCGACGTCATCAGCTTCCGCAACGTCCGGATCGCCCCGTTGACGCCGGCCGCCGCCGGTAACTGAGCGAAGGGAACCACCAATGGCAAAGCAGAAGATCGACCGTCGGGCCCTGCTACGTGGTCTCGCCGGCACGACCGTCGCGGTCGGCGCGGCCAGCCTCACCGGCGCCCTCCCCGTCGCCGCGGCGGCCGGCCGGTTGATTCCCCAGGGGCACATGGGCATCCAGCTCTACAGCGTCCGCGACAAGATCAACGAGTTCGGATTCGCGTACGTCTTCGACGAGCTGTCCCGGATCGGCTACCGCGAGGTCGAGTTCGCCGGCTACACCCAGGGCAACGTCGGCACCATCACCCCGCAGCAGATCCGCCAGTTGCTCGACGTCAACGGGCTCAAGGCGGTCGGCAGCCACCGCGGTCTCGGCGACTTCCGCCGGAACCTGGAGCAGGAGCTCGACATCGCCGAGACGCTCGGCATGCCGAACATCGGCACGGCCGAGGCGCCCACCGGCGACCGCACCATCGCCGGCTACCAGAAGGCGGCGGAGGAGTTCAACACGTGGGGGGCGGCCGCGACCGCTCGGGGCCTGAAGCTCTACCAGCACAACCACACCATCGAGTTCAGCTTCGCCACGGACCGACCGGACGTCCGGCTCTACGACCTGTTCCTGGAGCTCACCGACCCGCGGTTCGTGTACCTGGAGTTGGACATCCTGTGGGCGTACGGCGGGGCGCGCAAGTACCCCGGCTTCCGGCCGGTCGACTACGTCAACGCCCACCCCGAACGGTTCCCGATGTTCCACGTCAAGGACGGCGTCCCGCTGCCCGACCCGCAGCAGGGCAACTCCTACCTCGACGTGGAGTTCGGCGCCGGCGTCATCCCGTTCACCGAGTTCTTCGGTGAGCTCAAGCACCGGGGCCGGTTCGAGTACCTCTGGGAGCAGGACAGCGCGCCCAACGCCCAGCCGAACCCGCCCGGCTCGCTCGGCGCCGCCGCACGCAGCTACCGGCGGATGCGCAACCTGCGGGGGACCAAGTGACCGCCTCCGCATGGCGGCTCACCGACGGCGGTCCGGCACCGGAACCCGGGCCGAAGGCGGAGTCCGGGGCCACACCGGACACGCCGCCGGCCCGCTCCGGCTCCACCACCCGCCGGATGCTGGTGGTCGCCGCGATCGTGGTGCTGAGCCTCGTCGGCGCCGGTGGGTTCGCCGTCGCGGGCGGGGCCGCCGCCCTCCTGCCGGAACGGCCCGAGGGCTGCAACCAGCCGGACCGTACCGTCACGCTCTACGCGGTAGAGCTGCCCCGCGACGGCAACCAGATCCGGCTCGGCTACGGCCTCACCCCGCAGACGGCCTCCTACCCGGGCCCCACCATGGAGATGATCGAGGGGGAGTGCCTCGCCGTCACCCTGCACAACCAGGTGCCCGCCGCGACCCTGGAGCAGCTGCGCACCGACCCGACCCATCCGCTCGGTGTCTCGCTGCACGTGCACGGCGTGAAGTACACGCAGCTCTCCGACGGCACGGCGCAGAGCTTCTCGTACGTCCCGCCCGGCCAGTCGCGCACCTACACCTGGTACGCCAAGAAGCGCGACCGTACCGCCGGGACCCCGGGCACGGCCGGCTACTGGTGGTACCACGACCACGTGGTGGGTGGCCCGCACGGCACCAAGGGCATCGGCTCCGGGCTCTTCGGCGGCCTGGTCGTACGGCGGGTGGGGGATCCGAAGCCGGACCGGACCTACATGTCCGTCTTCGGGGACCAGCAGAGCATCAACCTGCGCCGGGGTGCTGCCGCCGACACCTGTGATCCGGTGAACCCGGTGCCCGGCCCGACCTGCATCGTCGCCAAGAAGGGGGAGCGGGTCGAGTTCATCGTGGTGGGCATCGGCAACGACATGCACACCTTCCACATCCACGGGCACTCGTGGGCGGACACCCGGACCGGGGTGTTGACCGGCACCAACGCCGAGACCGACCAGGTGCAGACCATCGACAACAAGACGGTCGGGCCGGGTGACTCGTTCGGTGTGCAGATCATCGCCGGGGACTCGGTCGGTCCGGGCCACTGGATGATCCACTGCCACATGCAGTTCCACTCGGACGCCGGGATGTACACGACCATGCACGTCCTGGACGAGAACGGCAACATGCCGCCCGGCGGCGGCCACGAGCACAGCGCGACCAGCAGCGGCGCGGCCCCGGCGGGCAGCGGCGCCGGAGTGCACCAGCACAAGTGATCGCCGACGGCGTGGGGTGGCCGCCGAACCGCTCCGGCGGCCACCCCCACGCCCCGAACCCCGTCAACGCAGGTCCGCCTCAAACCTGAGAAGGAGTCGAGATGGCTCACAGACGCCTCTGGCACCGCACCGGCGTACCCCGCCGGCTCGGTGCCCTGGCCAGCGGTGCGGTGCTCGCGCTCGGCATGCTGAGCGTGCCCGCGAGCGCGGCGCCCACCCGCGCTCCCGCCGCCGCCGACGCCGCAGCCGCCGCCTCGGTGCGGGTGCTGGTCTTCCATGGCCCGGCCGCCGAGCAGGACGACCCGGTCGGCCGGGCCGCCACCGCGATCAAGAAGCTGGGTCGGCAGAACGACTTCGCCGTCGACGTCTCCACCGACCCCAACGTGTTCAACGTCGACAACCTGGCCCGCTACCGGGGCGTGGTCTTCCTCTCCGCGAACGGTGTGACGCTCAGCGACGCCCAGGAAGCGGCCTTCCAGGCGTACGTGAAGGGCGGCGGCGGCTTCGTCGGCGTGCACGACGCGGTGCGCGCCCAGCCGGACTCCTCCTGGTTCACCGGGCTGGTCGGCGCCCGTCCGGCGGCCGGCCTGCCCAACGCCGAGAAGCCCGTCTCGGCCGCCGCCAGCGGGGACAACCCGCCGAACGAGACCGCGGCGATGGCCATCGACGGGTCGACCAGCACCAAGTGGCTGGCCCGGACGACGACCGGCTGGCTCTCGGCGAAGCTCGCCGCGCCGGTGGTGGTCAGCCGGTATGCGCTGACCTCGGCGAACGACTTCCCCGGCCGCGACCCGAAGAACTGGACCCTGCAGGGCTCCCAGGACGGCACCAGCTGGACCGACCTGGACACCCGCACCGACGAGACCTTCCCGCAGCGGTTCCAGACCAAGCAGTACAGCTTCACCAACACCACCGCCTACCAGCACTACCGGCTCAACATCACCGCGAACAGCGGCGAGCCGCTGATCCAGCTCGCCGAGCTGTGGCTCATCGGCCCGGACGCCGGGCCGACCCCGGACACCCAGGTGCAGGAGGCGGTGGTCGACTTCACCGACCGCCAGCACCCGGCCAACAAGGGGACGCCGCTGACCGCGAAGCGGTCCGACCAGTGGATCAACTGGGACTCCAACCCGATCGGTCGGGTGCACACCGTCGCCCAGGTCGAGGAGGGCACCTACAACCCCGGCCTGAGCGGCAACGGCGCGTTCCACCCGATCTCCTGGTGCCAGGACTACGACGGGGGCCGGTCGTTCTACACCGGCATGGGCCGCACCGCGGCCAGCTGGACCGACGACACGCAGTTCCAGAGCCACCTGGCCGGGGCCATCAAGTGGGCGGCCGGCATGGTGCGCGGCGACTGCCAGGCGACCATCGCCTCGAACTACCGCATCGAGCGGCTCACCGCCACGAACCAGCCCGGTCAGCTCGACCAGATCGGTGAACCGCACGGGTTGACCATCGACCCGGACGGCAAGGTCTTCTACATCGGCAAGGCGGCCTGCGCCACCGGGCCGATCGCCAACTGGGACGACCCCAACGTGGGTCTCGGCTGCGGCACGATCCACCAGTGGGACCCGAAGACCAAGCAGGTCAAGCTGCTCACCACCCTCCGTGTGATGGGCAACCGGGGCAGCGGCAGTGAGCTGGTCAAGAACGAGGAAGGCCTCGTCGGCATCACGCTGGATCCGAAGTTCGCGCAGAACGGCTGGATCTACGTCTACTGGATGCCGCACGAGTCGATCGACCGTGACCTGCGCATCGGCAAGCGGACCGTCTCGCGGTTCACCTACGACGCCGCGAACCAGACGATCGACCAGGCGACCCGCAAGGACCTGCTGAGCTGGGACACGCAGATCCACAGCTGCTGCCACGCCGGTGGCGGGATGACCTTCGACGAGTCCGGCAACCTCTACATCGGCTCCGGTGACAGCAACTCGTCGGGTGGCTCGGACGGCTACTCCGGCAACAACTGGACCCAGGACTACAAGGGTGTCTCGTTCCAGGACGCGCGCCGTACGGCCGGTAACACCAACGACCTCAACGGGAAGATCATTCGGATCCACCCCGAGGCGGACGGCACGTACACCATCCCGAAGGGCAACCTCTTCACCGGCCAGGAGGAGGGCGGCGGCAAGACCCGTCCGGAGATCTACGTGATGGGCGTGCGCAACATCGCCCGGATCGCCTGGGACCCGGTCAACGACTGGCTGACGGCCGCGTGGGTCGGCCCGGACGCCGGTGGCCCGAACCCGGAGCTCGGCCCGGCCAAGTACGAGACGGCCACGATCATCAAGTCCGCGGGCAACCATGGCTGGCCGTACTGCATGGGTAACCGGCAGCCGTACCGGGACCGCAGCAACACCGACGCGACCGTGCTGACCGGCTGGTACGACTGCGACGCCCCGAAGAACGAGTCGCCGCGCAACACCGGTCTGGTCAACCTCCCGCCGGTGCAGGACAACATGATCTGGTACTCGCCGCAGGGTGGCGGTCCGGTCTTCCCGGAGCGCACCGACGGCAGCGGCCTGCCGACGTACGAGCCGGGTGACGAGACCTTCACCGAGCCGTACCTCAAGGGCGGCGGTCAGGCCATCATGGACGGCCCGACCTACCAGCGGGAGAACGTCGACACCACCAGCGGGGTGGCGTGGCCGGAGTACTGGGACGACAAGTGGTTCATCGGTGACCAGTCGAACGCCAGCAACCGCATCGCGGTGACCGTCGACAAGAGCAAGGTCGACAGCCACGGCCCGCCGGCGTTCGCCGAGGACCTGCGCTCCATCATCCGCTCGGGCAGCGGTGGTACCCAGCTCCAGTCCTGGATGGACGCGAAGTTCGGCCCGGACGGTGCCCTGTACATGCTCGACTACGCGGGCGGCTTCTTCAGCCTGCACTCGAACCAGAAGCTGATCCGGATCGCCTACACCGGTGGTCCGGCGACGCCGAACCCGAGTGACGCCGGCGCGCGGGCCGTGGCGCAGAGCGACCCGAAGAACGTCCAGTTCTCCGGCGCCAAGGTCGGCGGCGTGGCCTGGGAGTGGAACTTCGGCGACGGCAGCCCGGTGTCTCGGGCGGCCAACCCCACCCACCGGTACGCCGACTACGGCAGCTACCAGGCCACCCTCAAGGTGACCTACGCCAACGGCGAGGTGGCGATGTCGGTGCTGCCGGTCAGCGTCGGCTGCGTCGCGCCTGACGGCCGGTCGACCGTACGGATGCTCGACACCGACACCGGAGTGCCCAACTACGCGGTCGGCGGCGGGTGCACCGTCAACGACCTCATCGACGATGAGCGCAACTGGGCCAACCACGCCCAGTTCGTCGGTCACGTCGAGGACGTCGTCGCGCAGCTGCGTGCCGACGGTGAGATCGACAAGCAGGACGCGAACCGGTTGAACCGGGCCGCCCAGCGGTCGGAGGTCGGCACCACCGCCGGCTACCAGACCATCTTCGACGGGTCCGCGCAGTCCCTCGTCGACTGGCGGCAGGCGCCCAGCGGATCGTTCTCGCTGCGCAGTGACGGCTCGATCCGCAGCTCGGGCGGGCTGGGCATGCTCTGGTACGCGGGCAAGGAGTTCGGTGACTTCTCCGTCCGGATGAAGTTCCGGGACGTGTCGCCGGCCGGCACGTACGCCAACACCGGCGTCTTCACCCGCTTCCCGGACCCGCGCCAACCGGTCGACGAGCGGCCGGAGTGCGGCCGGACCGGCTCGGCCGCGGGCTCACCGGCGTGGGTGGCGATCTTCTGCGGCCACGAGATCCAGATCTACGACGGACCGACCGGTGAGCCGCAGAAGACCGGTTCGATCTACAACTTCGACCCGAACACGCTGGACCAGGCGCGGGTGACCCCGAAGGGCCAGTGGAACGACTACGAGGTCCGGGTCGTCGGCCAGCACTACACGATCATCCGCAACGGCGTGGTGATCAACGAGTTCGACAACACCCCGGGCAAGAACTCGTCGCGCGCGGGTGACCCGCCCACGGACCTGCGGCAGTTCCTGAGCGGGTTCGTCGGATTGCAGAACCACGGCACCAACGACCTGATCGAGTTCCGTGACGTGAGGGTCCGCGAGCTGTAACCCCAAAGCGTGCCGGGTACGGAGGACCCACCCTCCGTACCCGGCACTGCTGCGTCGGCGGTCAGGCCTTGCGGGCCGTGCGCCGGTTGCCGAACGACTCCATGGTGGTGGCCTTCTTCGCCGGCGCCCGGGTGGCGGACGTGGTCCGGGTCCGGGCCGGTGCCTTCTTCGCCGCCTTCTTCGCGGCGGCCCGGGTGGCCGGCGCCTTCTTCGGTGGCGCGTTCTTCGCGGTGGCCGCCTTCGCCGTCGGCCGGCGGGTGGGCGTCGCCGTGGTGGCGGAGGTGCTCTTCTTCCGTGCGACTCGGGCCGTGGTCGTCGTGGGCTTCGCGCCGGGTGACTTGGCCGCGCTCGCGCCGGTCGCCCGTTTCGTGGCGGCGGTGGCCTTCTTCGCCGCCGCCTTGCGGTTCATCGGCGCCTTCTTCGCGCCGGTGGCCTTGCGGGCCCCGGTCGGGCGGCTCCCCGGCGGGACGGAAGTCCTGCCTGCGGTCATCCTCGCTCCTCCTCAGGTCTGCCCCGAATCCCCTGCCACCGGTGATCGGCCAGGAGAGGTCCCGTCGGTGTGGTCGGCCGGGTCTTCCCGCGACCTGGGCGGACAAACGCCGGATGCGGTGCGCCGCGGTGATGGTTAAGCAAGTCCTTGACTATTGGCGCTCGACGTGGAAAGTTAAGGATGTGCCTAACCATCAGGGATCGCTGGACCTGGTGTTCCACGCCCTCGCCGATCCGACTCGACGCGGCATCGTCGAGCGGCTGGTCCGCGGGCCCGCCTCGGTGAGCGAACTGGCCCGCCCGTTGGAGATGTCGCTGCCGGCCGTGCTTCAGCACCTCCAGGTGCTCGAGAGCAGCGGCCTGGTGATCTCCGAGAAGGCCGGCCGGGTGCGCACCTGCCGGGTCGAGCCGGCGGCGCTGCGCGCGGCCGAGAGCTGGCTCGGCGCCCAGCGCACCAACTGGGAGCAGCGCCTGGACCGGCTCGACGACATCCTGGCGCACCGATCCGGCGATCCCGCAGCAGAAGGAGACGATCGAGCATGAGCCACTCCGAAACCGCCCACTCGACCTTCACCCTGGAGCGCCACTACGCCGTACCGCCCGCCGCCGTCTTCTCGGCCTGGGCGGATCCGAAGGTGAAGGCCCGCTGGTTCGCCGGCCAGCACGCCGAGCACGATCTCGACTTCCGGGTCGGCGGTCGGGAGCGGGTGCTCGGCCAGCACGACGGCCGGGCGTTGACCTACGACACGCAGTACCAGGACATCGTCGCCGACGAACGGATCGTGTGCAGCTCCGCGCTCTCCTTCGACGGCACTCTGTCGACCCTCTCCATCACCACCGTCGAGTTCGTGCCCGACGGCGACGGCACCCGACTGGTCCTCACCGAGCAGGGCACCTACCTGGACGGTCACGAGCAGCCGGCCTGGCGTGAACAGGGCACGGCGACCCAGCTCGACGCCCTCACCGCCGAGCTGGAGACGACCGGAACGGCCGGCTGACGGCGTTACCCGCGCCGGCCGGCACCGTCGGCTGGAGATCCGAGGAGGTGCCGGAACCGGCACCTCCTCGGGCACCCCAGGGTCAGCGGTTCCCCGGACCGGGCCGGAGCGCCGAGACCAGCCGGCGGGTGAGCCAGAGCGGGGAGGTGAGCGCGTTGCCGACCACCACGGCGTGGGCGCCGGCCGCGAAGGCGCGCCCGACCTGCTCGCCGTCCCGGTAGCGCCCCTCGGCGAAGACCGGCACCGGCACGCCGGCCGCGAGCGCGGCGACCAGCGCCAGGTCCGGGCGCTCCGCGTCCGCGCTCGCCGCCGTGTACCCGGAGAGCGTGGTGGCGACCGCGTCGGCGCCCGCCTCGACCGCGGCCACGCCCTCCGCCAGCGTCGACACGTCGGCGAGGACCAGGGCGCCGGTCTGCTCCCGCAGCGCGCGGACGGTGTCGGCGAAGGTACGCCCGTCGGGGCGGGGCCGGTCGGTGGCGTCCACCGCGACGATCGCGGCACCGGCGAGCGCCACCTCGACGGCGTGCTCGGCCGTCGGGGTGATGAAGACGTCGGCGGCACCGTGCTTGTAGAGGCCGATCAGGGGCACGTCCACGGCGGCGCGGATGGCGCGTACGTCGGCGGGACCGTTGGCGCGCACCGCCACCGCGCCGCCCCGGACCACGGCGGCTGCCACCCGCGCCTGCACGTACGGGTCCCGCATCGGGTCGTCGGGGTCGTCGGGCAGGGGCTGGCAGGACACCACCAGCCCGCCGGCCAGGTCGTCGAGCACGCTCACCGGTCTGGGTCTCCTCTTCGCGTCGTCCGGGACGGGCGGGCCGCCGGTCGGTTGGATTCGAGAGCCGCCGCCGTCACGGCTGCTCCGCCAAGGCCAGCCGGGCGGCGCCGACGGCGACCGCGTCCTCGCCGAGGGCGGCGAGGCGCAGCGGCACGTCGGCCCAGGCCGGCGGCAGTTCGGCGGCGTAGGCGGCGGTCGCGGCGGGCCGCAGGGACTCGGCGGCCCCGCCGGCCAGTAGCACCGTCGCCGGGTCGAGCAGGGCCACCAGCCCGGCGAGGGCCGCGCCGAGCGCCTCGCCGGCCCGATCGAGCACCGCCCGCGCCGCCGGGTCACCCGACGCGGCCCGCTCGGCCACCTGCCGTCCGGTGCAACGCTCCCCGGTCCGCGCGGCGTACGCGGCGGCCAGCCCGGTGCCGGAGGCGATCGCCTCCAGGTGCCCGTACCGGCCGCAGCCGCAGCGCAGCCCCTCGGCGCCCGGCACCGGTAGGTGCCCCACCGCGCCGGCCGCACCGCGGGCGCCGGCGTCGAGCCGGCCCGCCCGGACCATCGCCCCGCCCAGCCCGGTGCCGACCGCGACGAGCAGCAGGTGCCCGTCGCCCCGGCCGGCGCCGGACCAGCACTCGCCGAGCGCGGCGGCGTGCACGTCGTTGCCGACCCGTACCCGCCGGCCGAGCCGTTCGGCCAGCGCATCGGCGACCGGGGTGCCGGTCCAGCCCGGCAGGCTGTCGGTGGCGTACCGGATGACGCCGGTCGTCGGGTCGACGGTGCCCGCCGTGCCCACGCCCACCGGTCCGCCGCCCGCCGCGGGCAGCAGGTCGGCGGCGAGCCGCGCGGCCGTGTCCAGCACCGCGCGGGGCCCGGAGCGCGCGGGGGTGCTCGCCCGCCGCCGGTCCTGCACCGTGCCGTCCCGGTCGACCAGGACGGCCACCGTCTTGGTGCCGCCGATGTCCAGGCCCACCACGGCCGGGCCGGTCATCCCTTCAGGCCGGTGTGCGCGAGGCCCTCCACGAACTGCTTCTGGGCGATGACGAAGACCACGAGGACCGGCAGCGCGGTCAGTGACGCCGCGGCCAGCTGCACGTTCCACATCGGGCCGCCGTACGCGTCGACGAACTGAGTGAGCGCCTGGGGCAGGGTGAACTTCTCCGGCGTGGAGAGGAACACGATCGGCTCCAGGTAGAGGTTCCAGCTGTGCAGGAAGGTGAAGATCCCGACCGCGCCCAGGGCAGGCCGGGACAGCGGCAGGGCCACCTTCCAGAACGTGGCGAAGCGGCCGAGCCCGTCGACCCGGGCGGCCTCCTCCAGCTCACCGGGGAGGCTGATGAAGAACTGCCGCATGATGAAAGTCGCCAGCACGCTCGGGGCGCCGAGGATCGGCACCAGGATGAGCGGCCAGTGGGTGTCGATCAGGCCGAGCTTGAAGAACATCTGGAACAGCGGAACGATCGTGACCTCGCTCGGGATGAGCAGACCGGCGAGGACGACCAGGAAGAGCACGTTCTGGCCGCGGAACCGGATCCGGGCGAAGGCGTACCCGGAGAGCGCCGACACCGCGAGCGTGCCGACGGTGACCACCAGGGCGATGTAGAGGCTGTTCAGGTACTGCCGGCCGAACGGCTGGAGCTCGAAGACCCGCTGGTACGCGTCGAGCTGCGGATGCACCGGCAGCAGCTGCGGCGGGAAGGCGAAGATGTCCGCCACCGGCTTCAGCGACGAGGTGACCATCCACCAGGTGGGGAAGACGAACGGGATCGCCAGCACCAGCAGCACTCCGTAGAGCACCAGCTTGGTGCGGCGCGACAGGTCACGACTCATGGAAGACCCACCTCTTGCGCATCTGCCACTGCAGCACGGTGAGCGCGAGGACGATGCCGAAGAGCAGGATCGACAGGGTCGCGCCGTAGCCGAAGTGATGGAACTGGAACGCCTGCTGGTACAGGTAGTAGACGAGCACGGTGGTGGAGGTGCCCGGCCCGCCCTGGGTGAGCACCGCGATCTGGGCGAAGACCTGCAACGAGCCGACCACGGTGATGATCGAGGTGAGCAGGATCGTCGGGCTGATCAACGGCACGGTGATCCGCCAGAACTGGCGCATCCGGCTGGCGCCGTCGACCTCGGCGGCCTCGTACAGCTCGGCGGGTACGCCCTGCAGGGCGGCCAGGAACAGCACCATGTTCAGGCCGACGTTCTTGAACACCTGCACGACGATCACGGAGAGCATGGCGCTGCCCTCGCCGCGCAGCCAGTTCGGCCCGTCCACGCCGATGGTGTCGAGCAGGCCGTTGACGCCGCCGTTGTCCTGCAGCAGGAAGCCCCAGACGATCGTCCAGGCGACCAGCGAGACGACCACGGGGGAGAAGAAGATGGTGCGGAAGACGATGGTGCCGCGCAGCTTCTGGTTGAGCAGGACGGCGAGCAGCAGCGCCAGGGCGAGGTTGAACACCACGAGGCCGACGGAGAAGAGCCCGGTGGCCCGCAGCACCGACCCGAGGTTGGGATCATCGGCCAGCGCCGTGTAGTTGTCGGCGCCCACGAAGTCGAAGGTGCCGGCGAGCACGTTCCACTCGTGCAGGCTGTACCAGACGACCAGCCCCAGCGGTAGGAAGACGAAGAGCAGGCTGCCGAGCAGCTGCGGGGCGATGAAGAGGTAACCGGCGAGCTGGTCGCGGCGGCGGCTGGTCCACCACGGGCGCGACGCCTGGCCCGGGGTGGGCGGGGCCGGCGCCCCGCCCACCCGGATGTCCGTCTGGGACATGGTCCGGCTGCCCTACTTCGCCAGCAGCGGCTGGATCTTGGCGCAGACGCCGTCCAGGACGGCCTTCACGTCCGCGTCCGGCTTCCACAGCGGGTCGAGACCGGCGCGGACCTGCTGGCTCAGCTCGGCCTGCCCGGCGTGGTTGGGCTTCACCACGCCGCTGGTGATGCCGTCGATGACCACCTTCTGCAGCTGCTCCGGCTTGAGCTTCGGGTTCGTCTTCGCCAGCGTCTCCGCGGTGAGCTGCGACTGCCGCGGCGGGGGGAAGAACTGGGCGAGCTTCTCGGAGTTGGTGGGGTTGGTGAGGAAGGCGAGGAAGTCGGCGGCGGCGTCCGCGTGCTTGCTCTTCTTCAGCACGCCGATGCCGGCCTGCCCGACCACGGCGTAGTCGCCCTTCGGGCCGGCCGGCAGCGGAGCCAGGTCCCAGGCGAAGCCGTCGTCCTTCAGCAGCGAGGCGCGGGAGATCTGGGTGACCGTCATCGCCGCGTCCCCGGCGAAGAAGTCGGCAGTGGTCCCCGGGCCGGGCAGCGCCTTGTCGGTGAAGATCGCCTTGTGCAGGGCGGTCATCGCGTCGACCATCTCGGGCGCGGCGAAGCCGCAGGACTTGCCGTCCTCGCTCCACGCCTGGGCGCCCCAACCCGTCCAGAAGGTGGAGAGGTTGTCCCAGCCCTTGTAGTCGAAGTCGCGGATGACCAGGCCGGCCTTGCCGGTCGTCCGCTGGGTGGCGCCGGCGGCGGCGAGCGCCGCGTCCCACGTCCACTGGCCGGCGGCGATCAGCTCGGCCGGGGTCTTCTGCCCGGCCTGCTTCAGCAGGTCGGTGTTGACGAAGACGCCGAACGGCGAGGTGGAGAAGGGGTACGCGTAGAGCTTCCCGCCGTCCTGCCAGAGCTTGAGGGTGGCCGGGGAGATGTCGTCGTACTGGTAACCCTCGGCCTTCTTGAGGGTGTCGTCCAGCGGCAGCAGCGCACCCGAGGAGACGAAGTCCGGGGCGGAGTTCTCGAAGATCCACGCCATGTCGGGGGCGTTGCCACCGGCGATCTGGGTGGTCAGCGTGGTGGTGTAGTTCTCGAACGGCAGCGGGTCGAAGGTGATGGCGCTGACGTCCGGGTGGTTCTTGCGGTACTCGTCGGCGATCTCGTTGAGCAGCTTCAGGTGCGCCTCGTTGGCCGACCAGACCGTCATCCGGAGGTCGGCCGGGCCGTCGGAGCCCTCGTCACCGCCGCCGCAGGCGGAGAGCGCCAGCACGCCGGCCAGGGCCGCCGCGGCGAACCGCAGTCCCTTTCCTGTTTTCACGATCATCTCCTCACCGGGGGTTGTCAGTAGCCCGCGATCGTCGGCCAGCGCAGCTCCACGCCGGCCGCCGAGATGCGGTCCTGGAAGTCGGCCAGCAGGCGGGGGGTGCTGCGGACCGCGCGCGGGGACTCGCCCCGTGCCAGACAGAAGTCGGCGAGCAGGCCGGCTACCTCGCCGACGTTCCACTCGACCGGGTGCAGCCGGTAGCTGCCGTTGGTGATGTGCGTGGTGCCGATGTTCTTGCCGGCCGGCAGCAGGTTCTCCACCCGCTGCGGGATGAGCGCGCCGAGCGGGATCTCGAACGGGCAGGAGCCGACGTCGATGTAGTTGTCTCCGCCGGTGGACGGGTGCAGGTCGATGCGGTACATGCCGACGCCGACCGAGTCCGGGTAGTGCACCGCGCCGCGCTCACCGCGTACGGCGAGGGACAGGTCCTGCTCGGCCACCGTGTACTCGGCGCGGATGCGCCGCGCCTCACGGATGTACGGCGCCTGAGCCAGGCCGTCCCGGCTGCCGGTCACGTCGCCGCGCAGGCGCAGCCCCGGGAAGCCGGTCCCGCCGTCCGGTCGGGGCGCCTCGGTCTGCAGCCAGTACAGGACCGAGAGGGAGAGCTCGCGCGCCTTGGCCAGGTGCCAGGACGCGTTCGGCACGTCGATGACCGGGCCCTCGAAGTAGTCGATCATGGGCCAGTTCACGAGGGTGATGTCGCTGCCGTACGCCCCGGTGGTGAAGTTGCGCCGGGCGGCGATGCGCCGGAACGTCCACAGGTTGCCGTCGCCGGGATTGAGGCGCTGGTCGGCGTTGACCGCCAGCGGGTCGTCGTCCGGGTTGGGGGTGAAGCTGCGTTCGACGATCTCCAGGGTGCGCGGGTGGGGGGAGCGCCAGGAGAGCAGCCGGTCGCCCCAGAAGTCGGGCTTGTAGTCGCGCCAGAAGTCGTAGTCGGCCGGGCGGTCGATGGTGTGGTCGCCGTCGACGTGGTCGATGGCGAAGCAGACCGAGACGGCCTGCATGTTCATCGGCTGCGCCTCGGCGGGCGCGTTCGGCTCGCCGGTCTGCGCCTGCGACTCGAAGCCGGTCACGTACTCGGTGCCGGAGAGCGGCAGCAGGTCGCCGGCCTCGGTGGCGTCCAGCACGTACGGCGCGGTGAGGTCGATCTGCTCGTCGCGATCGCGGTGCGCCACGGTGACACCGACCACCTGGTCGCCGTCGGTCGCCACCGCGACCGGCCGGTACGGCTGGAGCACGGTGAGCCGGCCGGCGCCCCGGTAGGGCGCGAGCATGCCCTCCAGCACGGCGACGGCGACGCGGGGCTCGTGGCAGAGCCGGCTGACCCAGCCGGCGCCGGGGTTGAGGTCGGTCCAGGCGCGGGAGCGTCCGGTGAGCGGGTAGTGCCGACGGTAGTAGTCCCGGATGCCGTTGCGCAGCGCCCGGTAGCTGGCGGTGGCGCCGAACTGCTCGATCCAGGAGTGCTCGTCCGGGGGTACGGCCTGGCTGGTGAGCTGCCCGCCGAGCCAGTCGAACTCCTCGGTCAGGATGACCGACCGGCCGGCGCGGGCCGCCGCGAGAGCCGCCGCGACGCCGCCCAGCCCGCCACCCACGACGAGGACGTCCGCACGCATCTGTACCACTTGCTTCCTTCCGGTTGCGCGGTCGCCGCTCACGGGCGGTCGACCGCCGGTTCAGGGGCGCCGAGAGTGGCGCCCTCGACGAGCTCACAGGGCAGCAGTCGCTGCTGGACACCGCTGGCGCTACCGTCGATGACCCGGGTGAGCACCTCGACCGCCTGCCGGCCCATCTCCTCGCGGGGGATGCGGAACCCGGTGAAGGCCAGCTCGGTGGGGACGGGGACGGTCGGGTCGCCCAGGGTCAGCAGCGACAGGTCGCCGGGCACCGAGAGCCCGCGCCGCCGCGCGGCTCGTTCGAGCGCCACCGCGGTGGCGAAGTCCTCGACGAAGGCGACCGTGCTGCCGTCGGCGAACAGGTCGTCGAGGACGGCTTCGGCGTCCGCTGCGGTGGCCGGGCGGTGCCGGGCGCTCTCCGCGGCGGACGCGGTCGCCAGGTATCCGCGCCGGCGGTCCTCGGAGGACTCGGCGTCGATGCCCATGCTGAGGTAGGTCATCCGCCGGTGCCCGCGGGCGATGGCCAGCTCGGCGAGCCGGCCGACGGCGGTGGCGTAGTCGGCGCCGACGTACGGCACCGGGCCGCCGGCGTCGTCGCGCCGGCCGACCGCCACGTACGGGTAGCCGTCGCGGTTGAGCCGGTGCAGCTCGTCGGCGTCGATCTCGCGGCCGAGCAGGAGGCAGCCGTCGGCCAGGCGCAGCCGGTTGTCCTGGTGGAAGATGCGCCGCCGGCCGTCGATCACGGGTGCGCTGGTGAACAGGAGCAGGTCGCAGCCGACCCGTTCGGCGTACTCCTCGATGCCGAGCAGGAACGGGTGGAAGAAGTCCCGGCTGCCGCTGGGGAAGGCCGGCTCGTAGGTGAACACGCCGATGATCCGGTTGAAGCGGGAGGCGAGTCGGCGAGCGACCGGGTCGGCCGCGTAGCCGGTCTCGGCGATCACGCGCAGCACCCGGTCCCGGGTCTCCGGGGCGATCCGCACGTCGGCATCGGCCCGGTTGTTCAGCACGAGGGAGACCGTTGCCTGGCTGACGCCGGCCAGCCGGGCGATGTCACGTTGAGTGACGCGGCGGGGGGTTGCGGTCACGGGAGTCCTTCCGGCGGCGCTAATACGCATTAGCGCTCGGTGTAGGGAGGACTCTGGCCGCCCTGCCCGTCGGGTGTCAAGAGGGTGACGGCAGATTTCCTGGAGATGAACCCGCAGGAGTAATGCGTATTAGCCGAATCGTGACCGACTGAGCGGCCGATCAGTGACCGGTTGCCGGCGGATTCGACCGGCCCTCTTGACAGGGGCGGCCGGTGGCGAGCAACATTCGAGAAACATGATCGCTAATACGTATTAGCACGTCGGGGTGGCACCCGCCCCGGCGCACCCCCACCGCTTCAATCTGACTGAGCGTCACTCCCGTCCCGGTCCTCGTGGGTCGGGAACCCCCGGACCGTCCACAGTGCCCGTCCGGCGACGACCCGTGCCCTCGGATCGCCGCCGGCTCGCCACGTCCGGCCGTCCGCACCGGCCGGCCTCCGATCCCGTCCCGAGAAGAGGAAGAGGCATGACGAGAACCCGCCGTACGGCCGCCGCGCTCGGCGCCGGCCTGCTGATCGCCGCCGTCGCCGGCACCCCCGCCGCCGCCGACGCCCCCACGCTCGACTTCCCGCACTTCGACTACGTGGGCACCGCCTTCGACAAGGCCGAGCTGACCTACAACCCCACCGGCGAGTTCATCTTCCCGAGCGTCATCCGCGCCGCCGACTACTTCCCGAACCCGCTCGGCACCTACTACCTGTACTACGCCCCGCACGAGCGGCCCGGCGGCATCGCCCTGGCGTACGCCGACTCGATCGACGGCCCGTGGACCGAGTACGCGGCGAACCCGCTGATCGGCAACACCTGGCTGCCGCACTACCCGACGGTCAGCCACGTCTCCTCACCGCACGCCGTCTGGATCGAGGGCGAGGGCAAGCTCTTCCTCTACTTCCACGGCGAGAACTCGATCACCCGGTACGCCACCTCCACGGACGGCATCCACTTCGACTACGGCGGCACGGCGGTGAGCCGGGACGCCAGCACGGGCGGCGAGACCTCGTACGCCCGGGTGTTCGAGCAGGCGGTGCCCCGGCTCGGCAGCCGTTACCTGATGGTCTTCATGGACAACCCGACCGCCGCACCGCCCGGGCCGACCGGCCCGGTGGCCCGGCGGATCCGCTGGGCGGTCTCCCCGGACGCCCGCACCTGGACCATCCAGCCCGAGCCGCTGGTCACCCCGCAGGGTGACGAGGGCGCGAACGCCTCCGGCCCCTTCTTCCTGCGCTGGCAGGACCGCAACCTGGTGATCTACCACGCCGCCGACGGCAACATGCACGCGGTCGACGTGGGGGAGAACTTCGACCAGGAGCTCCACCTCGGCGTCGTGCACGACTCGATGACGGCCGCCCCGGATCTGGGCCGCTCCGCCGCGCCGACCTTCTACTTCGACGGCCGCAGCGCGCACATGTACTACGAGGCGGGCGGCCGGCTCACCGCGACCATCGGGCACGCCGTCGCCACCCTGCCCGAGCCGCTGCCCACCCGGCAGCTGGACTGCACCGTCGACCGGCCGGTGCTCTGGCCGCCGAACCACAAGCTGGTCGACGTCGCCGTACGCGTCGACCTTCCCGACGGGGTGCTCGGCCCGAACGCCTTCACGCTCACCGGCGTGACCGGCGGCGACGCCACGGACGTGCACGGCTTCACCACCGGCACCCCGGACACCACCGGCCGGCTCCGCGCGGAACGGGCCGGCAACGGCGGGGACCGGGTCTACACGCTGACGTACGCCGGGCACGACGAGATCGGCCGGCCGGTCGGCTGCACGGTGACCGTCACCGTGCCGCACGACCGGGGGCACTGAGCCCTGACCCACGTCTGATCCACCATCGGGGCGGGCGGCCGACGACGGCCGCCCGCCCCGATGGCTATTTCGGTTGCCCGCCCACGTCGCTGCTGGTCGACTGGGCAGGTAACCGCTACCGATCGAGAGGAAACCGAGATGCGCGCTGCGTTCATGTCCGACCACCTGGGAATGCTCATCGACCCGAAGGACATGACGCTTCGTGACAACTCTCAACGTCGGGATCCTGGCGCATGTTGACGCCGGCAAGACCAGCCTGACCGAACGCCTGCTGCACACCGTCGGCGTCATCGACGAACTCGGCAGCGTCGACGACGGCACGACCCGTACCGACAGCCTGGCGCTGGAGCGACGGCGCGGGATCACCATCCGTTCCGCCGTCGTCTCGTTCGTCGTCGACGACGTGACGGTCAACCTCATCGACACGCCCGGCCACCCGGACTTCATCGCCGAGGTGGAACGCGTCCTGGACCTGCTCGACGGCGTGGTGCTCGTGGTCTCCGCCGTCGAAGGAGTCCAGGCGCAGACCCGGGTGCTGATGCGTACGCTCCAGCGCCTGCGCCTGCCGACAGTGCTCTTCATCAACAAGATCGACCGGTCCGGCGCGGACCCCGACCGGGTGCTGCGTGACATCGCGGACCGGCTGACGCCGTCGGTGGTGGCGACGGGTCGGGTGCGGGCGGCGGGCACCCGCGAGGCGGATTTCGTGCCCCACCGCGACGGCGACCCGCGGCTCGTCCGGCGACTGCGCGACCTGCTCAGCGCAGGCGACGACCGGCTGCTCGCGGAGTACGTCGAGGACGAGGGTCGCCTCACCGGTCCGCGGCTGCGCGCCGCGCTCGCGGACCAGAGCCGACGAGCAGTCGTGCACCCGGTCTTCGCCGGCTCCGCGATCACCGGCGCCGGGGTGGCGGCGCTGATCGGTGGCCTCACCGAACTGCTGCCGGTGGCCGGGCCCGACGCGGACGCCCCGGCGTCGGGCACGGTGTTCAAGATCGAACGGACTCCGTCCGGCGAGAAGGTCGCCTACGTGCGGATGTTCGGCGGCACGGTCCGGCTCCGCGACCGGCTGCCGGTGGGCGAGCGGGTCGTCACGGTGACCGGGATCCAGGTGTTCGACCGAGGTTCGACGGTACCCGTCGACGCCGTCGACGCCGGACGGATCGCCCTGCTGCGCGGCCTCGGCGACGTCCGGATCGGTGATCGGGTCGGCGTCGCCCGCCCCGGTGCGCCGGCCCGGCACTTCGCCCTGCCCAGCCTGGAGACCGTCGTGGTGCCCGAGCGGGCTTCGGACCGGGCCGCCCTGCACGACGCCCTCAGCGACCTGGCCGAACAGGATCCGCTGATCAACGTTCGGCGGGACGCCACCCGGCGGGAGATCGCCGTGTCACTCTACGGCGAGGTGCAGAAGGAGGTCGTCGGGGCGACTCTCGCCGACGAGTACGGCCTGGTGGTCACGTTCCGGGAGACGACGACCGTGCACGTCGAACGGCTACGCGGCACGGGAGCGGCGGTCGAGCTCATCGGCGTGGAGCCCAACCCGTTCCTGGCCACCGTGGGGCTGCGGGTCGCGGCGGGCAGCCCCGGCAGCGGGACCCTGTTCCGGCTCGGCGTCGAACTCGGCTCGATGCCTCCGGCGTTCTTCGCCGCGGTCGAGGAGACCGTACGGGAGACGCTGCGCCAGGGACTGTACGGCTGGCAGGTCCTCGACTGCGTGGTCACCATGACGCACGCCGGCTACTGGGCTCGGCAGAGCCACGCCCACGGCACCTTCGACAAGAGCATGTCCAGCACGGCCGGCGACTTCCGGAACCTGACCCCGCTCGTGCTGCTGGCGGCGTTGCGGGAAGCCGGTACCCGGGTCGAGGAGCCGATGCACCGGTTCCGGCTGGAGGCCCCGGGCGATCTCCTCGCCGCCGTGCTGCCCGTGCTGGCCCGGCTGGACGCGGTACCGCACAGCACGGCGGCCCAGGACGGCTCGGCAGTCGTGACGGGCGTGGTCCCGGCGCGGCAGGTGCACGCCGTGGAGCGCCGGCTGCCCGCGTTGACCAGGGGAGAGGGGATCTTCGAGTCCACCTTCGACCATCACCGGCCGGTCCGGGGCGAACCGCCCCGGCGTCCGCGCGACGCCCCGGATCCCGGCGACCGGAAGGAGTACCTCCTCGCCGTCAACCGTCGGGTGAACCGGCACGGGGAGCGTTGATGCGGCCCGGCCGCCCGCCGTCGGGCCGGCCCGCCCCCGGCGTTGTTGCCCTACGATGCGGGCGTGGCGGATGTCGATGCGCCGACCGCCGTCGACGCGGTCTGGCAGCAGCAGGGAGTCTGGTCGCGGGCGGCCGGGCGGGCGCAGGGTCGGATCATCCGAGGCCGTCGCGCGGTCGCCGGGTTGACCATCGCGGCGGCCGTCGCCGGGACCGCCGCCGCCCAGCTCGGCGGGGTGCAGGCCGGCGTGAGTCGCGTCCTCGCGGTGCTCGCCGCCGTGGCGCTGGCGCTGGTCCCGGTGGCGGCCCGGGCGACCGGGCGGGAGGCGGTACAGGCGTGGACCCGGCTGCGGTCGGTCTCCGAGGCGCTCAAGGCCGACGTCTACCGTCACCTGGCCCGGGTGGCGCCGTTCTCCGGGCCCGAGCGGGACGTCGTGCTGCTGCGCCGGCTCGACGCCCTGGTCGACGACGTGGGTGACCTCGTCGGGCTGACGGTGGATCTGCCGCTCCTCCGTCGACAGCTGCCGACGGTCGCCGGCGTCGACTCGTACCTGACGCACCGCCTGGTGCAGCAGGTGGAGGCGTACTACCTTCCCGGCGCGCGGCAGATGGCCCGTCGAGCGGCCCGGATCCGGCTGGCGACCACCGCGCTGACCGTCGTCGGGGCGGTGCTCTCCGGCGTGGTCGGGGTGCTCGGTGACGGTCTCGGGCTGGCCGCCTGGGTGGGGGTGGTCGCCACGGTGACCACGGCGCTGGTCGGCTACGGCGCGGCCCAGCAGTTCGAGGCCCACCAGATCGAGTACGCCCGCACGGCCGACCAGTTGACCCGGCTCGGGCGGCTGCGCCGCGACGGGGCCGGCTGGTCCGACGACGACGCCTTCGTGGCCGAGGCGGAGCGGATCATCTCGGTCTCCAACGAGGCGTGGATGGCCAGGACCCTCGAGGAGGACGGGACCGCGCACCGCTGACGTACACCGCCGTCGGTCCGAATTCGACGGTCCCGCCGAGGGATTGACAGAACCTGTTGCGGCGCTGAGGATGATCTCAGTTCACCGACCGCCACCACGTCATCACCAACCCGTGACGCTGTCGCACATTCGGCGATGCGCGGCGTCCACCCCGGCGGTCGGCTTTCCCCACCACCTTTCCCGTTCACCGTCGTGCGCCTGGTCACCGCAACGGCCGCGCCCGACTCGCCGGATGGAGCCGCGCACCCCGGGCGTGCCCCTCGGCAATCACCTTCGGCCTCCCGGCCGAACAGCCAGAAGGGCAGAGAACATTGCCGTACCCCCTGTCCCCGAGGTGGCGACGCCGCCTTCCCGTACCGGTGGCCCTGGCCGCGGCGACGGCAGTCGTACTGCTGGTCGGCCCGGCCTCGGCGGTCACGCCACAGGCCACCGCCCCCGCCGAGGCCGACCCGATCGCCGGGCAGCAGGCGAGCGTCGTCGAGGTGCTGCTCGACGGCACCGCGGAGCTGGACGCGCTCGTCGCCACCGGCGTCGACCTGGACCACCACGTCGAACGCACGGAGACCGGCGTCGTCGCGCAGGCCGTGATCACGCCGAGCGAGGCCGACCGGTTGACCGCCGCGGGCTTCACCCTCGGTGAGGTGCTGCACCGTCCGGCGGACGCCCGCGACCGCGTCGCGGAGCGCGAGGCGACCATCGCCGAGCACCGGTCGGAGAACCGGGAGTTCGCCGCCACCGCCGGCGACCCGACCGCGCCCGACGCCTCCGACGTCAAGATCATCCGCGCGGACTACTACACCTCCGGCACCGGCCAGGTCCTCTCCGTCGAGGCGAAGTGGGCGCAGGGCCAGACCGCAACGAACACGCTCACCGTCGAACGGGACAGCGGACCGGGCACCGCCATCGGCTCGGGCGGCACCCAGACCATCTCCCGCTTCGTCGACGCGGGCGTCTACCTCTACCACCGGGGCGCCGCGGCGGTGACCAGCCGCCCGCAGTACGTCCGGATCACCAGCCCCACCGGCGACGTCGCCGTCGCGAAGGTGCAGGAGTGGCTGCCCACGCCGCGGACCGACCCGGAGGGGCCGGGCTACCAGAAGGACTTCGTCACCAGCTACCAGACGCCGACCGAGCTGTACGCGCGGATCCAGCAGCTCGCCGCCGAGTTCCCGAAGCTGGCCGAGGTCGTCGAGCTGCCGTACAAGACCAACGGCTACCGTCGGCACGCCCAGGCGGTGCTCGGCGCCGCCAACGCCAGCCGGGTCGCGGTGGACTCGCTCGCCTGGGGTCACGAAGGCGGC
Organism: Micromonospora musae; assembly: GCF_003626545.1. Taxonomy (NCBI): domain Bacteria; kingdom Bacillati; phylum Actinomycetota; class Actinomycetes; order Micromonosporales; family Micromonosporaceae; genus Micromonospora; species Micromonospora musae. The sequence goes on from NZ_RAZS01000010.1 coordinate 213,941, forward strand.
AACGACGTCTCCGTCGAACTGGCCGACCCGGGCACCGGTAACGCCGCGCTGGGCGTGACCGTGACGGGCAACGCGATCCGCGTCAACCTCGCCACCGACGGTACGGGCGCGGTGATCAGCACCGCGGCGCAGGTGGCGGCGGCGCTGAACGCCAACGCCGGGACGCTGGTGCGGGCGTACACCTACCGGGGCAGCCCGGGCGACGGCGTGGTCGCCTCCGCGCCGCGGACCCAGCTCACCGACGACCTGAGCGCCCCCGCCTCGGTCTCCCGCGACCCGCACCCGGTGTACGCGATCCGGATCGGCAAGCACCGCGACGGCTCGAAGCTGGGCGTACTCGCGTACGCCCAGGAGCACGCCCGAGAGTGGGTGCCGCCGCTGGTCACCATCGAGACCGCCGAGCGGCTGCTGCGCAACTACGACCACGACGGCCGGACCAAGCAGCTCCTGAACGACCTGGACATCTGGATCGCCCCGTCGATCAACCCGGACGGCGGCCACTACTCGTTCTACGACTTCAACTCCCAGCGCAAGAACATGACCAACCACTGCCCGACGACCGGGGCGGCCGACTTCCTCGGCCGTGACTCCTGGGGCGTGGACAACAACCGCAACTACACCGAGTACAGCCTCTTCGACGGCTACTCGGGCGCCTCGTCGAGCTGCACCAGCGGCACCTACGCCGGCCCGAGCGAGCTGTCGGAGCCGGAGAACCGGAACCTCGACTGGCTGGCCTCCCGGCCGAACATCAAGTTCTCGATGAACCTGCACTCGTCGGGCAACTACTTCATGTGGTCGCCGGGCGCGTACGCGTTGCCGGACCGCACCTCGGCGCCGCGCCCGTCGCTCGCCGACGAGTCGTTCTTCTGGGGCGCCTCCTCGCGGATCCTCACCGCGATCAAGCAGCACCGGAACATGGCGGTCACCCCGGCCCGCACCGGCCCGATCTCCGACGTGCTCTACTCGGCGGCGGGCAACTCCGGCGACATGCTCTGGTACAAGTACGGCATCTACGCCTGGAACTTCGAGGTCGGCACGTCCTTCCAGCCGGAGTGGGACGAGGCGCACGCCGAGGCGATGGAGTTCTCCAACGGCCTGGTCGAGCTGATGCGGGTCGCCCGGGACTTCGAGTCGGACAAGAAGCGGCCGACGAGCACCATGAACGTCGCACCGAGCTCCAGCCCGGGCATGGTGAACGTGACGTTCGACGTCTCCGAGCCGGCGTCGGTCTTCTACACCCTCGACGGCGCCAAGCCGACGTACGATTCCACGCTCTACGGTTCGGCGGGCATCCGGGAGGGCGGCGAGACGCTGACCGTCCCGGCCGGCACCGAGGTCCACTGGTTCTCCGTCGACGCCGCCGGGAACGTCGAGAAGAACTACCGTCCGGACGGCAAGGGCAACAACTACCGCAAGGGTAAGGCGGTCCTGCCGCGCAGGTGACCACAGCCGTACCACGACGGCCGCGGCGCTCCCTCGGGCGCCGCGGCCGTCGCCTGTCCGGCATCGTGCGTGCTGGTGCGATCTGCCCTGACTTTTCCTGGCCGTATCACGTCCGAGGCCGCCACCACCAGGACCGATCACCTCACACGACCGGCTGCGTACCCCGTCTTCCCGCCGAATTCCCCCAGGATTAGCGTGTGATCAACTTCTCGAGCCCCCTTGAGCGAGAAGTGGCGACTAATCCTGTGAGGAGCGACATGCTCAGAAGAACACGCTGGCTGGTGGCCGCCGCGGTGACAGCGACGGCGCTCGGCGCGGTGCCGGGCGGGCCGGCGTCAGCCGAACCCGGCCACATCGCCGCGTCGAGCGCGGTGAGAGCCGACGCCGGCGGGACGACCCACACGATCACGCTGCTGACCGGCGACGTGGTGACCGTACGAAGCAGCGGCTCCGGGTGCCCGCAGGCGTCCGTGCAGCCCGCGAAGCCGAACGCGGTGTTCCACCAGTCGTGTGGCCCCGACGGCCACCTGCACATCACTCCCGCGAGCGTCGCGTCGAAGATCGGCGCGATTCTCGATCCGGACCTGTTCGACGTGACCACGCTCATCGCCGAGGGTTACGACGACGAGAGCACCACGACGCTGCCGGTGATCGTGCAGCCGGCCGTGAAGGCCGCCCGGGTGGCCGCGCTCGCCGACGTGCAGCAGCTACCGCTCATCGAGGCGGTCGCCGGACACGTGCCCAAGAAGAGCGAGGCGACGGCGAAGCTGGCGACGAACTCGTTGCTGGCGGGGGCGAAGAAGGTGTGGCTGGACCGCAAGGTCCGCGCCACCGGCCTGAGCACCACCAGGCCCACCGGCGTCGCGCCGATCGCCGGCAAGCAGCACGGCAGCGACCTCGACTGGAACCTGGAGCAGATCGGCGCGCCCGACGCCTGGAAGGCGGGGTACACGGGCAAGGGTGTGCGCGTCGCGGTGCTCGACACGGGCGCCGACTTCGCCCACCCCGACCTGGCCGGTCGGGTGGTGGAGAAGGCCGACTTCACCGTCGAGGGCGGCGACGCCGTCGACCACAACGGCCACGGTACGCACACCGCGTCCACCATCGCCGGCACCGGCGCCGCGGCCCACGGGCAGCGGCGTGGGGTCGCGCCCGACGCGCAGCTCGTGATCGGCAAGGTCCTCGACGACAACGGATTCGGCGACGACTCGCAGATCATCCGGGCGGTCGAGTGGGCGGCGGAGCGCGCGGACGTCATCAACATGAGCCTCGGCGGCGAGTCCGCCGACAACGGCACCGACCCGCTCGCGCTCGCCGTCGACGCGGCCAGCCGCAAGACCGGCGCCCTCTTCGTGATCTCCTCCGGCAACAACGGCGGCGCGATCTCCGCGCCGGGTTCGGCCGCGACGGCGCTGACCGTCGGTGCTGTCGACCGCGACGGCAGGCTGGCGGACTTCTCCAGCCGCGGGCCGCTCGTCGACACGTCCGTGGCGAAGCCGGAGGTCGTGGCGCCGGGCGTCGACATCGTGGCCGCCAGGGCCGCGGGCACGAACCTGCAGGACCCGATCGACCAGTACTACGAGGGCCTCACGGGCACGTCGATGGCGGCCCCGCACACGGCCGGCGCGGCCGCGCTGCTGGTCCAGCGGCACCCGGACTGGAAGGCCGACCGGCTCAAGGCGGCGCTCGTCGGCGCGGCCGACCCGATGACCGCCGTCGACCCGTACGCCGTCGGCGCCGGCCGGCTCAACGCGGTCCGGGCGCTCTCCGGCCCGACCAGCAACCGGCCGGCGGTCGACCTCGGCACCTTCGGCTACCCGCAGTCCGGCACCGCCGCGACGACGCTCACCTGGACCGGTGACAACACGCCGGCCACGGTCAACCTCGACCTCGACGTGACCGCCGTCAACCACGACGGCAGCACCGCCCCGCGCGGCGCGGTCACCCTCACCACGAACAAGGTGCAGGTCAAGCGCGGCTCGACCGCCGGCACCACGCTGCGGATCAACCGTGCCGCCCTGGCCGGCAAGCCGGGCTACTACCTCGCCACCGTCACCGCCCGGGCCGCCGGGCACAAGCCGGTCGCCACCACGCCGGTCAGCTTCTACGTCGAGCCGCGCAGCTTCGACCTGACGGTGAACACCAAGCCGATGGCCGACGTGCCGGAGGGCGCAGACAGTTACGTCGGCGTCCTGGTGACCAACCTCGACGACCCACTCATCTCCGCGGGCGGCGCATTCTTCGCGCAGGGCGAGTCGGTGACGGTGCGGGTCGCGGAGGGACGGTACGCGGTCACCGCCGCGTACACCTCGTACGACCCGGCCACCGACGCGCAGGCGGGGGCGTACGTCGGAGACACCGACGTGGCGATCCGCGGCAACCGGAGCATCACCCTCGACCCGGCGACGGCCCGGCCGGTGACGGCGATCGTCGACGGGGCGCCCACCACGCCGATCCTCGCCTCGTTCATCTACCAGCAGGCCGCGAAGAACGGCCAGTTCTGGTGGAACAGCGTCACCGGCCTCGGCGGCGGGGCGAAGGTCTCGGTGTCGCCGCTGCGCAAGCCGAGCATCGGCTCGCTGCGGGCGTACTCCGCCTTCTTCCTCCAGTCACCGCAGGGCACGGCGGACCCGTACGCCTACGATCTGGCCCACGAGTACACCGGCGGTGTTCCGGCCGACCCGACGTACCGGGTGAGCAAGGCCGAGCAGGCCAAGCTCGCCCGCGTCGACGAGCGGTTCAACCAGATGGACTCGCCGGAGATGTACACCTCGCTGCGGCGTGCCATGTTCGCGCCCGACGGGGTGTACCTGACCCAGCTCCGCAACTTCGACCTGCCGACGAACCGCACCTCCTACCTGTCGCCGGGCTACCTCTACATGGACGAGGCCGTCTACGGCGGCCTGCCCGCCCAGGAGCAGGTGCGCAGCTACCAGCCCGGTAGCCGGGATTCCAAGGTCTGGGCGCGGCAGCCGCTGCACTCCGACTGGGTCGACGGGATCGTGAACAAGGGCGACGCACAGACGTGCGCCACCGCGCCGTCGCGGACGCGGGGCAACCTGCACGTCGACCTGGCCATGCTCACCGACCAGCACGGGCGTGCCGACTGCCTCCAGGGTGGCGGCATCGGCCTGAACCGGAAGCTGTCGCTCTACCGCGATGGCAAGCTGGTCGAGGAGCGCAACGCCTCGCGGGCCGACTTCACGGTGCCGCAGCAGGCGGCGGACTACCGGGTGACCTTCGACCTCGACACGAGCCTGATCCTGCCCATCTCGACGAAGGTCAACACCTCCTGGACGTTCCGCTCGGCCGGCCCGACCGGCACGGGAAGCGTGCCGTTGCCGCTGCTCGCGGTCGACTACGCGCTGCCGATGGACGCCGGGAACCACCTCACCGGTGGCACCGGCGAGTTCACCGTCCGGCAGACCAAGGGCGTGCCCACGCAGAAGGTGACCTCCTTCCAGGTGTGGACGTCGACCGACGACGGCAAGACGTGGCAGGTGGCCCGGGCCAGCCGCCACGACGACGCGTACCGCGTCGAGCTGCCGGCTCCCGCGGCGGGTCAGGCCGTCTCCCTGCGGGTGAAGGCCGGTGCCAGCGGTGGTAGCGGCATCGACCAGACGATCATCCGGGCATACAAGGCCGACTGACCGTCCTCGCGTACGCGGTGCGGCCCCGGCACGATGTGCCGGGGCCGCACTGTCGTTACGGCCGGTCGATCCGTCCGGCGTGCGGTCAGCCCTTGCGACAGGAGGCGAGCGCACCGACCACGCCGACCCCGGTGGGCTTCAGCGGCAGCCGGGTCGACGCCGCGGGGCACTTCGGGACGGTGAGGTCGTGGACGCCTCGGCCGAACGTGGCCGCGGTCAGTTGCCGGCTGGTCTCGTGGTAGCGCAGGTACATCACGGCGGCCTGGGGCAGGTTGGCGCCGAGTGCCGCCCACTCGCCGCCGTTCCACGCCGACATGAACACCCCGACGTCGGTGCCGACGAGCAGCAGACCGTCGGTGGTCGGCTCGACGAAGTTGACCGGCGCGTCCGGCAGGCCCCGTCCGATGTCGCGCCAGGTGGACCCGCCGTCGCGGGTGATCATCACGTGGGCGCGATCGCTGCCGGAGCGGAAGCCGGAGAAGGTGGCGTAGGCGATGTTCTCGTCGGTCGGGTGCACCGCCACCCGGGTCACCCAGGTGCCGGGCAGCTGCCCCGGGTTCACCTGGTGCCAGGTGCCGCCGAGGTCGTCGGTCCACCAGAGCCGTCCGTCGTCCGTGCCGACGTAGAGCTTGTTCCCGTCGGTGGGCGCCGCGGCGATCGTGGTGATGGTGCCCCACGGGTAGCCGGACGGGTCGTTGGGGCCGCCGCCGGTGAGGTCGGGGCTGATCGGCGTCCAGGTGCGGCCGTTGTCGGTGGACCGGTTGACGATGTTGCCGGCGTAGTACATGACGTTCGGGTCGGTGGGGTCGAACTGCAGCGGCGTGAGCCAGTTGCGTCGGTCGGAGGTGGTCTGCCCGGCGCCGATGGTCTGGCGCGGGGCGGCGCCGGAGTTCTCCGAGCGGTAGCAGGAGCCGTACTGGCTGCACCCGAAGACGATGTTCGACTGCTCCGGATGGATGATCACCTGGAGTCCGTCGCCGCAGCCGATGGCGGTCCACGGGCCGCCGACGCCGGTGTAGCCGCGATTGCAGCCGTTGTCCTGCGCGCCGCCCACCTTCAGCACCGGGTCGGTCTCGGCGACGTCGACGGTGTAGAACTGCGTGTACGGCTCGTAGGTGGACTTCACCCAGCCGCTCGCGCCGTTGGCCTGCGACCGGTAGAAGCCACCGTCGTTGCCGAGGTAGACCCGGTCGGGCACCTTCGGATCCCAGCGCATCGTGTGCTGGTCGGCGTGCACTCCGCCCACCGAGCTGAAGCTCTGCGCGCCGTCGGTGGAGCGCATCAGGTTCACGCCGGTGAGGAAGACGTGGTCGGCGTTGCCGGGGTCGACGAAGAGCTTGCCGAACCACCAGCTGAAGGTGGACTGGGACGCCTGGCCGGCGGTGACCGGAGTCTGGGTCCAGCTGTCGCCGCCGTCGTCGGAGCGGTAGAACGCGCGGAACGGGCCCAGTGCGGTGCCGACGTAGGCGTAGAGCCGCTGCGGGTCGTTGGGCGCGAGGGCGAGGCCCCACCGGCCCTGGTCGGCGTCGGTGGGCAGGCCGGTCGTCATCCGCTGCCAGGTGCGGCCGCCGTTGTCGGAGCGCCAGAGGCTGGAGCCGGGGCCGCCGTACGTGCGTTGGTGCGGCTCGCGCAGGTGGTCCCACATCGCGGCGTACACCCGGCGGGGGTTGCTCGGGTCGATGACGACCTCGGTCGCGCCGGTGGTGGCGTTCGGTGGCGCGAGTACCCGTCGCCAGCTCTTTCCGGCGTTCTCGGAGAGGTAGACGCCCCGCTCGCCGCCGGGCACGAAGAGGTTGCCCGCGGCGGCGGCGAAGATCCGGTTCTCGTTGCCGGGGTCGATCGCGAAGCGGGCGATGGCGTGACTGCCTCGCAGGCCGACGTAGCGCCAGCTCTTGCCGCGGTCGGTGGAGCGGTAGATGCCGTCGCCGCCGAAGGTGATCGAGCCGCCGCCGGGTTGCGCCTCGCCGGTGCCGGCGAGCAGGACGCCCTTGCTGGTCATCGCGACCGCGCCCATGCTCTGCGTCCAGCCGTCCGGCCACGCTGTCTCGAACGTGGCGCCGGCGTCGCTGGAGCGCCAGATGCCGCCGGAGGCGGCGGCGATGAAGACCTGGTCGGGCACGTGCGGGTCGAGGGCGATGTCGACCACCCGGCCGCCGATGTTGCTGGGCCCGAAGAAGTGCCATTTCCGTTCGGCCAGGTGGCGGTACGCCTTGCGGGTGTGGCCGGCGACCTTCACGGCCTCGCCGCGGGCGCTGGCGTACTTGGCGGTGGAGAGCTCGGTGCTGCCGTCGCTCATCCGTTGGGCGGTCATCCACTCGTCGGGCAGCTCCATCGGCCCGGTGGGGGTGTTGGTGGAGAGCGACACCTCCGCGACGGGCCGTGGTGCCGAGGAGGCGGTGAGAGCGACCGTGGCCAGCAGCGCGACCGCCACTGTCATCGTGAGGCCGCGATATCTTCGGACGAGCGTGAGCTTCATGCGGTGTCTCCCTGTCCACGCGTGGTGACGACCGGGAAAGCGGTCTCCATCGATTCAAGCTAGACAGTCGAGTGACCTACGTCACCGGGCATCTGTCGCCGATTGGCACCCTCTGCTTAGGACAGCTGTCGATGCCGATCTCCGCTCTTGCGATTAGACGTATACGTCTATAGGTTGGATCGGTGCCTCTGGACGCCACACGGAACAGCCTGGTGCTGCCGATGCTCGGCCTCCTCGTCGAGCAGCCGGCACACGCCTACGACCTCACGAGGCGCCTCCACGAGCGCTATGCGCAGGTGTCAGTCACCCGCAGCACGGTGACCTCCCTGCTGAAAGCGCTCGACCGGGCCGGTCTGCTCTCTGCGCGCCCTGCCGAGCGGTCGGGAAACCGGCCGCCACGTACGACGTACGAGCTGACCGAGGCGGGTGTGGCGGAGTTCCGTCAGCGGGTCGAGGCGGGGCTGCGTGACACCGCGGTGGCCTCCCTGGACTTCGTCATGGCCGTCGCGTACGTCGCGATCCTCCCGGCCGACCTGGCCGCGTCCGTGCTGGAGGAGCGCGCCGACCGGCTCGACCACGAGCTGGCGGCCCTGCGGGCAGAGCCGCACGGCGTGCTCGAGGTGCACATGCTCGAAGTGGCCTACTGGCGCGCCGTCGTCGCCGCCGAAGTCGCCTGGGCCAGGACGCTGGTGCGGCGGATCCGATCACACGACATCGACTGGCCGGGCGGCAGCCCGACGAGGTGAAGGGGACCGACGCGTGAAATTCGGGATCTATCCCGGTGGTCGGGTGGGGACACTCTGCTCGCGGCCGCCCGACCCGGTCGCGACCAGCGATCTGGTGGAGATGCTGGCGGACGGCAGACCCTTCGTCATCCGCGAGTACGTGCACTTCTTCGGCGACGCGACCGCGCCGGATGTCGTGACCTCACTCGGAGCCGACAAGGAGCTCGCCCAGCTGACGATGCCCGACGAGTGGTACGTCCAGGACCGCCGCGAGTTGGATCTCGTGGTCAGCTACCTTCCGGCGGTCGCCGACGTGCCCGGCTGGCTGGCCTTCCTCGACACGGTGATCGAGCGCTACGGTCATCTGACGCGGTTTCTCCAGGTGACGCTTGAGCCGAACTTCCCCATCCCACTCATCGACGGAAGCGCCCCGGGCGTCGTCGAGGCCCTGACCCTCGGTCTCCCGTACGCGCGCGGCGCGCTGGACCGGCGGGGCCTGCACGACGTACGGGTCGGCTTCTCCGTCGCCGAACCGGCGGAGTGGTTGGGCGGCGACGACGAGTTCTGGCGGCGCCTGTCGGCCCTGCCTTACCAGGACTTCGCGGCCCACGTCGACTACGTCGGCCTGGGGCTCTACCCGGACGCCTTCTCACCCGTCGCTCCACGCGGCACCCCCGGGGACACCGCGTCGCTCACCACGCACGCTCTCCACCACCTGCGCAGCCGTTCGCTGCCTCGCGCTCACATCCCGCCCAGCGTCCCGATCCACATCGCGGAGAACGGCAGCCCGAGCGGGGCGCCGCGCACCGAGCAGGCGCAGTGCGACTCGCTGTCGGACATGCTCGACGCCATCCTCGCCGCTGCCGAGTCGCTGAACATCGCCCAGTACGAGTTGTTCAGCCTGCGCGATGCCGACAGCGGTTCCACCCAGCCCACCGGAACGTTGGGGATCGTCACGGACACCTACCGGGCCAAGCCCGCCCTCGCCGTCTACCGCGACGTCATCCGAGCCGCCGGTCGGCGGTCCGCCGCCAGGCACGCCTGAGGATCTGGCGGCACTCAGCCGAAGCTGACCTTGGCCAGCCAGGATTCCAGCAGCTCGCGGTCGCCGATGACCTGCACCGTGCCGTCCCCGAGCGGCCGGCGTCCATAGACCGTGAGCAGCAGCTCGATGAGCGGGCCGCACACGGCGACTGCGGCCTTCTCGTGCGCGCGCCGCCAGGTGACGACCTCGCCGGTGAGGTCGACCAGCCACTCCGCCGCTAGATCTGGCGCGGTGTCCACGGCGTGCAGGTGCAGGGTGCGCCCCGGCCCGAGCAGCTCCCGCCGCTCGGGCTTGATCTCCAGCATGACCGGCAGCGTGTCCAGCTCCATCCACTCGTCGAGCGCATCCGCCGCGACCTCCTGATCGGCGGTGAATGGCACGCCCAACGCCAGTGCGGCGTCGGCGCGGTGCACCAGGGTCTCGTGCGCGAACCGGCGGGCGTAGAAGGCCGCGTCCGTCCGGCCCGGAATCGGCGTCCAGACCTCGGTCTGCGGCCCGGTCGTGCGCAGCGCCTCGGTGAGCCGGGCGGCGCCCTCGGCGAGCCACGGTCCGAGAGTCGCCGGGTCGCCGTCCACGTGCCCGGAGAGCTCGCGCAGCTCGGTGTCGGGCAGCGGTGACGCGGCCTTGGTGCGTACGGTCTCCTCCGCCCAGCGGTGTCCCGCGCCGACGTGCCGCACCAGTTGGCCGACCGTCCAGCCGGGGCAGGACGGCACCGGCGTGCGGAGGTCGGTGCCGGGCAGGTGCGCGGCCAGCAACCGCGTCTGGGTGAGGATCTCGTCGCACCAGCCGTCGAACCCCATGCTCGGAACCTTCGTCATTGTCGTTCCTCTCCTCGGGCGGCACCGTCCGCTCATCAACTGGTCGGAGCCGACGTCCATCGGCCTATCGCGCCGTGCTGTGACGCCCATCACACATGCCGGCCGGCCGGCGGTTCGGATGGGGGGGAACACCCTATGTAGACAACCGATATAGTTGCCCGGGTGCGGTTGACGCTTCCGGTGGTGAAAGTGCTCTCGGCCCTGCTGGCCGAGCCCGACGCAGAGCGGTACGGGCTGGATCTCATGAAGCTGACCGGCCTGCCCAGCGGCACCGTCTACCCCGTGCTGCACCGGCTTCAGCGCGCCCACTGGGTCGAGGCCGACTGGGAGACGATCGACCCCGCCACCGAGGGCCGGCCCGCGCGCCGCTACTACCGGCTCACCGCAGAAGGAGCCACCGCCGCCCGCCAGGCCCTCGCCGAGCTGCACGCCCTCAACCGGGACGCGCGGCCGGCCCGGGGGAACGCCGAGCCGAGGGGCGCGGCCGCGTGGTGACCCGCCGGCTCGCCGACGCCCTGCTGGACGCGGCCGCGCGGCGTTGGCCGGCCGCGCTCCGCGACGACCTGCGGCGGGAGTGGAGCGCCGAGCTGCACGTCCTCGCCACGCGGCGGCGGCGACTGCGGATGTTGCGCTTCGCGGCGAGCCTCGCGCTGAGCAGGACCGACGGCCCGCTCGCCGGCCGGCAGCCGGTACGCGGACCGGTCGGCCGGACCGCGGCCGCGCTGCTGCTCGCCCCGTTCGGCGGCGTGGCCATCGTGGTGATCAGCGGGATCGTGATGAACGTCGTGGTGAGCCAGCTTCTGCTCACCGCCTTCGCCTGGTGGACGCGGGCGCAGATGCCGCTCTGGACGGCGATGACGGCCGGGCTGGCGGTGCTCCTGGCCCGGTTCGCGGCGCGCTGGGGTCGCCGCTCCGCGCTGACCGGGCCGCTGCGTACGGCGCTCGGCATCATGCTTCCGGTCGGTGTCGTCATCGTCGGCATCGAGTACGCGATGAGCGTCGAGGGTCTGGTCCGCGCCGCCCCCGGCCTGCTGAGCTGGCTGACCTTCCTGACGCTGGTGCTCTGGGGCGCGGCCGCGCTCGCCGGACGGGGCCGGGTCCGCGCCGCATGGTGCTTCGGCGTCATCGGTGCGCTCGTCGCCGCCGACCTGGCCGTCGTCCTCACCGTGGTGAACCAGATCCCCGCCGGACCGGGCACGATCATCGACGGTATGGCGCAGTACGACACCGTCGATCGGGTGTCCGCGCCGCTCTGGCTCTTCACCACCTGGACCGACTGGTCGTTCGGCCTGCCGAGGCCGACACCGTGGGAGATCTTCCTGATCACGGACGTGGTGGTGACCGAGGCCGTCCTCTACCTGGCGATCACTCCGTACGCGCTCGCGTACGTGATCAATGCCGGACGCGCCTCCCGGGGCGAACCGGAGGCCGCTCTCCCGCCACAGGCGTCGATCGCCTGACGGCGGCCATCGGCGTGGCAGCGCACGGCGACGCTATCGGCTCTGGAACTCGGGCAGGCCCGCGTCCTCCGAGTCCGGGCCCACCACCGCGGTCAGCGTCGTTCCGTCGGCGCAGAGGGCGGTGGCACGAAGGTACGTTCGTCGCTGCTGCGCCCGCATCAGCACCTCGGTCTCGAAGATCTCGTCCTCGATGCGGAGCAGGTCGAGGTCGCCGCGCTGCTCGTAATGGGCGCGCACGTCCAGCGGTGTCATTCGGACGGTCGCCTCGACCGTGGTGAGCGCGCCCTGCTCCACGACGGACGTCACCCGGGCGTCCTCGGGCAGGAGCAGGCCGGAGACCCGCGCCTGCACCTCGGCGCCGGTGTCCAGCGGCACCCGGTCGCAACTGGGCAGGTTCGCCAGCATCTCCGGCCCCCGTCCGGCGGGCCGCTGCCCGGGACCGGAGTCCGTGCCGCAGGCGACGAGCAGCAGCGGGATGGTGACGACGACGGCGAGTATCCGGAGTCTCACCGTCGCAGCATGGCACGCTCAGCGCAGCACCCGCCACCGTCGTACGACGAGCAGCAGCGCGGTGATGACGATCGCGGTGACCACCATGAGGACGGTCGTGATCAGCGCGCCGTACGCGAAGCCGGAGAACTCGAAGGCCTGGTCGAAGATGTAGACCGGCAGGTAGAGCGTGGCGTTCGCGGGTCGACCGTCGGTGAGGATGTAGGCGGGCACGAAGTTGACCTGCAGGGTCAGGATCGTGTCCCGCACGGCGAGCAGCAGCAGGACCGGGGCGAGCAACGGCAGGGTGATCCGGCGCAGCTGGCCGAACGGCCCGCAGCCCTCCAGCGCCGCCGCCTCGTAGAGCCGGCCGTCGAGCATCCGGCGGGCGGCGAGGACGACGAGGAAGCCCTCACCGATGGGGAACATCAGCATCAGCGCCACCCCGAGCCGGGCCGTGTCGGGGTCGGAGAGCCAGGTGAAGCCGGAGTGCCCGAAGAGACCGAGCAGCTGGTTGAGCGGGCCGTAGAGCGGGTTGAGCACCCAGAGGAAGAGCACCGCGAGGGCCACGTCCGGTACGACCGTCGGCAGGTACACGGCGGCCCGGAACCAGCGTCCGCCCGGTCGCGGCGCGGCCAGCAGCAGGCCGAGGCCGACGGCGGCGAGCAGCCGCAGCGGTACGGCCAGCGCCAGGTGGATCGCCGAGGCCCGCACGCTGTCGAGCAGGAAACCGTCGTTGAACATCCGGCGGACGTTGGAGAGGCCGACGAACTGCGGATCACGCGTCAGTCCGGTGTGGTCGGTGAAGGCGTAGCCGACGTTGAGCAGCGCCGGTAGCGCGATCAGGAGCCCGACCGCGATCGCGTACGGGGTGAGGAACGCCCACGCGGTCATTGGTTTACGGCCGCGATCCGAGGTCACCTCCGCCGTCCCGTCTCGGCGTCAAAGTGGTGCAGGCGAGCCGGGTCCGGCCGCAGTCGGGCCGTGTCACCGGGCCGTACCCCGCAGCGGGCCGCCGCCCGTACGGTGAGCCGGGTGCCGTCGGTGGCCCGGGTCAGCAGGATGCTCTCGCTGCCGAGCGCCTCCACCGCGTCGACGCTGACCTCGATCGGCCCGTCGGAGTCGAGGATCAGGTCCTCCGGACGTACGCCGAGGATCAGGCCGGGGGAGCCGCCGAGCAGACCACCGCCGGGCACCAGGTTCATCGGGGGGCTGCCCAGGAATCCGGCGACGAACGTGTCGGCGGGTTCGTCGTACACCTGCTGGGGTGGCCCGAGCTGGCGGATCCGGCCGCGGTCGAGGACGGCGACCCGGTCGCCGAGGGTCATCGCCTCCGCCTGGTCGTGCGTGACGTGAACGGTGGTGCTGCCGAGGTCCCGGTGCAGCGCGAGCAGGTCGGCGCGGGTGGCGAAGCGCAGCGGCGCGTCGAGGCTGGCCAGCGGCTCGTCGAGCAGGTACACGGCGGGCTCGCGCAGCAGCGCGCGGGCCAGCGCGACCCGCTGACGCTGCCCGCCGGAGACCTGGTCGGGGTAGCGGTCGAGCAGATCGGCGAGGCCCAACCGCTCGGCGGCGGAGCGCGCCCGCCGTTCGGCCTCGTCCCGGCGGACCCGGCGCACCCGCAGGCCGAAGAGGAGGTTGCCGAGGACGGTGAGGTGCGGGTAGAGCGCGTAGTCCTGGAAGACCATCGCGACGGACCGCCGGTGCGGAGGGACTCGGGAGACGTCCTGCCCGTCGACGAGGATCCGGCCGCGCTCCGGGCGGTCGAGCCCGGCGATCAGTCGCAGCATCGTGGACTTGCCCGAGCCCGACGGGCCGACGAGGGTCATCAGCTCCCCGGCCCGCACCTCCAGGTCGACGGCGTCGAGGGCGACCACCCGCCCGTACGACCTGGTCAGCGACTCGATCCGAATCGCGCCGCGCTCACCCACCTGCACCCACCGGCAGGGTGAAGAGCGGGCGGATCTTCTCCTCCAGGTTCCGCAGCCCCTCCTCGCGGCCGACCCGGCCGTAGAAGACCTCCTCGAGCAGGGCGTCCGCCTCCCGTTCCACACGGGACCAGGTGCCGGTGCGGGGGGTGGCGCGCAGGTGCGGTTCGGCGTCGAGGTAGACCTGGGACGACCGTGGCGGCTCCTGCGGGTCGAGGAAGACGGGGGAGTTCGCCACGTCGAGGCGGGACGGCACGGTGCGGCCGGACCCGGCGAGGATCTGCTGTCCCTGCTCACCCATCGCGAACTCGATGAACCGCCACGCCCGGTCGTGGTTGGGTGCGCCGGCGCTCATGCAGTAGGCGTCGCTGTGCAGGATCGACGCGGGTACCCCGCCGGGGGCGACCGGCAGCGGTGCGGCGTCCCAGGTGAAGCCCTCGATGGTGCGCAGCGTGGGTACGGCGACGCGGCTGTTGAGGTACATGCCGAGCGTGCCGCGCAGGAACCGGTCCTCGCTCGACTCGCTCTGCTCCTCGGCGTCGGGTGGTACGACGTGGTGTTTCAGTTGCAGGTCGAGGAACCAGTCGACGGCCCGGCGGGTGGGCGGGTTGCGGGTGAGGGTCAGCGCGGTCGGTCGGTTCGGATCGTCGACGAGTTCGCCGCCGTTCGACCAGACGAACGGCGCGAGCCTCGGAACCGAGGGTTCGACGCCGAGGCCGTACTTCCCGTCGCCGGTCAGTGCGCGGGCGGCGGCGAGGAAGTCGTCCCAGGTCCAGCCCGCCTTCGGCAGGGGCACGCCGGCCTTCGCGAAGAGGTCGGCGTTGTAGTAGACGACGAGGGAGGACATGTTCTGCGGCAGGCAGGTGAGCTTCTCGCCGTCGAACCGGAACGCGTCCAGCGCCCGGGGACTGAAGTCGCTCTCCTTCAGCACGCTGCTGCGGTCGAGGTACGACTGCACCGGTTCGATCGCCTGCTGGGCGGCGAACTGCCCGTACCGGCGGTAGTTCAGCAGGAAGACGTCGGGTGGCTGCCCGCCGGCGAACGAGGTGGTCAGCCGGGCCATCAGTTCGTCCTGGGTGGCGACCGGGGAGAGCGTCACCGGGACGTCCGGCTGGGCGTCGCCGAACGCGTCGATCATGCTGCGGTAGCCGGCGATCTCATCCGCGTCGCCGAAGAGCACGATGGTGATCCCCGCGTCGTCCTCCGCTTCGCCGCCGCTGTCGCAGGCGGTGACACCGAGCAGCAGCGCGGCGGTGACCAGGGCGGCGTACCGGCGGAATCGGTTCACCTACGACCTCCAGATCTCAGTGCGGCCAGCGGATCGTCGTTCAGCAGGATGCGCTGGGCCAGCAGGAACACCACGACGCACGGCGCGGTCGCCACGACACAGCCGGCCATCAGCAGCGGCCAGTCGGTCGGGTTCAGCAGCCGCAGGAACTGCAGGCCCAGCGGGTACGTGTAGCGGTCGCCGCTGTGCAGGTACAGCAGCGGGTCGATCAGGTTCGACCAGTGCAGGGTGAAGGCGAGCACGGCGACCGCGAGGGTCGCCGGGCGCACCTGGGGCAGCGCCACCCGCCGCCAGATCGTCAACCAGCCGGCGCCTTCGAGCCGGGCCGCCCCGAGTTGGCTCTCCGGTACGCCGCCGAACGCCCACGCGTAGAGCAGCACGAGCAGCGGGCTGCCGGCGAGCAGCGCCGGGGCGAGCAGCGGCACGTACGTGTCGACGACGCCGGCGAGCCGGAACAGCTCGAAGCGGGTGGCCCAGACGGCGGTGACCGGTACGAGCAGCACCGCCAGCAGGCCGAGCACGGCGCGACGACGGGCCGCCGGGCTGAGCAGGCGCAGCCCGAAGCCGGTCAGCGACGCGACGAGCACGGTCACCGGCACAGCGATCGCGACGACCAGCGCCGAGTTCGCCAGGTAGCGGAAGAGGGGGATGAGCTCCGGCAGCCGGGTGTACGCGGCCACGGTCGGGTCCGGCGGCAGCAGCTCCAGGGTGCGCGGCGGTGGTTCTCCGACGGGCCGCAGCGAGCCGACCACCATGAACCACAGCGGGGCGGTGAAGAGCGCCGCGAAGAGTGCCGGCACCACGAACCGCCCGACGAACCGCAGTGCCACGGCGCCTTCGGACCGCACATCCTGCCCTTCTCACCGGTCGGCGTGCCCCGCCCGGGTCGACACCGGCGACAGGGCCCGCCGGGTTGACCGTTCGGCGTGCTGGTGCGGCCGAACCTATGGCGGCCGGGCGTGTGCGTCATCGGGCACCTGACGGAATCACCCCCCGGCGCTGCTACGCCTGTCGCACTCCGGCAGGTCCGGCAGCGCGCCGGTGGCCTGCGCGGCTGCCGGTCACGGCCGGTAGCGAAGGTATGCGACAGACGTAGGAGCCGGGAACGATCAACTCCCGCACCTGTCCGATGACCGGTCCCGGCTGGATTTCTAGGGTTCGATGCATGCCGCACCCGCGGCCGGCCGTCCCTGCCCGGAACGGCCGGCGACTGCGCCGGTGCCGGATCAGGGAAGGAGCACCATGCGAACCACGAGGAGCTGGTGGCGGTCGTCGGTGGTGGTCGCGTTGACCGTCGCCGTGGGCCTGCCGGCGGCCGCCGCGACGGCGAGCCCGTCCGGGGATCGTCTCCGACCGGTCGTCCGGGACGGAGTCACCCAACCGGTGTTCGGGTACGCCGACGCGATCCGCGAGCGGGTATTCGTCACCTCCGATGTGGACACCGACGGCGACGGCGCCCGTGACGTCGTGGCCATGGACATCATGCGGCCCAAGGCCAGCGAGCGCGGGCTGGACGTTCCGGTCATCATGGACGCCAGCCCGTACTACTCGACGGTGTGCCGGGGCAACGAGAGCGAGTGCAAGGACGACGTCGACGGCGACGGCCTCAACGACAAGTGGCCGCTCTTCTACGACAACTACTTCGTCCCGCGTGGTTACGCGGTGATCCTGCTCGACATGATCGGGACCAACCACTCGACGGGCTGCCCGGTCACCGGCGGACGGGGCGACAACATCAGCGCGCCGACGGCGATCGACTGGCTCAACGGTCGGCGGAAGGGCACCAACGCCGCCGGCGAGCGGGTCGTGGCCGACTGGCACAACGGCCGTACCGGCATGATCGGCAAGTCGTACGACGGCACCCTCGCCAACGCGGCCGCCGCGACCGGCGTCAAGGGGCTCTCCACGATCGTGCCGATCTCGGCCATCTCCAGCTGGTACGACTACTCGCGCAGCAACGGCCTGGTCACCCGGGGCAACAACTACTCGGGCAGCCTCTCCAACACAGTCACGAACCCGGAGCGGCGGGCGTACTGCGCACCGGTCCGGGAGCGGCTCGGGGTGGAGAGCGACGACACCACCGGTGACTACAGCGACTTCTGGGCCGAGCGTGACTACGTCCCGGACGCCAAGCGGGTGCGCGCCAGTGTCTTCGTGGTGCACGGCATCAACGACGACAACGTCCGCGCGGACCACTTCAGCAAGTGGTGGGACGCCCTCGCCAAGAACAACGTGCCCCGCAAGCTCTGGATGACCGGCACCGGCCACGTCGACCCGTTCGACTTCCGTCGGGGTGAGTGGGTGGACACCCTGCACCGCTGGTTCGACTTCTGGCTGCAGGGCGTCAAGAACGGCATCATGAACGAGCCGCGGGCCGACATCGAGCGGGCCCCGGACGTCTGGGAGACCCACCGCGACTGGCCGATCCCGACGAGCCAGAAGACCTCGGTGTTCCTGCGGCCCGGCGCCGAGGGTGCCGCTGGTGCGCTCTCGGTCCGGCCGGAGCACGGCAAGGTTTCCCGTACCTTCCAGGACACGCCGTCGATGAGCCAGACCAACGCGATCCGGCACCCGTCGGACCCGGCGGCGAACACGGCGAACCGGCTGGTGTTCCTGTCTCAGCCGCTGCGGGCGCCGCTGCACATCTCCGGCACCCCGGTCGTGCGGATCAAGGCGTCGGTGAACGGCGAGGACACCAGCTTCGCCGGTCTGCTCGTCGACTACGGCACCCGTCCCCGGTTCGGCACCGCCGGCGACGGCATCCGGACCCTGACCGAGGAGGACTGCTGGGGTGAGCAGGCCAACTGGGGCGGGTACGCCGAGGAGGCCTGCTACCGGGAGACCGCCAAGAACGTGGCCACCGATCCGCAGGCGCTCGTCACCAAGGGCATCCTGGACGGTCTGAACCTCGACTCGCTGTCCAAGTCGACCCCGCTGCGGCCGGGGAAGAAGAACAGCGTCGACGTGCCGCTGCTGCCCGAGGACTACGTCTTCGACGCCGGGAACCAGATCGGTGTGGTGCTGCTCGGTTCGTACTCCGGCTACAGCAGCCGGGCGAAGCAGAACCAGGCCGAGATCACCGTCCACTTCGACAGCAGCCGGATCGAGCTGCCGGTCGTCGGCGGCCGGAGGGCCGCCGAGAAGGCCGGTCTGTGACCTCCGGAGGCCGGATCGAGTGACGAGAGGGCGGGGCGACGTGTGTCGCCCCGCCCTCTCGCGGACCGCGGGGTGCGCCTAGACCGCACCCGTCAGGTACTCCCGGCGTCGCCGCGGTTCGAACTTCTCGATCGCGTAGCGCAGCATGACTCGTGGCATGACCTGGTAACGACTCGCCAGGAACTCCTCCTCTGCCGCCCGGTCCCGGTTGCCGACCTCGCGCAGCATCCAGCCGACCGCCTTCCGCACGAGATCGTGCGGGTCGCGCAGGAGTTGATCGGTGAGACGGAAGGTCCACTGGAAGTCGCCGGCCTTGATGAAGGCGAAGGTGGCCATGACGGCGATGCGCCGGTCCCACACGAGGTTCGACCGGGCCAGCCGATCGAGGACGTCGCGGTTTTTGTCGATCAGCCAGGGGCCGACGATGTACGGTGCCGACGAGTCCACCAGGTCCCAGTTGTCGATGTGGCCGGTGTGGGCCAGGACGACGTCGAAGATCCGGGACCGTTCGTCGTCGTTCCCGCTGCCGAACTTCCGCACCAGGATGAAGAGCGCCGTCAGCCGCTCCTCGTGCACGCCGCTGGTCAGCAGCCGTACCGTCTCCGCCAGTGGCAGGTCGCGCCAGTGCCGGGCGGCCACCCTGCGCTGGTCCGGCACGGAGACGCCGATGGCCCGGTCGCCCTCGCCGTACCCGCCCGGGACCATCTGCAGGAACCGGCTCAGCCTCGCCGCCCGCAGTGGGTCGGCGAGGTCGGTGAGTTCGTGACGGATGTCGGCGACCGTGGCCATGACTGTGCAACCTACCGCGACCGGCCCGCGAAACCAGGTGAAGCGGGGGCGGACGTTTGGCGGAGTCCGCCGCGGGCAGGTATTCGTGACCGACCATGCGATCGAGGGAGGTCAGGTCATGTCGAAGGGCGACGTCGAGACGTACCAGGAGGACGGGCAGTGGAAGAACCGTCCCGAGGGCAACGAGCGCGCCAGCAGCACGCACGACACGAAGTCGGAGGCGGCGGCCGCCGGCCGGGACACGGCTGTCGAGCGCGGCACGGAGCACGTGATCAAGAAGCAGGACGGCACGATCGGGGAGAAGAACACGTACCCGCGTAGCCGGGATCCGCGCGACATCGAGGGCTGAGGGCCCGGCTCCGACGGATCGGGTGGCGTCCAAACCTCCGGACGCCACCGGCGGTCACGACAGGTCGGCGTGCCGTTGCCGGCCCTGCCGAATCCTTGAACCTATTGACTTTCGATAGGTAACGGGTGATAGTCGATACATGGTGACGGAACATCGGGCGGTAGCCGCTCTCAGAGTCTTCCTCGTGTTGCTGTTCGGGATCCTGGTCCTGTTCCAGACTTTGTCGCTGCCCGGACAGTTCGCCCACATGGCCAAGGAGTCCCCGCAGGACGCCTACCTCAGGTGGCCGTTGACCGCCATCACCGTCTTCTGGGTGCTCTGCGTCCAGGTGGTGATCGTGGCGACCTGGAAGCTGCTCAGCATGGTCAAGAACGACCGGATCTTCAGCCAGCCCGCCCTGGCCTGGGTCGACGCCATCGTGTGGGCCATCGCCGCCGCCTGGGTGGTGCTCCTGGGCGTGTTCCTCTGGGTCGGGATCAACGCGGACGACCCTGGCGCTCCGCTCGTGCTGCTCCTGCTGCTGATCGGCGTCGCGGTGATCGGGCTGCTGATGGTCGTCATGCGTGCCCTGCTGCGCCAGGCCACCACCCTGCGTACCGACATGGAAGCGGTGATCTGATGCCGATCGTCGTACGCATCGACGTCCAGCTCGCCAAGCGCAAGATGAGCGTCGGTGAGTTCGCCGAACGTGTCGGGCTCACACCCGCCAACGTCGCGGTGCTGAAGAACGGTCGCGCCAAGGCCGTCCGGTTCAGCACCCTCGAAGCCATGTGCCGGGTGCTCGACTGCCAGCCCGGTGACCTCCTCGAATGGGTCGACGAATGAGCACCTCGCCGCACCTGCCGGCGACGTCGACCGTCGACGCGCCCACCCACGAGACCGCCGCCGGCCTCGGCCGCCGGAAGGAGACCCGATGAGGTACGTCATCCTCGCCCCCGTCGCCCTCCTCGCCGTCGTGATCGGCGTCGCCGCCGTCGTGTACGGCGAGGCCGACGACTCCCCGGGCCTCCAGCTCCTGGGCGCCCTGCTCGTGATCGCCACGATCGGGCTCGGAGTGCGGACGATCCGCCGCGACGGGCGACAGTGACGCCGCGCCGTGCCCCGGCACGGCGCGCTCCGTCAGTCCTCCGGGTGGTACGCGCCGGTGAGCCGGCCCAGCTTGAGCGCCAGGTGTAGGCAGAGCCGCTCGTTGCCGTTCTTCAGGTCGGTCTCGGCCAGCTCCTCGATCCGTTGCAGCCGGTAGTAGAGCGTGGTCCGGTGCAGCCGGAGCTGTTCGGCGGTGGCGTGGGCGTTGCCGGCCAGGTCGAGGTAGCGCTCCAGGGTCCGCAACAGCACCGGATTGGGCTGCTCGCGCAGCAACCGTTCCAGACCCGGGTGCACGTCGGCCATGTCGAGGTGCCGCCCCTCCAGCCGGGACAGCACCCGGTAGATCCCCAGACCCGACCAGGAGACCACGCCGCCGAGGGCCGGTAGCCGTACGCCGACCCGGGCGGCCTGCAACGCCTCCCCGTACGACCCGAAGGCCTCGGCCAGGCCGGGCCGCGTCTGCCCGATCCCGACCACCGCACGCTCGATCGAGCCGAGGCCCCGGGTCGTATGCCGCAGGTTGTCGTCGAGTAGCTTCGCGGCGACCTCGGGGGAGGGGCGTCCCGCGCCCCGACCACCGGCGATCAGCAGCACCCCGTGGTCGTCGCGGACCAGGTGCAGCGCCTCCCGGGTGCCGACCCACCGCCGGGTGGTGACCAGGGCCTGCTCCAGGGCGAGCCGGGCGAGCTCGTCGAGCGGATCCCCGTCGCAGGCGACGAGCTGCGCCACGAGGGCGGTCGCCGACCCGTCGGCGATCATGCCGGCCTCACGCAGGGCGCGTACCGACCGGACCCGGGTCGCCTCGTTGTCGGAGAGCAGCGTTCGGGCGGCCTCGGTCTCCCGCTGCGAGGCGAGCTCGCCGAGGAGGTTCTCCCGGTAGAGCGCCAGCGACAGCTCGCTCATCAGACCGGTGGCGGCGATGTCCGTGTCGGCCATGGTGCCCTCCGGGTCGATGAACCAGACGAACCCGAGCAGCAGATCCTGGTGACGGATCGGTACGCAGACCCGCGGCAGCAGGTCCAGCTCCCCGGAGGCCGGTGTGCGTACCGGTTCCCGGGCGTCCATGATGCCGACGTTACGGAACCAGGCCATCACCTCCGGGGTGGTCTGCCGGCGCAGGATCGAGGCGCGCCGTACGTCGTCCATCGGTCCGTTGTGCTCGCTGTAGACCACCACCCGTTGGCGCCGGTCCTCGATCAGCGCGGGTCGTCCTGCATACGCGGCAAGCGCGTCGACGAGGCGTTGCAACTCATCCTGCATGACATTCCTCCGGTCACCTCCTCGTTGGACCTCACACGGTGGACTGGTACCCACCGGTGCGGCCTACCGAGCCTCCAGGCCCGGCCGCGCCAAGGCCGCACAGAACGATCATGCTTGTCGACATCGACCGGGACAACCGCCTACCGGCCCGTAGCCGACCTCGACGCCCGCTGGTCGGGACGCGCCGCCCGGGATCTCCCGTTTCCCACACATCCCGACTCCGCGTCCACCACAGTGGTGCCGTGGTTGAGGAGGCGACATGAGTGGGTTGCGGACCGACCTGTACGAGCTGCGGATGGCCGCCAGCTACCTGCGGCACGGAATGACCGGGCCGGCGACGTTCAGCCTCTTCTCCCGCCGGCTTCCGTCCCGGCGGGGCTTCCTCGTGGCCGCCGGACTGGCCGAGGCGCTCACGTTCCTGGAGGACTTCTCGCTCGACGCCGCCGACCTCGACTACCTGCGCCGGGTCGGCGGCTTCGACCGGTCGACGCTGGCCGCGCTGTCGACGCTGCGCTTCACCGGCGACGTCTGGGCCGTTCCGGAGGGCCGCGTGGTCTTCGCCGACGAACCGCTGCTGGAGGTCACCGCGCCGATCGCCGAGGCGCAGCTGGTGGAGACCGGCGTACTCAACCTGATCACCTTCCAGACCACGATCGCCAGCAAGGCCGCCCGCTGCCGCATCGCCGCGGGCGACGCTCAACTGATCGACTTCGCGTTCCGGCGTACCCACGGGTTCGAGGCCGGGGCGGGGGTCGCCCGGGCGTCGGCCATCGCCGGCTTCGCGGCGACCAGCGACGTCGAGGCGGCCGTCCGCTACGGCCTCACCCCGTCCGGCACCATGGCGCACTCCTACGTGGAGGCGTTCCCGGACGAACGGTCCGCGTTCCGGGCCTTCGCCACCGACTTCCCGGTCGACCCGATCTTCCTGGTGGACACGTACGACACACCGGACGGGGTGCGGGCCGCCGTCGACGTGGTGGAGGAGCTGGGGCTGACCGGCCCGTTCGGGGTCCGGCTCGACTCCGGTGACCTCGCGGCGCTGGCTCGGCAGACCCGGGCGATCCTCGACGAGGCGGGGCTGGGCCGAGCCCGGATCGTGGCGAGCGGCAGCCTCGACGAGGACGTCATCGCCGGCCTCGTCGCGGCGGGCGCGCCCATCGACGGGTACGGCGTGGGGACGAAGATGGGCGTCTCCTACGACGCGCCGTCGCTGGACAGCGCGTACAAGCTGGTCTCCATCGGTGACCGGCCGGTGTTGAAACTCTCCCCCGGCAAGGCCACGCTCCCCGGCCCGAAGCAGGTGTTCCGGGATGCGACAGGTGTCGCGTGCGACGTGATCGGGCTCCGCGACGAGCCGGTACCCGCCGACCGGGAGCCGCTGCTGGTGCCGGTGATGTGCGACGGACGCCGCCTCGACACGTGTGCCCCCGCCGACCTGGTGCGCGCCGCGCGGCGGCGATTCGAGGCGGAGCTCACCTGGCTGCCCGGGTCGGCGCGACGGCTGGCTCAGCCGCAGCCGCTGACCGTTCTGGTCAGCCCGGCGCTGGCCGCGCTGCGGGACCGGGTGGCGGCGGAGGCGCGCCAAGATGGCGGCCGCTGATCGCAGCCCCGCTCGCCGCTCGGCTCAGCCAACCGTCCACTCGTCGCGCTGACCGTACCGATGACCGTCGATGCGCTATCAGATGATCACGGTACGTGATTTCATCGGCCCCGCCGGCCGGCGACCCCTTCCTGAAACTCGAGACGAGGAGCTGGGTGTGACATCGAAACGTCTACGAGTACGCCTCACCACCGCCGCGACGCTCACCGCGGTGATCGGCCTCCTGCCGGCGAGCGCCACCGCGCAGTCGCACGCCCGCGCCGACTGGATCGGCAGCTGGACGGTGGCGGTGGCCGAGCCGAGGACCACCGGCACGTCGGCCACCGGGTTCACCGACACCACGCTGCGGCAGGTCGCGCACCTGTCGATCGGCGGCGACAGCATCCGGGTACGCCTCAGCAACGTCTACGGAACCACACCCCTGACCGTCGGCGCGGTCACCGTGGCCCCGCGCTCCGGCGGATCGGGAACGCCGCAGGTGACCGAGCGGGCCCTGCGCCCCGTCACGTTCGCGGGCGTTCGGTCGGTCACGATCCCCGCCGGATCCGAGTGGTGGTCCGATCCGCTGCGCCTGAAGGTCGCCGCGAACTCCGACCTGGTGGTCAGCACGTACCTGCCCGGCCCCACCGGCCCGACCACCTGGCACCCCGCCGGCTACGCCACCTCCTTCCGCGCCGCCGGCGACGCCACCACCGACGCCGGCGGCGACTTCACTCCGCTGGACACCGCGCGGTACTTCCTCTCCGGCGTCGACGTCGTCTCCCGGGCGGCCGGATCGGTGGTCTTCTTCGGCGACTCCATCACCGACGGGGTCGTCTCGACCGTCGACGCGAACCTGCGCTACCCGGATCAGGTGGCCGACCGGCTGACGCGGCTGCCCGAGGCCCGGCGATGCGGCGTGCTCAACGCCGGCATCAGCGGTAACCGGCTGCTGGCCAACACCGGCTCGGCGGGCGACTCCGCCCTCGCGCGGTTCGACCGTGACGTGCTCGGACAGGCCGGCGTCCGCTCGGTCGTGCTGCTGGAGGGCATCAACGACATCGGCAACAGCCGCGGCACCCTCGAACCGGAGCAGCTCATCGCGGTGTACCGGCAGTTCATCGCCCGGGCGCACCAGGCCGGCATCCGCGCCGTGGGCGCCACGATCCTGCCGTACGAGGGCGCCGGCTACTACAGCGCCGCCGGTGAGGCCGACCGGCAGGCCGTCAACCAGTGGATCCGCACCTCCGGCGAGTTCGACGCGGTGGTCGACCTCGACGCCGCCACCCGCGACCCGGCGAACCCCGGCCGGATCAACCCCGCGTACGACTCGGGCGACCACCTGCACCCCGGCGACGCCGGTTTCACCGCCATGGCGCGGGCCGTGGATCTCAGAGCCGTCTGCCGATAACGGGGGAGAGGACATGAACAGATCATCGGTGCTCCGCGCCGCGCTCGCGGCCGGGCTCCTGCTGGCCGGACTCTCCGCGCCGACGCCGGCCCTCGCCGCGACAACCGCCACGGCCGCGCCCGTCCGGGCCGCCGACGGGGCGTACGTGGTGCGGGAGACGACGGTCGGGCCACGTCTGGTCGACCTGACCATCCAGTCGCCGGCGCTCGGCACGACGGCGAACGTACGGCTGCTCACCCCCGACGGCTGGGAGCAGCGCAGGCGCGGGGACAGGTGGCCGGTGCTCTACCTGCTGCACGGCTGCTGCGACTCCTACCTGAGCTGGACCCGCTCGACCGACGTCGCGAGCATCCCCGAGCTGCGGGACGTCCTCGTCGTCATGCCGGAGGCCGGTGCCGCCGGCTGGTACAGCGACTGGTGGAACGCAGGTCGGGGCGGCACCCCGGCATGGGAGACCTTCCACCTGCGCGAGGTACGTCAGCTCACCGAGCGGGGATACGGCGCCGGCCCGAAGCGCGCCGTGGCCGGGCTGTCGATGGGCGGCTTCGGCGCCCTGTCGTACGCGGCCCGCAACCCGGGGATGTTCCGGGCCGCCGCGTCGTTCAGCGGCGTCCTGCACCCGCTGCGGGACGCCTCGTTCTGGCTGCCGTTCTTCGGGCGCACCGGGCTCGACCCGTACGACCTCTGGGGCGACCCGGTGGCGCAGCGGCGGATCTGGGCGGCACACGACCCGTACCACCTCGCGAAGCGGCTGCGCCACACGGCGCTCTTCGTGGCCAGCGGTGACGGCACCGCGGGCGGACCGTTCGATCAGCCCGGCGCGACGGACAGCCTGGAGGCGCTCATCTACCAGGAGAACCTCGACGTCGTCGACCGGCTGCGCGACGTGGGTGTCTCCGTCGAGACCGACTTCTACGGCCCCGGCACGCACAGCTGGCCGTACTGGCAGCGCGAACTGCACCGGGCGCTGCCGATGCTGCTGGACGCCCTGCGGACCGGACGCGGCGCGGCGGTCCACTCCGCCGAGCGGTAGGCCGGTGGGGGCACCCGCCGCCGACCAACGGCGGGTGCCCTCCACCAGCGACCGCTGACTAGCATTCATGCACATGAACACGGGGATCGACACGACCGGCACGGCCCGCCGACGCCCGCATCCGATCGTTCTCGCGTCCAGCCTGCTGCTGGCGCTCAGCGGCCTGGCCCGGCTCGCGCAGGTGGCGGCGGAGGCGGTGTCGCAGAACGTCTACCTCAGGGCTCACGAGCGGGTGGGCACGCCCAACGGCTTCGCCGCCCTACCGATGGTCTTCCTCATGGTCGTCGGTCTGGTCGTGGCGCTCTCCGCGCTCGCCCTCCTGGCGCTGGCGCTGGCCAACCTCGGCGGATGGAACTGGACCCGGATCGTCACCTGGGCCCTCGGCGGGGTGACGTTGGCGTTCTCGGGCTTCTGGCTCGCGCTGAGGCTCCTGCCGTCCGGCGGTGCCGATCCGGCTCGGGACACCACCGACTGGGAGAGCGTCCAAGCGATCGCCGGCCGGCTCATGCCCGGATGGGTCGAGCCCGTGGACGCCGTCTCCGGCTTCGTGGCTTCCCCCGCACTGCTCGTCGCCCTCGTCCTGCTCGCGCTGCCGGCCGCGAACGCCTTCTACCGGCGGCGTCGCACCTCGCCGTACGAGCCGCTCATCGTCTACCCGGACACGACGCTCCCGCAGCCGACCGGCCACCGCTGAGCCGTCGGGTCGCAGCGCCCCGCTCCAGCACTCGCCTGAACAGTCGATTGAGGCTTTCGCGCGGCGTACCTCGTCGCTCGCCGCAGAAAGTCTCCACCGAGGTTTCAACGGTACGGTTGAGCCACATGAGCCAGCACATTCGCGACCTCGTACCCGAACCAGGTGACCTCCTCGCCCTCGGCGAGCCCACCCACCAGGAGCCCGCCTTCGGCGCGGTCCGCAACGAACTCTTCGCCCAACTGGTCCAGCTCGGCTTCCGTTCGATCGCCCTCGAAACCGATCGGGTGGCCGCGCTCGCCGTCAACGACCACGTACTGCACGGCACCGGAAACCTCGCCACGGTGCTGGCCGAAGGCTTCTCCCACGACTTCGGCGCCCTGGACGCCAACCGGCGGTTGGTCGCCTGGCTGCGGGAGCACAACCGGCACCGGCCCGCGCAGGAGCGCGTGACGTTCCACGGTTTCGACGCTCCGACCGAGAACACCAGCGCGCCCAGCCCGAGAAGCTACTTCGAGCACGCCCGCGACTACCTTCAGATCGAGGACCTCGACCTCGCGGAGATCGCCGGGGACGACCACCGCTGGAGCCGCGACGAGGCGATCCTCGACTTCGCCAGGTCCATGGGCCGTACGCCCGAAGCCGAGCGGCTGCGAAGCATCGGCGAGGACCTGCTCACCCGGCTGCACGCCCGCGCACCGGAGCTGATCGCCCGGACCTCCCGTGCCGAGTGGCTCCGGGCCAGGACGCACCTCGACGCCGGCCTCGGGCTGCTCCACTACCACTGGCAGGCGGCGCGGCCCCTCCCGCAGAGCGAGCGGATCTGCCTCCTGCTGACCACTCGGGACACGTTGATGGCCCGCAACCTGCTCGACATCCGCCGTGTGGAGGCGGAGCGCGGCCCCACGATGCTCTGCGCCCACAACTCGCACCTGCAACGAAACGTGAGCGCCTGGCGTCTGGGCGACCTGAGCGCCGACTGGTACGGCGCCGGGGCCATCGTCGACTCCCTGGGGATCGGAAACTACACCTTCATCGCGGGCAGCCTCGGGCGCAGCACGGCCCTCAAGCTCGGCGAGCCCGCGCCGGACACCTTCGAGGGGCTCCTGCAACGCCGCATCACCGACTGGGGCCTGCTCCCGGCGGCCGAGGTGTCGCCGGCCCGCAGGCGAGAAGACACCACCCCGCAGCAGGGGTACTTCCCGCTCGAACAGGCGACGATCGACGGCGCTGACGCGATCCTGCACATCACCGGCTAGCGCTGGTTCCCACTCGACCTGCTCGACGTTGGGGCATCCGCCGAGCCGGACACCCCGACGTCGAGGAGTTGGTGTCGCTCAACCGGGGCCGGGCCGGACCCCGCACAGCAGTGCGATCCCGTCCAGCATGCGCTGCAGGCCGAAGTCGAAGAGGCTGTCGAGGGTGAGGTCGACGTCGTCACGGGCGGAGATGCGGGCCAGGATCGGATAGCGGCCGCTGCGAAGCGCCGCAGCGAGTTCGCTGCTCTGGGCGTGCATCCACTCGTCGTCGGTGAGGCCGGTGTCCTGTTCGGCCTCGGCCTCCCGCTGCAGGCCGACGGCGGTGCCGCGGACGAAGTTGGCGACCGTCGCCGCCACGTGGATGAGAGCGGTGGGGCCGAGCCCCTGGTCGGCGACCGCACGCATGGTCCATTCGGTGTGTGCGATCGCGTGCGGTGTGAGCAGCGGCCTGGTGAGCGAGACGACGTGGGCGAGCCACGGATGCCGCCGGTACATGGCCCACTGGGTGCGGCAGAGCAGTTCCAGCCGGCTACGCCAGTCACCGATCGGCTTCGCGGGCAGGGGGTGGGCGGCGAACGCCGCGTCCGCCATGAGGGTGACGAGGTGCTCCCTGCCGCGTACGTGACGGTAGAGGGCCACGGTCGCCACCTCCAGCTCCGTCGCGACGCGACGCATCGTGGTCGCCGCGAGGCCTTCGACGTCGGCGATCGTGATGGCGGTACGCACGACCCGATCGCGGAAGACGTCGGCGTCGCCGGCCACCCGCCGCCCGGGATGCGAATCGCCGCTGCGACGTGCTCGGCGGGGCGCGACGATCGTGCCCACGCCGGGAACCGTCTCGGTCAGCCCCTCCTGCCGCAGTACGGCCAGGGCCTTGCTGGCGGTGGCCATCGCCACGCCCCAGTCCCGCACGAGCTGCCGGGTGGAGGGCAGGTGATCGCCCGGCCGGAGCTCACCGGCGGCGATGCGCCTACGCAGCTCCGCGCTGATGCGTGCCGACACCGGTGCGGCCTCGCTGGACGTCACACCGTCTCCCTCCCGCTGCACTAGTGCGCCTCGCCGCCGTCCCGACCGGCCCGCCGGGCGCACTAGTGCCCTGGTTGAGGGGACTGGCGGATGGACGGAGGCTCGGCCCGGACAGGTACCACGTACACAGCGATTCTGGAGGCGACAGGTGGCCAAGTCGAGGAAGCGTTGGTGGGCCGTCACGGCACTCGCCGTCGCGGCACTGGTTTCGGTGGGCGCTGTGGGGGCCGGCACGACCGGCCCGGAGCGCGGGTCGGGTGTGGCGCGCACCGGCCAGGGGCTGGTGCGGGGCACGGTGACCGCAGACCACCTGTCGTTCCGGGGCATCCCTTACGCCGCCGCGCCCGTCGGTGCGCTGCGCTGGCGGTCGCCGCAACCGGCCCCGGCGTGGAGCGGAGTGCGCGACGCCACCCGACCCGGGCCGGGCTGCGCCCAACTGGCCGGTCTACCGACGGATCGGCCCAGCGTCAGCGAGGACTGCCTCTACCTGAACGTCACCGCGCCGCCGACCCGGCGGGGCGGGAAGCCGCTGCCGGTGGTGGTGTGGCTGCACGGCGGGCACTTCTTCCTCGGCCAGGGCGACACCTGGGGCGGGCGCACCATGGCGGTCGGGGGCGACGTGGTCGTGGTGACGGTGAACTACCGCCTCGGGCCGCTCGGCTTCCTGACCCGCCCCGACGTCGGCGGTTCAGGCAACTTCGGGCTGGAGGACCAGCAAGCGGCGCTGCGCTGGGTACGGGCCAACATAGCCGCGTTCGGCGGTGACCCGCGCAACGTCACCCTCGCCGGGCAGTCGGCCGGCGCCACCAGCGTCTGCGCCCACCTCGCGGCGCCCGACTCCGCCGGACTGTTCCACCGCGCGATCCTGCAGAGCAACTCGTGCAGCACCCCGCTGCGTACCCGCCGGGAAACGGCAGCCGGCGCGGACGCGCTCGTCGCGGCTGTCGGCTGCGACGGGGACGCGGCCGGCGTCGCGGCCTGCCTACGCGGCCGGTCGGCGCAGGAACTGATCGAGGCGGCCGGCTACCCGGGTCAGTCCGCGTGGGAGTCCGGCCCGGTCGCCGGCGGGCCGATGCTGCCGGTCGACCCGGCGGAGGCGGTCGCCACGGGCCGGTTCCATCGGGTGCCGATCCTCATCGGCGTGACCCGGGACGAGTACCGCGCGCAGGTCTGGGGCATGGAACGCACCGGCATGCTCTGCGCGCCGGGCCAGGAGATGCCGTGCGCGCTCACCGCAGAGCAGCACCGGGAGCAGCTCGGCGCCACGTTCGACGCGCAGGCGTCGAAGGTGGCCGCCCGCTATCCGCTGGCGACCTACGGCACGCCCTCCGAGGCGCTCTCCGCCGCGATGACCGACTTCCAGTACGCGCAGCCGGTGCTGGAGACCGCCGCACAGTTCAGCCGGTACGTCCCGACCTTCATGTACGAGTTCGCCGACCGGGAGGCGCCGTTCTTCACCGAGGCGGCGCCGGTGAGCTTCCCGACCGGCGCGTATCACACCGCCGAGCTGCCGTACCTGTTCGCCGTCGACTACGCGCGGCCGCTCTCCGCCGCGCAGCAGCGACTCTCCGCGGTGCTGGCCGGCTACTGGACCACGTTCGCCCACCACGGGGACCCCAACCGGCGGGGACTGCCCTCCTGGACCCGCTTCGACGCCCGATCCGGTTACGTGCAGCGACTCGCCACCGGGCCGGGCGGCGTCGGCCGCACCGATTTCGCCCGGGAACACCAGGTCGCCTTCTGGCGGTCCGTCCCGAGCTGAGGACCCGCCGGACGGTCGACACCCGGCACGGATTGCGGCGCTCGCATCGGGGCCGCAATCCGTGCGGGCACGAGCCCGGCCGGCAGCTCGGCGGTGAGGGTGGGAGTCGAACCCACACGGCCTCTCGGCCCAGACCGTTTTCGAGACGGCGCCCGGCACCAGATCGGGTGGCCTCACCAGGAGTCGGGTAGACAGGATTCGAACCTGCGATCTCTTGCTCCCAAAGCAAGCGCGCTGCCAAGCTGCGCCACTACCCGTCGGAGCCGGCGGTGCCGGCTCCCTCCCGGCCGTCGTGAGGACGGCCGGGAAAGGCGTACGTGCCCCCGGAACGATTCGAACGTCCGGCCTCTTGATCCGTAATCAAGCGCTCTCTCCGCTGAGCTACGGGGGCGTGGCGAAGGGTGGGAGATTCGAACTCCCGGCGGGGGTGAACCCGCTCCGCGTTAGCACCGCGGCGCCTTAGGCCACTCGGCCAACCCTTCGTGATATCCCCTCTGGCTGAGGGGGTCGAGCAGCTCCCGGACCAGGATTCGAACCCAGCTCTCCGCATCCAGGGTGCGGCGTCCTGCCGACTGGACCATCCGGGAACGGGCCGGGCGACGTCGCGCGCCGGACCATGCGTGGACCTACCCGGATTCGAACCGGGCACCTCCTGCCTGCCGAGCAGGTGCGCTACCGACTGCGCCACAGGCCCATCGTGACGCTCCGGTGGGCTGCGGGGATGCGCTACCGCCGGCCGGATCGCCGATTGTTCTTCCCTGTGAAGTTGACAATGACCATTGCTCCTCCGGCCGGCTGGCCGAGGCGTCAGGTGCTTAGCGGGTTTGGTTTCCCGGGTACGAAAAAGCCGCCCGTTCCCTTCGCTGGGTGGGCGGCCTCCGCGGGTTCGGTCGCGGTCAGTCGCGCCACCGGCTCGGGCGGCTGGGAACGGAGGAGGCGGCCATGGCTCGGCGGCTTCGCCCGCGCGGCGACATTCGCTGCTGCGGTGCGGGGCTCGGGTGGCTCATCATGACCGGCTGCTCCTTCCTGATCTGTTGACGACGACGTTAGGCATGGTGACGAGAGCGGGCAACGCATTTACGGCGGGCGTCCGATCCGGCGACGCCCGATGACGTGCTCGTCACAGAACACGTAGAGTGCCGTGAGGAGGCTGTCAAGGTTCGCTGTCACACGGAAACAGTGACACCCTTCGCCGTGCGGTCAATCGAGTCGAGGGTCGCCGGACGGGTCACGATGCCAATTATGATCATCTCCATGACCACCGCTCTCGTACTGATCGACCTGATGCCGCGAATCATCGCTCTGCCTGTTGCCCCCCACTCCGGCCAACAGGTTCTTGAACGCTGCGGTCGGCTGGCCACGGCGTTCCGCGCGAACGATCATCCGGTGGTTCTGGTCCGGGTGGAGCGGCCGAACGTGTCTGAGCAGCCACCCGGCAGTGACTTCGCCGATGGCCTGGTCCAACCCGACGACATTGTGGTGGTCAAGCGCACCATCGGGTCATTCCACAACACCGACCTGCACGACCAGTTGCAGAGTCGTGGGGTGAACACACTGGTCCTCGCTGGGCTGGTCACCACGATGGGGGTGGAGTCCACGGCACGGGCGGCCAGCGACTACGGCTACGAGTTGGAGTTCGTCGCCGACGCGATGTCCGGGTTCGCCGCCGAGGAACACAACTTCACCATCGAGAAGATCTTTCCTCGGTTCGGCAAGGTGCAGAACACTGACGCCTACGACCACTGACCAGCCCGCACTTCGGACTCATTCCTCTAGAGGTGGTGGACCGTCCGGGCAGTGACGGCGCGGAGCTTGTCGGGGTTGGCGACGTCGTGGATGCCGGTGATCACGCCGTCGTCGTTCAGGTCGAAGGTGACGGTGGCGACGATCCGCCCACCGTCGCCGAAGACCAGACCCACCTGCCCGTTGAGCTCGACCACCTCGATGGCCATGTTGACCGGTTCGATGCCCTGGTAGGGCTGGACCGCGACCGCCGCGAACCAGGTGGCCACCCGCTGCGCGCCGGTGATCGGGCGGATCGCCTGGCGGACCTTGCCGCCACCGTCGGTCCAGAGTGTCACGTCCGGGGCGAGCAGCTGCATCAACGTGTTGATGTCGCCGCCCGCCGCGGCGGCGAGGAAACGCTCGGTGACCGCCCGCTGGCGGGTGCGATCGGTCGGGAATCGCGGCCGGCGGGCTCGTACGTGCCCGCGTGCCCGGTGCGCGGCCTGGCGTACGGTCTCCTCGGAGCGCTCCACGGCCTGGGCGATCTCGGCGTACGTGAAACCGAAGGCCTCCTTGAGCACGAAGACCGCGCGTTCGAGCGGGGTCAGCGTCTCCAGCACGACCAGCAGCCCCATCGACACGGTGTCGGCGGTGGCCACGTCGTCGGCCGCGTCGGTGCTGGTGAGGATCGGCTCGGGTAGCCACGGGCCGATGTAGGTCTCGCGTCGGGTCTGCGCCGAGCGCAGCCGGTCCATCGCCAGGTTCGTGGTGATCCGCACCAGGTAGGACTTCGGGTCGGCGACCTGGGAGCGGTCGGCCGCCGACCATTTCAGCCAGGTGTCCTGCACGACGTCCTCGGCGTCGGCGGCGACGCCGAGGACGCGGTACGCGACGGAGAAGAGCAGGTTGCGGTGCTTGTCGAAGGCCCCACCGCCCGGCTCGTCGGTCATCGGGTGAACCGGCCGCCGCGGCGCCACACGAACGCTCCCATTGCGGGGAACGTCTTGAGCTGGCCGAACGACGGCCACGCGATCGAACTCACCGTCTCCTTGTACCAGACCGCAGGGCGGCCGGTCAGGAAGAACCGTTTCGGGCTGTCGTCGGGGTGGGTGAACTGGATGACCGCGTCGTGGCGGCCGAGGCTGACGGCCGCGTGGAGGTAGCCGAAGCGGAAGGTTCGGGGCTCTCCGCCGTCGAGCTCCCGCACGATCGACGTCGCCGCGTGCACGCCGTTGGCCAGGCCGCTCCCGCAGGTGCCGTGCAGCACCCCGTAGCCCTGCTGGATCGCGGCGGCGTCGCCGACGGCGTAGACCTGCGGGTGCGACACCGAGCGCAGCGCCGGGTCGGTGACGATGCGGCCGCTGCCGTCGACCCGCAGGCCTGCCGCGGCGGCCAGCACCGGCACCCGCACGCCGCTGGTCCAGAGCACGGCGTCCGCCTGGACGCTGGTGCCGTCGGCAAGGTCGACCGATCCGGGGCGTACCTTGACGATCTCCACGCCGTTGACGACCCGGACGCCGAGCCGGGCGAGACCGGCGTGCAGGTGCGCCTTGGCCTTGGGGGCCATCATCGATCCCGGCTCCTGCCTGCCGAGCAGCACCACGTCCAGGCCGGGGTGCTGCTCGGCGACCTCGGCCGCGGCCTCGACGCCGGTCAACCCGCCGCCGCAGACCACCACCGTGCCGCGGCCGAGGCTCGCCAGTTTCCGGGCGAGCAGTTCGGCGTCGTGCGCGCTGTCGAGCGTGTACGCGTGTTCGCCGACGCCGGGAACGGTGTCGGTGTCGGCGGTGGCGCCGAGCGCGTAGACCAGCCGGTCGTACTCGATCTCCCGCCCGTCGTCGACGCGGACGCGGTGGGCGGCGGTGTCGATGCCGGTGACCCAGCCGCGTACGAACTCCACCCGGGTTCCGGCCAGCAGCTCCGGGATGCGCAGGTCGGCGAGCCGCTGGCCGGATGCGGTCTGGTGCAGCCGCAACCGTTCGGTGAACCGCTCCTCCGCGTTGACGATGGTGATCTGGACGTCCTCGCGCCGCCGGGTGCGCCCGGCGAGGCTGACCGCCGTGATGAGGCCCGCGTACCCGGCGCCGAGAATCACGATCCTGTTCATCTGTCCGCCCTCTTTCGTGTCGGTGACGACCACGAGACGGGTGGGGCGGCTGGATCGTGAGCCGGGGTGATGTGGATCACAGCGTGCCTGGTGGGGACTGCTGGGCCCAGGTGGTCGGGGCTGTTACGGCTCGTCGGCCCGCACGATGGTGGCGAGCACCTCGTTGAACGCCTCGGTCGAACTCGGATGGGTGTAGACGGCGTCGCGGAGTTCGGCTGCGGTGACTCCGTGCCGCATGGCGAGCGCGACGGTGTTGATGATCTCCTGAGCGTCGATGCTGAGGATCGCGGCACCGAGAATCCGGTCCGTGGCGGCGTCGATCACGAACTTCATGACGCCGCGGGTCTCCTCCACCGCGTACGCGCGGGGCATCGCCACGATCTCCGCGACCGCCTCGCGGGCGATCTTCACCCGGTGTCCCGCCTTCCGGGCCTCCCGTTCGGTCATGCCCACGGTCGCCAGGGGCGGGGTCATGAAGAGCGTGCGGGGGACGATGCGATCGGCCGTGGATCGGAGGCCCTCGCCGGTGAGCTGGTCGAGGACGACCCGGCTGTCGTCGAGCGAGAGGTAGGTGAACTGCGGCCCGCCGCGCACGTCGCCGAGGGCGAAGATGTGAGGTTGGCTCGTCCGCAGGTGCTCGTCGACCTCGACCGCTCCCGCTGCGGTGGTGCGGACGCCAGCGGCTGCCAGGTTCAGGTCACGGGTCGCCGGTGCACGGCCGGCGGCGGCGAGGATCGCGTCGACCTCGAGGGTGTGCTGCTCGCCGTCCTTGTCGTACCCGATCGTCGCGCCGTTGTCGCCGTCGCGCACCTCCGTCACCTGGGCCGCCGTGACGAGGTGGATGCCCTCGTCGACCAGGATGTGCGTGGCCACGGCGGCGACGTCGTCGTCCTCGCGGCCGAGGATCCGGGCGGTGCGTTCGAAGAGGGTGACCTGCGAGCCGAACCGGCGGTAGATGGCGGCGAACTCGATGCCCAGGTACCCGCCGCCGACGATCGCGAGCCGCTCCGGCAGGGTGGCCGTCTCGATCAGGTCGGTGCTGGACCTGATGTACCTGCTGGTGGCGAGGCCGGGGACGTCGGGGACGACCGGTTCGGACCCGGTGTTGATGAGAATGGTGTCGGCGGTGACGGTGAGGTGCTCGTCGCCGGTGACGACGGTGACCGTGTGCGGGTCGGCGAAGGAGGCCCGCCCGGTGATCACGGTGACGGTCTCGATGCTGCTCAAGTTGTCGAAGTTGCCCCGGCGCATCATCTCCCGGGTCTGCTGGACCTCCTGGACGGAGCGCGCGTACCAGTCCTGGGCGGGGTCCTCGGGGCGGCGTCGCTGCGACCTGTGCACGAGGCCCTTCGTCGGTACGCACCCCACGTTCGGGCAGGTGCCGCCGTACATGCGCTCCGACTGCTCCACGAGCACGACCCGCTTGCCGGACCTGCCCAAGGTGGCGGCCGCGGTCTTACCGCCCTTTCCGAAGCCGATGATGAGGATGTCGCTCTGCAGCGTGCGGTTCGGGGTGCTCATGGCTCCGCTTCCTTGGGAGATGTCGGGCGGCGGCGCAGGTGGGTTGTCAGGGGCACCTGGTCAAAATGCCCGACTCACGCTAGTCGGCGGTCGCTGCACGCCGCTATTCGTCGCACTTATGGCACCCATAAGGAGGATGATCAGCGCCTACCCCGCGGGGTCCTGGGGCGGTCCGTGGCGTCGGAGGAGTTCCCGCAGGGCGTTGAGCTCGGCGGCCGGCGTGCCGCTGAACGCCGGAAACGAGCCGATCGCCGCAGCTGCCGGTCCGCTGGCCGCAGGCGGGCGAGTGGGAGCTGCCCCGCGTTCCGAAGCAGGACAACCATCGGAGATATTCGATGGAGGCTTCGGCGGGGAGGCACGATGACGGGCGTACGGAGACGGGATCTCCTGGCAGGCACGGCCGGCGCGGCGGCGCTCGCGGGGAGTGGGGTAGCGATCGCGAGCCCGGCGCTGGCCGGAGGGCACGACGAGACGGCGGACCGGGAACGCCGGATCTCGCTGCGGCAGGGCACCGACGTGGCGGCCCAGCTCTCGCCGGACGGCCGGACGATCGCGATGGACCTGGTCAGCGTCCTGTGGGTGCTACCGGCGTCGGGCGGTCCGGCCCGCCGGCTCACCAGCGACCTGTTCGACATCGCGCAGCCCGAGTGGGCGCCGGACAGCTCGACGATCACCTTCCAGTCCTACCGGGACGGCAACTTCAACCTGTGGCTGATCCGTCCGGACGGCTCCGGTCTCCGGCAGCTCACCCACGGCCCGTACGACCACCGCGAGCCGCGTTTCTCCCCGGACGGGCGACGCATCGCCTTCTCCTCCGACCGCTCCGGCAGCTACGGAATCCACCTGCTCGACCTGAAGAGCGGGCAGACCGCGGTCGTCGCCGACAGCGAACTGGAGGAGTACGAGCCGGCCTGGTCGCCGGACGGCACCCGGATCGCGTTCGTGGTTGCGAACACCCGCATCGACGTGGTCGACGTCGAAAGCGGCGCGCGGAGCACCGCGGTCACCGGGCCGACCGGCGCGGTGCTGCACAGCCCGGCCTGGACCCCGGACGGCCGTGACCTGGTCTACCACCGGCTGCTCGACGGCCGCAGCGAGCTGTGGCGGGGCGACGCGCCGCTGGTCACCGGCGAGGACGCCTACCCGTTCCGGGTCTCCTGGCGCTCGGACCGCGAGTTCGTCTACACGGCGGACGGCCGGATCCGGCGTCGCCGGCTCGACGGCGACCGCCGCCACGACATCGGCTTCGTCGCCCCGGTGACCGTCGCCACGCCCCGGTACCGCAAGCGGCGGCGCGACTTCGACTCGACGACCCGCAGGCCGGTCGTCGGCATCGGCAGCCCGGTGCTCTCCCCGGACGGCCGGCAGGTGGCCTTCCGCGCGCTCAACGACATCTACCTGCTGACGATCGGGCAGCCGCCCCGCCCGCTCACCCGCGACCAGTGGTGGAAGTGCGACCCGGCGTGGTCGCCCGACGGGCGGTACCTGTCGTACTCCACCGACCGGGGCGGGAAGTTGGACATCTGGCTGCGTGACCTGCGCACCGGCGCGGAGCGGCAGCTGACCGATCTGCCGGACGCTGCCGCCGTCTCCGGTACCTGGTCACCGCAGAGCGACCGCCTGGCGTTCCTCGACCAGAACGGCGCGCTTTACACCGTCGAAGTGGCCACGGGGCAGGTACAGCCGGTCTTCGGCGCGACCTTCGAACCCGGCCGCCCCACCTGGTCGGCCGACGGCCGGGTGATCGCCCTCGCCGCGGTGGTGCCCTACTCCGCCCGCTACCGGGAGGGTCTCAGCAAGATCCTGCTGGTCGACCGGACGTCCGGAGCCGCCCGCTACGTCGACCCGATGCCGCACCGGTCGATCCAGACCCGGGGCGACGACGGGCCGGTCTGGTCGCCCGACGGCCGGCGGATGGCCTTCGTGGTGGCCAGCGTTCTCTGGGTGGTCGACGTCCACCCCGACGGCACCTTCGCCGGCCCGCCCCGTCAGGTGACCAACGAGGTCACCGACGCGCCGAGCTGGAGCGGCGACTCGACGCGGCTGCTCTACCTGAACAACGGGCGGCTGCGGCTGGTGTCGGCCGGCGGCGGCGCACCCCGTACCGTGCCGGTCGGTCTGAGCTGGGCCAACAGCCGGCCGCGCGGGCGTACGGTGATCCGGGCCGGACGCCTCTGGGACGGCGTCGGCCGGCGGCTGCGCACGGACGTGGATGTGGTGGTCGAGGGGCATCGGATCACCGCCGTCGAGTCGTCCCGGCCGGGTCGCGACGGGCGGCTCGTCGACGCGCGCGACGGGGTGGTGATCCCCGGCCTGATCGACATGCACCACCACCGGGAGATGCAGGGCTACGCCTACGGCGCCCGGCAGAACCGCCTCTGGCTCTCCCTCGGCGTGACCACCACCCGCTCGCCCGGCAGCCCCGCCTATCACATGGTGGAGGAGCGGGAGTCGATCCAGTCCGGTGCCCGGATCGGGCCGCGGTACTTCGGCACCGGTGAGGCCGTGGACGGGCCTCGGATCTACTACAACTTCATGCGGCCGACCTTCGACGAGCGGCAGCTGGAGCTGGAGCTGGAGCGGGCCGGGGCGCTCGACTACGACCTGATGAAGGCCTACGTCCGGCTGCCGGTCGAATGGCAGCGGGCCGTGGTCGCGTGGGCGCACCGGCGGGGTGTGCACTCCACCTCGCACTACCACTACCCGGCGTTCGCGTTCGGCAGCGACGGCATGGAGCACACCGGCGCGACGAACCGGTTCGGCTACTCCCGCACCGTCACGGCGATCGGTGCCGGGTACCAGGACGTCATCGACATCTTCAACACCTCGCGGGCCGCCCGCACCCCCACCCTGTTCGGTGCGAACACGCTGCTGCGCGAGGACACCTCGCTCGTCACCGACCGGCGGGTCCGCACGCTCTACCCGTCCTGGCAGTACACCGCGCTGCAAGCCGCGGCCACCGCCGCGCAGACCACCGACCAGAGAGCCAACCGGGAGAACCTGGCCCGGCAGGTCGCGCAGGCGGCGGCGATGATCCGCGGCGGCGGGCGGGTGCTCACCGGTACGGACTCACCCATCGCGTTCAACGCGGTCAGCCTGCACCTCAACCTGCGCGCCATGGTGAAGTACGGACTCACGCCGTACGAGGCCTTGACGACCGCCACCCGGGCGGCGGGAGAGTTCCTCGAGGAGCCGATCGGTCAGCTCGTGCCCGGCGGGTACGCGGACCTAGCGGTGCTCGGCGGCGACCCGCTCACCGACATCGACCAAGCGGCCAACGTGCGGCTGACCATGGTCAACGGGGTGCTGCACAGCGTTGACGAGCTGCTCGCACCGTTCACGGGTGAACCCAGGGCGACGATCGCGGCGAACAGGGTGCTGCCGCCGCTGCCGGCGCATCCAGAGAACGCCCGGTACTGGTGGCACGACCCGCACTACGTCGAGGCGGGCCGCCACTCGTGCTGCGCCGAGGGCTGACCGCCCCGGTCGGTGCCGGGCCCCGTGGAGCGCGGGGTCCGGCTCCCACCCGGGAGTCAGGCGCGGCTGAGCACGTCTAGGTCCTGTCCTGCCGATCATGGAAGCCAGATGATGGCGGCGATGAGGACGAGGCTGGCTCGGTAGAGGGATGCGCGTTTGGCGTAGCGGGTGGCCAGGTCCCGCCACTGTTTGAGCCGGTTGAA
>NZ_RAZS01000011.1:0-252073 GCF_003626545.1 Micromonospora musae
CAACCGGCTCAAACAGTGGCGGGACCTGGCCACCCGCTACGCCAAACGCGCATCCCTCTACCGAGCCAGCCTCGTCCTCATCGCCGCCATCATCTGGCTTCCATGATCGGCAGGACAGGACCTAGCCCGACACGAGATCTGCGCAGGCGGCGGGGTCCAGCATTGGACGGGCCCGGGCTTGGACGAGCTCGCGTTGCTGTAGCTCAGGTGCCGGGGACGCCCTGAAGGTCGACCTTGAACATGAACGGTCGGCAGGACGACTGCGCCGTCTCGGCGTCCACGATCAAGAGCTCCGGGTCCGTGAGCGCCTTCGTGACCACCGCGAGTCGCCATCCGCTCTCTACCCGCGCAGCGCGCTCCTCGTTCGGCGTGAGCAGAATGATGGGATGCAGGCCGCTGACACCCTTGACCTCCACCTTCTCCACGCCGCCATCCGGCGCCGTGCAGGTCAGATCCCAGCCGAGGTTGGCCGCGCTGACATCCTTGACCACCCAGCCTCCGTCCTCGTATTCACGGGTCACGACCCCCATGGCGGCCGCCTCGACCTGAGCGTTGGTGACCGGATTACCGAAGCCGGCGCCTGAGGCGGTCACCGTCACCTTGACGGTCTGTGGCGGCAGGTGCGCCTCAAGAGCGGCCAGTTCGTCCTTGGTTACGAACAGCGGGTTGCCCATCTGGGGCTGACGGAAGACCTCCATCCCGCTGAGGCGTGAGTCGGACTTCAACACGTGCCGCGGCACCGGGCTCGGCATGACCTCCACGTCCATCGGCGCGAAGTGCCTCGTCCTCTGCTGCTGGTCCTCGTCGAGCCAGTAACCGGTATCGCCGTCAGCCGTCGCTTCGTAGACGGGACCGACCATCACGCCCGAGCCCCACAAGCCCGGCTCGGGGTATGCCCCCTCCTTGCCGGTGACCCAGAACAGGACGCGCTGGCCCGGGCGGACCAGGTCGGCGCGGTAGTTCGGAACCACAGACCAGCTGGTGATCGTCTCTTCCCCGGCCGCAAGGAAGCTGACCAGGTCCCAGACCTCGGGGTTGCATTTGACCAGCCACGCGCCCAGATTGTCGGTGGTCACGAGGTTCCTGGCCGCACTGTCTTGGGCTGCGGCAGGCCGCGTCTCGGCTTCATCTGCGGAGTTCTCGGCGCGGAGCCGGCGTACCTCGTTCCACCAGATGCTGAAGTCGTCGCCGGAGCGGTTGAAGGGCCGCCGGCGAGCCATTCGGTGGAAGCCACGGGAGGGCTCGGCTGGCATACCGCCGGGGCCCTGCTGAACGACCAGCGCCGATATCAGACCCCGGTTCTCCGCGTCTTCGCGCTTCGACGCCTCTTCGAGGATGTATGGCATCGGTCCGCCGTGGTACGGAACCTGAAGACCCTGTTGGGCCAGTAGTTCACTGAGCTGCCGATAGGTGATCAGGGCCTCTGTCTCGTTCTGCGAGTCCCGCGCGATCTCCCGCAGGATCCCTGTCGTCGCCACAACGGCCCGATCGAACTCCGACTCCCCAGCTCGCATTGGTTCATCCTGCCGTTTCAGGCGCGGTGACGGCTGATTCTGCAATGACAGGTATCTGACTCGGCAGTCAGATCAACTACCCGGTGGGAACCGATAGTGTCACCGTGAGCGCTGCTCTGATTTCAGCGTGTGATGGTGGACGGATCGTCATATGGGGGTTCCGGATGGCGCCGAGCAGGCGGCGGGCAGTCCTGATCGGGGTGAACCAGGGCGGGCGCGACGTGCACCTGCCCGCGCTGCGCTACGCCGAACGCGACGCACAGGCGATCCGGGGCATGCTGCTCGACGAAACCATCGGGACCTTCGACGACGGCGACGTCACCATGTACATCGGCGGCGACGCCAACTGGGGCGACATCAAAACCAAGCTTCGCGAGCTTGCGCTCGATTCGGGTCCTTCCGACGTGCTGCTGGTGTACTTCGCCGGTCATGCACTGGTGCCGGAATGGAGCAACCAGCTCGATGCGTACCTCGTCACGGCGGACCTCGACCCGGACGGCCTTCGACGTGAGCCGGACAACGGCCTACGGATGGCTTTCCTCAAACGCGATGTCTTCGAGACCTTTGCCGGCGCGTCCTTCCTCATTCTCGACTGCTGCCAGGCGGGGGTCTACCTCGACGCCGACCTGCGCCACGCGGAGGCGATGCAGACCTACCGCACCCAGGTCGACCGGCACAGCGCTCTGCTCGCTTGCCGGAGCGGCTCGGCCGCCAGGGAGAGCGAGGAGTATGGGCACGGCGTTCTGACCCATCATCTGCTGCGCGCGCTCCGCGGTGAGGCCGCCGACGACAGCGGGCGCGTGTCGTTCGGGCAGATGGCGACATTCGTCGCCGAACAGGGGATCGAGCCGCCGCCGGTCCAGCTCGTGCACATGTGGGGTCCGACCACTGTGCTGGCGCAGCCACCCGTCTCCCGACATGACCGCCAGTCGCTCAGTTCACCGGCCAACCCGGGCACCACGCGGCCCTGCAAGAGCCCGCTCGAAGACCAGTCCAGCTCTGTTCTACAGCTTCTCGGCCGGGTGTTTCGGTCGGAGACTCGCCCGGCACAGCCGCCCGAGCAGGCCGGCTACGCCGACCGGGTCGAGATCATGCGGTACGCCCTGGGAGCGGAGTCGGTGGCGGCGGTAGAGTTCTCCGGCGCAGCCATCCGTGTGGTCAACGCAACGCCGCGCTTCGACAAGGAGGAGCTGCGGCCGTTGTTGGAGCTCAGCTCAGCTGACGCCATCAAGTACCGAACCGGGATGCCCGGTCACATCGTCTCGAACGACGCGGGTCGGCGAATCCTCTGCGTTCCACTCCTTCACGAGGACGACAAGATCCTGACATTGGTCTTGGTCGACCCCGCTCCGGCACTGCTCGACATGGGGGAGCCGCTCGCTGTGATGCTGCGGGCGATGTGCGACGCCAACTTCCTTGGCGACCCACTTCAGGCCGAGATGCGAGTGATGACCGCGCTACGAACTGCCTTCGGCCGGCTGCCGCTGAACCTCTACGAGTACGCCTTCAGCCTCTACCAGAAGCTGGTCGGCTCCATGTTCATGGTGTTCCAGCCCGTCGTCGAGCTGGCCCTGCGGTCGACGGGGGTGAGTATCCAGAGCTTCGAGGCCCTGGCGCGCCGCGGAGACCACGAGACCCGCGCTCCGCTCGGCGCCTTGCAGATGGCGTACGCCTGGGGCGACCGCTTCATAATCGAACGGGACGCCCTTCTGCTCAGCAAGGCGATCCACTCCTACGCGGCTGCGGACGCCGCCACGTCGTATCAAGGTACGAAGCCGCTGTCGGTTAACGTCGCGGTCCGCTCGCTGCTTAGCGACGCGTACCTGGCCCAGGTGAGCAAGGCCCTCATCGAGGTCGACATGAATCCGCGGACCCTC
Source organism: Micromonospora musae (assembly GCF_003626545.1). Lineage (NCBI taxonomy): Bacteria > Bacillati > Actinomycetota > Actinomycetes > Micromonosporales > Micromonosporaceae > Micromonospora > Micromonospora musae. The sequence continues at coordinate 3,392 of NZ_RAZS01000011.1, forward strand.
ACGCTGGAGATTTCCGAGCGGGACGCGATCGAGCCCGGGCCGGGTGAGAGATGGCCGCAGGAGCCGCTCGCCTACTTCCACCGCCGGCTGACCACCCTGGCGCGGGACCTTCGGATAACCTTCGCCGTCGATGACTTCGGCGTCGGATACGCCTCGCTGGCCCGGATGGCGGAGCTGCCGCTGACGCAGATCAAAGTCGACCGGGCGGTGCTTCACCATCCTCTCGCCATGGACGAGCTCGCGCTGGTGGCGCGGGTGGCCCGGCACGCTGCCGACCTCGGGCACGCGCACACCCCACGGCCCGTCATCGTCGAGGGTTACGACGATGCGGCGCCGATCACCCTGAAGCAGATCTACGACCTGGGCATCCACCACGTGCAGGGCTTCTTCTGCGGGAACACAGCATCGGTATCGCTACATGACCTGGAGGAGCCGATCCGTGAGCGAATCGCCAGCCTAGTGCGAGGTGAGAAGTGACGAGCGTAAAACTGGTGTTGCCGGCTGAGGTCTTCGCCGAACTCGACCTGCCGTACGAGGGCGTCCGGGACGTGTCGGCGGTGACCCTCGCCGTCGAGGGCGTCAGCGTACTGGCGAACCTCGCCACCCTCGCGACGTTGCAGCCGCAGTTGGGGTCCCTGGTCGCTGCAATCCGCAACTGGCGGCTGCGGGATCCTCGGCCCTCGGTCGTCCTGACGGTCAAGGGGCCGGGCATCGACCTGAAGATTGACCTGCCGCGCAACGTCAGCCGGGCGCACTTGCTCGATCAGCTGCGCCCGCTTCTCGACGCCGAGAAGTGATCACCTTCCGGGATGGTTCAGTATCGATTCATCTCGGTGGAGTGGTGCCTCCGTGACGTGCGAGGGGATGCGACGTGGCCAAGCCCGGCAGTGTCTTCTGTGTCGAGGGGCAGTGGGGCGACGACCTAGCTGAGCGCGGCTCGGTGCTGCCGACGTTGGAGCTGTTGGAGCGACTGGGCAGAATTCGCTTCATCCGCCGGGACGTGGCGACGCCCGGGGAGCTGCGCTTCTACCTGGAACAATGGTTGTCCCGGAAGTACACCGCCTACGACGTCGGCATCTTCGCCATAGACGGAGGCCCTGGCCGGCTTCGGCTGTCGGGGCGGCATGAGCTGGATCTCTCCGAGGTCGTGGGATGGCTGCAGGGCCGATGCGAGGGCAAGCGGCTCTACTTTGACTGCGGCTCGGTCCTACGGCTCAGTGAGCCCACCCTCGTGGAGATCCTGGAGGAGACAGGAGCATCGATGGTGTGTGGTTTCACCAAGACCATCGACTGGATCGAATCGTCCGCGTTCGACACTGTTCTCGTCGACCGGCTGGCCAACGGCCGCAAGGCCAACAGCGTCGAACAATTGGTCCGATCCGCCCGCTGGGCGCCCTTGGCGCAACACCTCGGATTCCGCATGGTCTACCAGCACTCGCAGGGGCCGCGCATACCCGCAATGAGGCGACCGGAGTCAGACGTGCCGGTCTAAGTTGTCGGCCACGGTGAACCACCACTCATCTGAGAGCCTGTCGGCTGCTTCTGGCTTGCCCGTGAGGGGCTGCCGTACCCACGCCAGCCAAACCGGGTGGCGAAGCTCCGTAGAGGTCGGCAGCGGCTGACGACGGTGCGCCTTAGCCAGCGGCGGGCTCGGGTGTGTTGAGGACATCCAGTATCGCGGCAGCGACCTGCTCGATGTAATCGATCGTCTGCGTGGCACCGGCCCCGTCGATCGGGCGCTTCCGAATGGGATCCTGAGGATCCTCGTCGTACTCGTGGGCGATCTTGTGGCGGCGCTGCACGATCTGCCGGAGCTGCTCCTGCACGTCCTTACCGGTGCAGGTGACCCCGTCACCGCTTTGCTCCGTGAGTACCCGCGCCACCCGATCCCAGAAGCCCTTGACATCATGGATGAGAGCGAAGCCCTCGCGAATCTTGTCCGGGTTCTGGTATACGAGGTGGCCCTGGTCGCGCAACTGTTGATCGAGGGCTTCCACGAGGGTCTTAGTGCCAAGCTGGACCTGCTCTACCAGGCCGAGTGAGATCTGAAAAGCCATGAATGCTCTGGGCTTCTGAACTGCGGGCTGCGCGGCCAGCTTCAGCATCCGTGCCCGGATCTCCTGTCGGACCCAGTGGTCGAGTGCGGCGACGCTCTGCACCCAGGCTGCCCGGAACACGTCCGATACCTCGAACGCACCCACCTTGAGCTGGTCCAGGTGCTGGCCTGCGGTGGCGAGACTACGTGCGTAGTCCAGGTTTCGCCGCAGGTTCGTGAACGGCACGGAGCTGTCGTCGTGGCCGAGGGGAGCGCTGGTGACAGGCTCGTCAGCAAGCACCATCGCCGGTGTGTTGAAGCCCAGAAGCCGCTCGAGTCGGGCGACGCTGTCGGCCTGGTTGATCCGGTAGACGGTGGTCAGCGACGGCAGGGCGAGCACCTCCCGCTCGACGGACGCCCGCGGGATGTCCGTGCGGGACCACCGGACCGACCGCGCGTGGCGGATTCCCGAGGGCAGGTCGGTCCGATATTCGTAGGGACCGGTCACCCGGCCGACAGCGACGTCGGGGCTCGTCCGGCGGAGGAAGAGCACGATGTCACCCTCGGACATCTTCGCCCGGAAAGCGACCAGCTGGATGGCGTAGTTCTCTACCGCGCGCCGCTCGACCTCAGGGTAGGCGGCTCGGACGCGCTCGCGAATCTCGGTCGCGGATGTGGTTGCCGTGAGATCCCCCGCAGCCGACCAGCCGATCGCGATCAGACTCTTGTCGAGAGCGAGTGCGTCGTAGCTGTCGTCACGGCCGGCCCGCACGATCCATGCCTTCGTCATCAAATCTCCCCGAGAGGCGGGTAACGGTCAGTCCGTGCTGGTGATCGGGAACTTGATGGGCTCCCCGTCCCACTGCTTCGCTTCGATCGAAGGGAGCCCGGAGAGTGGCTGGGACGTCTCGAGCTCCCGGTCGAACACCGTGCGCCACTCCTCCGGCGTTCCGGTGACCAGGAACGGGCCGATCTGCACCTGCAACGAATCCTCGATCATCTCGACAGGAACGGACTCGCCGGCGATCGTCACGTCGCTGTCGATGCCCGCGATCCGCGCGGACTCAATGGCGCTGTCCAGCTCGGCCATGCTGGCCCAGCCCGTCCAGGAAATTCCGTCACCGGATGCCGCGAAGACGATCCTTCCGCCGTCGCGGAGGCTGCCGTAGAGCGCCAAGTCGAGCGACAGCCCGGCGCTCGGGTCAGCATTCTCTGAGGGCACCTCGTCGAGGAAGGACGGTCGGAAGCGGTCCAGGAGCGCGTTCATGGCCTCCGCGAGGAGCGCCCGGCGCGTGTTGAGGAATCGCTGGTAGCCGTTTGCGTCCCGCAACGATTCGTCGAGCGGCACGAGATGTGCCCGCAGCTCGTCCTCGCCCAGGCTGGGGAAGTACTCGTCTGGGCTCCGGCCGTTGATCTTCTTGTTGGCCTGCGCAGAGATGAACACCAGGTTGGCGAGATCGTTGACCATGCCCTTGTCGAACCGGCGATCGTCGAGGGTCGAAGGCGGATGGACGTGGTGGTGCTCAAGCTTCGGCGCGTCCTCGGTGTCAGGAAGGACATCGGTGCCGTACCACCAGTCGCGGGCACCGCGGGCCATGGCCACGAGCAGGCTGAGGAAGAAGTAGGGGCTCTCCTTCGTGCGGCCCCGTAGTGCTCGCTCGGTGACCTCAGCCCGCGAGTTTTCGACGTTGAGTCCCTCCAGCAACGCGCGGACGGGGTCCGCCTGCCGAGCGGCACGGATGTCCTGGCTCAGCCTGGTGTCCGTGGAGCCGCTGTAGCGGGTCCGGATGGTGGCGAGAAGAAGCCAGTAGATGATCCCGTTCGAGGTCTCCTCATCGACGGTGTCGTCCGTGCGCTCGCCGAGCAGTACGACCAATGGAATCAGCACGATCATCGAGGGCAGCGGGTCCGACCGGGTCAGCTTGAGATGCGTCTGCAGCAGTGGCACCAACCGCCGAAGACCGCGCTTTACCACCTCCCAACCGCGCTCGAGCTCCGTGTCAACGGTCTGCCGTAGCTTGCTGTGAGACCAGATCGACAGACCGCGGCCGAGGACGACACCGGCGAGCGCCCGGGACAGGAAGTTGACATCGATGTGCCCGTAGCCATGCCGCAACCAGTGCTCGGCCTCCCCTTGCAACTTCGTCAGCACTCCGGTCCACCGAGTCGACAGGGTCGCCATCGCCAGATCGAGGGTGCCGAGTCGGCGACCGCCGCTGTTGACCCGTACGAAGATCTCCGCGACTTCCTCGTACGGAAAGCCCTTGAGCACCTCCATGACAAAGTGCCGGTTGCGCAGCTGCTTGATCTTGCCGAGGCGGTCCTCGATCTCGTGGTCCTCCAGGGTGGAGCCGGCATCGAGTAGTCGCTGGGTCAGCCGCAGCATGCTCGCCTTCGGATCGAGCACGTCCGCCACCTTGACCCACTTCGGGTCGCGCTGGGTGGCCGCGCTCTGGTTCTGGAACTTTTGGTTCTCCACGTGGAAGACGACTTGCGCCTCGGGGTGATCAGTGAACACACGGTGCAGGGAGGTCAGGCGCTGCTGGCCGTCGAGAAGGAAGAGCGGGGGCTTCGACGGCGCCTGTTCGGGCCCGCTCACGAACATGTCCCGCGTTGCCGGGGCGTCGTCGGTCTCCCAGAACAGGAGCGAGCCGAACGGATAGCCCCGGTAGATGGAATCCATCAGCTTCGCGACCTGTGTCGGCTTCCAGACATATTCGCGTTGGATCTCGGGAAGCAGGATCTCGGCGTTCGAGATCTCGTCGATCAGTTTTCCGATGGACCGTTCGATCCTGTCGACGTGCATCAGTCAACCTCTTCATCGCTACCAAGGTCCATGGAATGCCGAGCCAGGCTCCACCTGCGGAACCGTGACCGCAGACGACACCGGCGCTCAGTGGACGAGCGGGCGTGGCGAGCTAGTGGGCTCGACTGCAGTACTACCGTGCGGCATACAGAACTGTCCACCCCATGATCGGCCGTTCGATCTATGCGTCCGTCGGCCGCTTGGAGTATCCGGTTGGCGTTACGTCGGCCGGGAAGTCGATCTGGCGGCCAGCCCACGTGGCTGCGCCGCCACGGCGTGCACAGATCGGTACGGTATGCAGCATGTCTTCGCCCACCGCCGCGCCGCTGCTCCGGGAGTTCATCGACATCCCGGAGCGCACGAGCACTAGCGACTTCGTGCTCAAGCTCGCCGACAGCGTCGCCGACGCCGATGCCACCCTTCGTGACTACGTGGTCACGGATCGGCTGCTCGGCAACTTCGACGAGGCGCTCGGGCTGATCCGCTCCGCGGTCGAGGCGCGGGCCTCCAAGGCTGCCTACCTGCACGGCTCCTTCGGCTCCGGTAAGTCGCACTTCATGGGGGTGCTGCACGCGCTGCTGCGCGGCGAGCCCGCCGCCAGAGGGCGGGACGAGTTGGCGCCGCTGGTCGCCAAGCACAGCGTTTGGCTCGACGGGCGCAAGTTCCTGCTGGTCCCGTACCACCTGCTCGACGCCCGCTCGCTGGAGCAGCGGGTGCTCGGCGGCTACGTCGACCGGGTGCGTGCCCTGCACCCCGAGGCATCGATCCCCGCGGTGCACCGCACTGACGCGCTGCTGGAGCAGGCCGCCTCGCTACGGGAGAAGATCGGCGATAAGCAGTTCATCGACGGCCTGCCCGGCGGCGACGTCGAGGACGAGTGGGGCGAGACGGAGGCGTTCTGGACGCCCGAGCGGCTGGACCAGGCCTTCGCCGGCGCGTACTCCGACGAGCTGCGCCGCAAGCTGGTCAACGACCTGCTGACCAGCTGGAACGTCGGCTTCTTCAGCAACGCCCGGGAGGACGCCGAGGCGTTCATCTCCCTGGATCGGGGTCTGTCCGAGATCAGCCGGCACGCAAAGGAGCTCGGCTATCACGGCCTCATTCTCTTCCTTGACGAGTTGATCCTGTGGCTGGCCAACTCCATCGGCGACCCGCAGTTCGTGTCCCGCGAGATCCAGAAGATCACGAACTTCGTCGAGGGGGGCGACACCCGCCGGCCGATCCCGGTGATCAGCTTCATCGCCCGGCAGCGCGACCTGCGGGAACTCGTCGGCGAGGAGGTTACCGGCGCACACGAGCTGAGCTACCAGGACACCCTGAACCTGGCCAGCGGCCGCTTCGACGTGATCCGGCTGGAGGACCGCAACCTTCCCGAGATCGCCCGTCGTCGCCTGCTCAAACCCCGCGACACCACGGCTGGCGAGGCCATCAACCGGGCCTTCGACGCCACCACCAAGGTACGCCGGGAGGTCTTCGACACCCTGCTCGGCACCGACGCCGGCAGCGGCGCCGACATCGACGCGTTCCGGTCGACGTACCCGTTCAGTCCCGCGTTCCTCTCCACGCTGGTGCACGTCTCCAGCGCGCTGCAGCGCTCCCGGACCGCGCTGAAGCTGATGCGTCAGCTCCTGGTGGACCGCCGCGACACGCTGCGCCTCGGCCAACTCGTCCCGCTCGGCGACCTCTACGACGTGATCAGCGGCGGCGGTGACCAGCCTTTCACCGAGAAGCTCAAGGTCGAGTTCGAGATGGCGCAGAAGCTGTACGACCTGAAGCTGCGCCCCTACCTGCTCGGCCAGTACGACATCACCGACGACGACCTGGAGACGGCCCGCCGCGGCGAGCAACAGCCACCAGACGTCGCCGGCCGGGTGCGCGCCTTCACCGGTGACGACCGGCTGATGAAGACCCTGTTGATGGCCGCCCTGGCGCCGAGCGTGCCAGCTTTGCGGAACCTGACGGCGCGACGCCTGTCCGCGCTCAATCACGGAAGCATTGCCAGCCCGATCCCGGGCGGTGAGGTCGACCAGGTATCCCGCAAGATCCGAGATTGGGCCGCGCGGTTCACCGAGATCCGCATCGGCGAGGGTGACGACCCGGTGGTCTCGCTGGAACTGGTCGGCGTCGACGTCGACAGCGTGCTCGCCACCGCAAAGCACTACGACAACGAGGGCGCCCGCAAGCACCTCGTCCAGCAGCTGCTCTGGCGGCAGCTCGGCGTGCCGTGGAGCGACTCGTTCTTCGCCGAGGCGGGGCTGACCTGGCGCGGGAGCCGGCGCGGCATCGAGCTGGTCTACGGCAACGTCCGCGACCCGCACGACATCCGCGACGAGGCGTTCCACCCGAACGCCTCGGACGGCTGGCGACTGATCATCGACTATCCGTTCGACGACGGCAGCCACGGCCCCGCCGACGATCGGCAGCGTGTGCAGGAGCTGACCAGCAGGATGAGCGCCCGCACGGTCTGCTGGATCCCGGCGGCGCTGACCGTCGAACGCCGTAACGACCTGGGCAAACTCGCCATCATCGATAAGCTGCTCGAGGGGCAGCGCTTCGACAGCCACGCCGAGCACCTCAACCCGGACGACCGGCGGCGCGCGCACGCCGCGCTGACCAACCAGCGCAGCGCGCTGCTGTCAAAGGTGCAGGCGGTGCTGCGCCAGGCGTACGGACTGGCCGCCAAGCACCCCACCGACGTGCAACTCGGCTTCGACGACCACCTGCAGTCGCTGACCCGCGCGTTGGAGCCGAAGCTGCCGATGGGTGCCGCCTTCAACGATGCGCTGCGCAGCCTCGGCGACCAGATGCTCACCCAGCAGTATCCGGCCCATCCCGACTTCGACCCCGATCGCAAGGGGGAGCCGGTCCGCCCGGCCGACGTCAAGGTCGTCCTCGAGTACGTACGTCGCGCCGTCGAATCGCCCGAAGGGCGCGTCGAGGTGGACCGGGCGCACCGGCAGACCATGCGCCGCATCGCCAACCCGCTGCAGCTCGGCACCATGCACGAGGCGGCCTTCGTCATCGACGGGCAGTGGACGCAGCACTTTCACCGCAAGGCGGCCGCCGAGGGCATCACCGGCGAGCTCCGCGTGGCCGACCTGCTGCGCTGGATCGACGACCCGAGTCCTCGCGGCCTTGAATCGATCGTGGCGCAACTCGTCGTCGCGATCTTCGCGGAGCAGGCCGACCGGGCCTTCTACCTGCACGGCAGCGAGATCGTTCCGGCTCCCGAGCCCGGGAAGATCAGCCTCGACCACACGCTGCGGGAGGAACGCCTGCCGAGCGAGGACGATTGGGAGGCGGCCCGCACCCGCGCCGCAGCCATCTTCGGCTTCCAGCCGATCAATCTCCGGCGCGGGCGCCTCGTAGCGATGTTCGGCCGCGACCTCGCGACCCAGGCAGCTCGGCACCGGCAGGCGACGGCCGAGCTTGTCCACCGGCTCGAAGGGCATGCGACCTGGCTTGGGCTGGACGCTAGTTCCGGTCGGCTCGCGACAGCCCGCGCAGCTGCCGAACTTGTGGAGGCGTTGGCCTCCGGCGGCGCGGCCGTCGACATCGTCGAGCGGCTCGCCCGGGCCCAACTCGACGGACCGCCCGATCGGACCGGCAAGAGCATCAGCAGCGCCGCGCAGGTGTCGATGGCGCTGGCCGCAGCCCCGTGGGACACGTTCGAGATCGTCGCCGGGCTACCGGAGCCGCACCGTGTCCGAGCGGAGGCGATCCTCGGAGAACTGCGCCGGGTTGCCCAAGCCGACGAACTCACCGCTCCGCTGGCCCCCGCCCTACGTCGTGCCCAGGGCGACGCTACGGCCTTACTTCGGGTAGTGACGGGCGGCTCTGGTGGGTCTGGTGGCTCCGCAGGTGGCGGCCAGGGCGGCAACGGGAGCACCAGCGGGGGAGCCGGTGGCGGGTCGGGTCCGCGAGTGACGACGAGTGCCGGCAGCCGCCAGGTCGGCGCGCGAGCCATCGATGAGGCGGTGCGCGACCTGCAGAAGTTCGCGGCGGACCACCCGGACGTCACCCTCGAGGTGAGCTGGAGAATCGTGCGGTGACTCAGGCATCCGCCCCTGCTCAGGCGTTGCGAATCAACCCGGTGGCGCTGCGCCAGAAGGTGGCGCAACAGCTCGAACGGCACCGCAACGGCGACCCGTACCCGGTGATGGTCGTGCGTGCCGAACCGGCGTGGCTGCACGATCCGACGCTGCTGCTGCCCGACGGTCGCCAGGCCCGGGTCGTGCCGTGCGTGTCGCCGTTGGCTGTCTGGGAGCACCTCGTCGCCGAACGCGGTGACGAGGTACTCGTCCTCCTCACCGACATACCGGAGTCAGTGCTGCACCACGGCGTGCGCAGCCGGATCTTCCGCCAACAGGTGCTCACCGTCGAACCGTGGGATCTTGTGGTGGACGCCTTCGGCGCGCACCTACCCGACAGCGCGCTGGAGCGCGAGGCGTGGGCCGGCGAAGCATTGCTCGACGCGATGCCACCGGCGGGCTGGCCGAAGCTCGCCACCCGCGTGCTGACCCGCGACGTCGCCCTGCGTCACCTCGCGGCCGTCCGACTCGGCCTCGACCGCCGGGGCGAGGAGCCGGACGATCTCGATGTCGCCGCCCTGCTGCGCTGGAGCGCCGAACCGGGGGCCGTCGAGGCGTACGGGTTGCTCCGCGAAGCGGAACAGGACGGGCTCGCGCGGTGGCTGGTGGAGCAGTTCGGGCGACCGGCCAAGGCGCTCTTCGCGCTGGTCGACGCCGGGCACGGCACCGACGCGCTGCCGCTCGGCCTGGTCTGCGACGCGATCTGGAGCACCGACAGCGCCGACGCAGTGCGGGCTCGGGGACGTATCGACCAGTACTTCGGCAGCATCGACGACGACGCCACGGTGCGAGCCTTCGCCGCAGCCGCTGTTCAGGTCGTCAGCGCATTGCTGGCCTCGGGGTCCGGAAAGGTGCGCCGACAAGGTCACGCGGTGCTCGACCGTGCGGAGGAGCTGCTCATCCAGTTCAACGCAGTGAGTAGTGCCGGACACAGCCGCATCCTGCGTACCGGTTTTACCCAGCGGATCGGTGCCGCCGCCCAGGCGCTGCTCGCCGCGTTGCGCGCTCCGGCGGAACCCGCGCCTGACCAGGCGGTCGAGCACCTTGAGGGGCACCGGCTCGCAGAGGCGGAAGCCGGACGGGTTCGCCGGATCCGGATGGCGCAGCGGCTCGTCCGTTGGCTCGGCACATCGGTGGCCCCACCCGAGAGCGTGGCGGACGGCATCGACCGGCAGATCGCCGAGTGGGGCTGGGTCGACCTGGCGCTCAACCATGTCTGGGCCGGCGAGGACGCCCACCCGCAACTGCAGCAGGCGTTCCGGGAGATCCACGAGCGGGCTCATCAGCGTCGCCGTGACCTCGACGAAGCGTTCTCTGCCCGCCTGGCTGCCTGGGCAACCCCTGGGCCGGGTCACGATGGGGGCCTGCTGACCGTCGAGAACCTCCTGCCGCGCGTGATCGACCCGCTCGTCCACGCCGAGCGGTCGGTGCTGCTCGTGGTGCTCGACGGAATGAGCGCCGCCGTCGCGGTGCAACTCGCCGACGAACTCGCCCCGCACTGGGTCGAGTACGACCCGCTGGCCGGGTCGGACACAGCCCGGCGCCGGGGAATCGTAGCTGCCCTACCCACCCTGACCGCCGTTTCGCGGACCTCACTCTTCGCCGGCGCGCTGCGGACCGGCAACCAGACCCACGAGCGGCAGATGTTCGACGAGGGCCGGTGGGGGCGCCGCTCCCGGATCTTCCACAAGGGTCCGGCGCGTGGCGGGGCCGGCGAGGTGTATTCGGGAGAACTGGCGGAGGCGGTGGCGGGACCGGCTCCCGTCGTCGCCGTCGTCATCAACACCGTCGACGACGCGCTGGCCCACGGACGGGAGGGCGACGAGCCCGGCTGGCAGCTCGACGACGTCGGCTTCCTGACCAGCCTGCTTGACCAGGCCCGGTCGTCCGGACGCGCTGTCGTCATCACCAGCGATCACGGGCACGTCCTGGAGCGCGGCGGCCGGCATGTCAAGGCTGGCGACGCAGCGTCGGCCCGGCACCGTACGGGCCCCGGCCCGACTGTCAGCGGCGAGGTGGAACTCAGTGGACCGCGGGTGGTGGCCGAAGGAAGCCGGATCATCGCCCTGTGGGATCCGCTGCTGCGCTACCGCCCGAGCAAGGCCGGCTACCACGGCGGGGCCTCGCTGGCCGAGGTCACCATCCCGCTTTTGGCCTACCTGATGCCCAACGTGACGGACACGCCGGCCGGCTGGGCGCCCGTCGAAGAGCGGCAGCCGGGTTGGTGGCAGGCGACGGCCGCCGAGCCAGTACCGGCGGTGGCTCGGCCAGTGCCCGTACCCAAGGCGCGCCGCAAGGCGCCAGTGGCCGCGGGAGAGGCACTGTTCGACGTACCGGAGACTCCGGCCGCAGCTACCTCCGCGCCGGCAGGGGGCGACGGCGACCTGGTGGCGGCGGTGCTCGCCACCGAGCTGTTCCAGGCACAGCACGGGCTGACGCCGCGCCGGCTGGATCGCGGGAAAATCGAGGCCGCGCTTCGGGCCCTGGTCGACGCCCGGGGCGTGCTGCCGGTGGCCGTGCTGGCGCAGCGGGCCGGCGAGGCGCCGGTGCGCGCGCTCGGCTTCGCTACCACCCTGCAGCGGATCTTCAACGTGGACAACTATCCGGTGCTGTCGCTGGCCGACAACAACCGGAGCGTCCGGCTGGACGTACATCTGCTGCGGGAACAGTTCCGGCTGCCGGGTGGTGGGTCGTGACCACGGTGAGCCCGGCGCGCCGCCGGGAGGTCATCGACGCGCTACGTCGAGGCGCCGTGCCGTCGGCGGGGCTCGACCTCTTCGCCGTGGGACTCAACCGGTTCGACGCCGCGGTCGGCGAAGATCTCGACACCGTGGCCGCCGGCGGCTCGGTGTTCAAGGCCGTGCGGGGCGAGTACGGCTCGGGCAAGACGTTCTTCGCCCGATGGGTGGCGGAGCGGGCCAAGCGGGCCAACCTGGCCACCGCCGAGGTGCAGATCTCGGAGAACGAGACGCCGCTGCACCGGCTGGAGACCGTCTACCGACGGCTCACCGAGCGACTGTCCACGGCGACGTTCCCGCCCAGCGCGCTGCGGGCGATTGTCGACGGTTGGTTCTACGCGCTGGAGGAGGACGTCCTCGCGGCGGGCGAGGTGGCGGCCGACGACGCCGAGGCGCTTGACCGGGCGGTCGACATCCTGCTCGACCAGCGGTTGGCCACGGTGAGCCGGAGCGCTCCCGCGTTCGCCGCGGCGCTGCGCGGCTATCGGACGGCCGCTGCGCAGGGGGATTCGGCTACCGCCGATGCCGTCCTCGCCTGGCTCGGCGGGCAACCTCACGTGGCCGCGTCCGCCCGTCGGGTCGCGGGCGTCCGGGGCGACCTGGACCATTTCGCCGCGCTCAGCTTCCTGCAGGGGCTGCTGGCCGTGCTACGTGACAGCGGCCACCCCGGTCTGCTGCTTGTGCTGGACGAGGTGGAGACGCTGCAACGCGTCCGCTCGGACGCACGTGACAAGGCGCTTAACGCGCTGCGACAACTCATCGACGAGGTGCACTCGGGGCGCTTCCCCGGGTTGTACCTGGTCATCACCGGCACCCCGGCGTTCTACGAGGGGCCGCAGGGCGTGCAGCGGCTCGCGCCGCTGGCGCAGCGGCTGGCCGTCGACTTCACCACCGACCCGCGCTTCGACAACCCCCGTGCGGTGCAGATCCGGCTGCCCGGCTTCACCGTCGACTCGCTGATTGAACTCGGCGGTCGAGTACGCGACCTCTACGCCGACGGGTCCGTGGCGTCAGAACGAGTGCACCGCCTCATCGATGACGCGTACCTCGGCGAGCTGGCAAAAGCGGTCGCCGGTGGGCTGGGAGGCAAGGTGGGGGTAGCACCGCGGCTGTTCCTCAAGAAGCTGGTGGGGGAGGTGCTCGACCGCGTGGACCAGTTCCCCGAGTTCGACCCCCGGCAGCACTACGCGTTGACTCTTTCAGCCACCGAGATGAGCGACGTCGAGCGCAACGCGAGCAGTGCCGACGCCGTAGCCCTGGACCTGTAGGGCTGCCGTGACGAACGGGGCGGAGCTGCTGCATCCGGTCGTGCTGCATCACGTGGTCAACACGTTGCAGTGGCCGGCCTTGCGGCCGCTGCAGGACGCTGCTGTGCGTCCGCTGCTCGATGACGAGGACGCTCTGCTGCTGGCGCCCACCGCCGGAGGCAAGACCGAGGCGGCGATGTTCCCGCTGCTCTCCCGGATGGGGCAGGAGAACTGGTCCGGGACGTCCGTCCTGTACGTGTGCCCGCTGAAGGCGTTGCTCAACAACCTGCTGCCCCGCCTCGAGACCTACACCGGGTGGCTCGGTCGTCGCGCGGCACTCTGGCATGGCGACGTGACGATGGGGCAGCGCCGGAAGATCCTCCGCGAGCGGCCCGACGTCCTGCTCACCACGCCTGAGTCTCTCGAGTCGATGCTGGTCAGCGCGGCTGTCGATCACCACGAGTTCTTCCGTCAGGTGCGGGCGATCGTGGTGGACGAGGTGCATGCGTTCGCCGGTGACGATCGGGGTTGGCATCTGCTGGCGGTTTTGGAACGCCTCTCCCGGGTGGCGGGTCGACCCGTACAGCGGATCGGCCTCTCCGCCACCGTCGGGAATCCCGACGAACTGTTGAGCTGGCTACAGGGCTCGGGCCGGGAGCAGCGACCGGCGCGCGTGGTGGCGCCCGATCTCGTCGCGCCGGATGTCGTCGCGACGTCGGTATCCCGTCCCGCCGGTGACGTCGAGTTGGACTACGTCGGGTCCGTGCACAACGCGGCCAAGGTGATCGCGGCGCTGCACCGGGGCGAAAAGCGGCTGGTGTTCTGCGACTCCCGAGCCCTGGTCGAGGAACTCGGCCAACGGCTCCGGGCACTCGACGTGACGACGTTCCTCTCCCACGCCTCGCTCTCGGTCGAGGAACGGCGGCGCGCGGAGGAGGCCTTCGCGCAGGAACGGGACTGCGTCATCGTCGCCACCAGCACGCTCGAACTGGGCATCGACGTCGGGGACCTCGACCGGGTCATCCAGATCAACGCTCCACGCACCGTCGCCGCCTTCCTGCAACGAATCGGTCGCACCGGCCGGCGGCCGGGCAGCACCCGCAACTGCCTCTTCCTCGCGCTGGACGGAGAGGGGCTGCTGCACGCCGCTGGGTTGCTGCACCTATGGGCGCAGGGGTGGGTCGAGGCGGTGGTGCCGCCACCCGAGCCGAGGCACATCGTCGCGCAGCAGATGCTGGCGGTGTCCCTGCAACAGCATCGGATCGGTGACCAGCTGTGGCCGGGGGAGTGGAACGGGCTGGCGCCGTTCGACAGGAGCGCCGAAGTGATCGTGCGGAACCTCGTCGAGCGGGGTTACCTCGATGAGGATTCCGGGATGCTGTTCATCGGGCCGGAGGCGGAGCTGCGGTTCGGTCGCCGGCACTTCATGGACATGCTGGCGGTGTTCACCGCTCCGCCGCAGTTCACGGTGCTCTCCGGACGCACCGAGATCGGACGCACCGATCCCGCGCTGTTGACCGCGAACGTCGAGGGTCCACGGCTGCTTCTGCTCGCCGGCAGGAGCTGGCGGGTCACCTACATCGACTGGAACCGCCGCCGATGCTTCGTCGAGCCGGCCGATGGCGGCGGCAAGGCGCTCTGGATGACGGGAGGCATGCCCCAGGGCTTGTCGTTCCGGATGGTCCGCGCGATGCGGGACGTACTGCTCGGAACGGATCCGCCGGTCGCCCTGACCGGTCGTGCCCAGACCAGGCTTGCCAGCCTGCGGCAAGACTCGGAGGCGCTTGTCCACCCCGGAGGCACCCTGGTCGTTCGGGACAAGGACGGGGACGCGCGGTGGTGGACCTGGGCCGGATACCGAGCCAACGCCACCCTGGTCTCGACCTTGAGCGACATCGCGGACCCCAATCAGCGGTACGACGATGCCTCGATCCGCCTGCGACCCGACGTTGAGCGGGAGGCCCTGCAGCTGTCGCTGGCCGACGCAGCGGAACGGATCTGCCTTCCCGAGGTCAACCTGAAGGCCCTGGCGGGCCTCAAGTTCAGCGCGGCGTTGCCGGAACGGCTGGCAGTCGCCACCCTGGCAGCCCGGCTTGCCGACATTCAGGGTGCCGAGGCCGTCCTCACCGAGCCGGCCCGCATCTCCCACCTACTCGGCGACTGAACCGGCCGTCATGCGCTCCCGTCGAGCAGGGCGTCGCCCAGCGGCGTCCGGCGGTAACGGACCTCGTGGCGGTGCCGCTCACCGACCAGCAGACCCGCGTCGCGCAGCACGCCCAGGTGCTCGGAGACCGTGCCGGCCGCGAGCGCGTGCCGGTGTGCGAGCACCGTGGTCGTGGCGGGCTCGGTGAGCCCGGCGAGCAGTGTGGCGCGGGTACGGCCGACGAGCCGCGCCAGCGCCGCCAGCTCCGGTGTGCCGGTCGCCTGCCAGAGGGCGGCCAGCCCGCGCGCCGGATAGATCACGGTCGGCTGCCAGGGCTCGTCGAGGATGACCAGCACCTGGTCCCACTTGAAGGCGCTGGGCATCAGCAGCAGGCCCTCGCCGGTCAGCTCGCGGTGCTCGTCGTCGCCGCGCTCGCGGGTGAGTACGTTGTCGTGCCAGCGCAGCTGCGGGTGCAGTTCGGCGAAGAGCCGGGCCAGCCCGCCCTCGGCCATCCGGCGGCTCTGGTAGGCCACGTCGGCGTCGAGCAGCGCACGAACCCTCGGCCACACCGGCTCGATCACCTGCTGCCAGACGTCCCGGATCACCCCGGAGAGTAGGTGCAGCGCCTCGGCGGGGTCGGCCAGCAGCCGCCGGCCGACGTCGGTGCGGGCGGCGCCGCGGGTGTCGCGCAGCGACCGGGCCACCTCCTGTCGTACCCGGTCGAGCGGGGTCGCCTCGATGCACGCCAGCTCGTCGGCGAAGCGCGGCAGTGGGACGGTCGGGGGCGGGGAGAGGAAGTCCGGGCTGTACCCGCGGCGGGGCTGCAGCAGCGTCACCGGCCGCAGGTCCAGCGCGGTGAGCTGACGCCGGACCGAGTGCAGGAAGCCCCGGTGGTGCCCGGGGACGTCCTCGGGCGTGGTCAGCCGGATCGCCTGGATCGTCTCCAGCACGGGGGAGAGGGCGAAGCGGCAGCGGATCAGGTCGGCGGGGCCGAACCGCAGGGTGATCGCGATGACCCGGCTCCTTCCCACCCCGAGGTGGTTCGGCCCTCGCCGAATCACTGGCGGGCAAACCTACCCGGCCAGCAGGATCGCGTCCATGACGACCACACCTGACTGGGAACGCCGCAGCGCCGAGTTGTGGGCGAGCATCGACGACCACGAGCCCGAGGAGTTCCGTCGACAGGTCGACAAGCTCGCCGCCGAGCTGCCCGACGGGCACCCGGTCGCGGCCTTCGAGCGCGCCTGCGCCTTCGACTCGACGGGGCACTCCGACCGTGCGGTCCCGCTCTACCGCGAGGCGCTGCGTTCCGGTGTCACCGGCCTCCGCCGCCGACGCTCCGTCATCCAGCTCTCCAGCTCGCTGCGGAACATCGGCCAGGCGCAGGAGGCGGTCGAGCTGCTGACGGCGGAGCGGCGGCAGCCCTCCGACGAGCTCGACGACGCGGTCGCCGCCACCCTCGCGCTCGCGCTGACCAGCGTCGGGCGGGAGCGGGAAGCGGTCTCGGTCGCCGTCGCCGCCCTCGCGCCCCACCTCCCCCGATACCAGCGCTCGATGGCGAACTACGCCCGCCTCCTGGTAGAGCCGGAGTAGTCCGCCGTCAGGCCAGCAGGACCGTCACGCCGGCCGTCCGCAGGTCGGCCACGACCTGCGGGTCGGCGGCGTCGTCGGTGACCAGGGTGTGTACGGCGGACGCGTCGCAGATCTTCGCGAAGGAGTGCCGGCCCAGCTTCTCCGAGCCGGCCACCACGACCACCTGGCGGGCCCGGCTGACCATCAACGCGTCGATGCCGGCCTCGCTCTCGTCGTGGCACGACGTGCCGTCGGTGGAGAAGCCGTCGACACCGAGGAAGAGCACGTCGAGCCAGAGGGACTGCATGACCATGCTGGTCAGCGGCCCGGTCAGCTCGTACGACTGGGGCAGCGCGACGCCGCCGAGGATGACGGTGCGCACCGACTGCCGCAGCACCATCTCGGTGGCGATGTTCAACGCGTTGGTCACCACCGTCAGGGCCGGGCGGTTGGTGACCTGCGTCAGGTCGGGGCGGGCCGCGAGGTGCCGGGCGGTGGCCGAGGTCGTGGTGCCCCCGTTCAGCCCGACGACGCTACCCGGCTCGACCAGCCCGGCGGCGGTCGTCGCGATGCGTTCCTTGGTGCTGCGGTCGCCCCGGTAGCGGTAGCGCACCGGCAGGTCGTACGCGACCGAGCTGGCCACGATGCCGCCGTGGGTGCGGGTGACCAGCTGCTGCTCGGCCAGGACGGTGAAGTCACGGCGGACGGTCGCCTCGGAGACCTGCAACGCGGCCGCGCCCTCGGCGACGGAGAGCCGCCCGCCCCGCGCGGCCAGGATCTCCAGCAGCGCCTGCATCCGGCGGGACCGGTCGGCCATCCCACCGGCGGTGGCGGAGCCCGTGCTGGTCCCGGTCGAGGTCACGGCGCGGCCCCGGTCGAGGCCAGGCCGCTGTCGGCTCCGGCGGGCCCGTCCGCGGAGACGACCCGGCAGAAGTGGGCCACCGTCTCCGCCATCGCCTCCCGGGCCGGTGCCAGCCAGCGGCGCGGGTCCACCAGCTCTGGCTGGGCGGCCAGGGTTCGGCGCACACTGCCGGTGAGGGCGGTGTTCAGCGCCGTACCGATGTTCACCTTGACGATCCCGCCGGAGACGGCGCGGCGCAGCTCGGCGTCGGGCACCCCGGACGAGCCGTGCAGCACCAGCGGCACCGTGACCGCCGCCCGCAGTCGCCCGATCAGGTCGTGGTCCAGTACGGCGTCCCGGACGGTCATGGCGTGCGCGGAGCCGACCGCGACCGCGAGCGCGTCCACCCCGGTCTGCGCCACATACGACGCGGCCTCGGCCGGATCGGTACGGGCGCCGGGGGCGTGCGGGTCGACGGGCGGCTCGCCCTCCTTCCCGCCGACCGTGCCCAGCTCGGCCTCGACCCAGAGCCCCCGGTCGTGGGCGAACTCGGCGGCCGCCCGGGTCGCGGCGACGTTCTCCCGGTACGGCAACCGGGACGCGTCGATCATCACCGAGCCGAAGCCGTGTTCCGGCGCCTGACGCCACAGCTCGGCGGAGACGACGTGGTCGAGGTGCAGCGCCACGTCGACGGTGGCGGTCGCCGCGACGGCCCGGGCCGCGGCGGCGATCGGTGCGAGCCGGCGGTGGAACCGGACGGCGTTCTCGCTGACCTGCAGCACCACCGCTCGACCCGCGGCCTCCGCCCCGGCGACGATCGCCTCGGCGTGCTCCAGGGTTATCACGTTGAACGCGCAGACCGGTTCCGCGGCGACGAGCTCTCCGGTCGGTACGAGCGGCATCACAACTCCTTGACGATCACGTCCCGGCGCAGCCGCCGGTAGTCGGACAGGTCCACACTCCCGGCCACCGGTGCCCGGACCGCCGCCGCCGACAGCGCCACCGCCTCGGCGAGCCGTTCGGGCCAGGGGCGCTGCCGGATCAGGCCGCTGGTCAGCGCGGCGACGCAGGCGTCACCGGCCCCGGTCGGGTTGCCGGCGACCGGTTGCGGCACGTACGCGCGCCAGGCGCCCTCGCCGGTCACCGCGAGCAGCCCGTCCGGGCCGAACGAGGCGACGACGGTGGGCGCGTCGAGGCCGCGTACCGCCTCGAGCGCCGCGGCCGGTCGCGGCGGCGCGCAGCCGAGGAGGTCGGCGAGCTCGTCGGCGTTCGGCTTGACCAGGTCCGGGTCGGCGCGCAGGCCGTGGCGCAGCGCCTGCCCGCTGCTGTCCAGCACGGTCCACGTGCCCGCGCGGCGGGCCGCCTCGATCAGCACGCGGTAGGCGTCGGCCGGTACCCCGAGCGGCAGGGAGCCGGAGAGCACGACCGCCGCCGCGTCGCGTACGAGGTCGGTGAAGCGGGTGCGGAAGGCGTCCCACTCGTCCGGGGTGATCGTCGGCCCGGGCTCCCAGAACCCGGTCGTCGAGTCGGGGGCCGCGACGACCACGGTGCGCCGGGACTCGGCCTCGATCGGCGCGAACGTCTCCGGCACCCCCTCCTGCGCCAGCAGGGATCGGATCCGCGTGCCGCAGGCGCCGCCCGCGAGGCCGGTGGCGACGACCGGGACGCCGAGGGTGTGCAGCAGGCGGGCGACGTTGACGCCCTTCCCGCCGGCCCGTTCGTCCACCCGGGACACCCGGTGCGCGGCGCCCGGCGTCAGGGCCGGCACGTGGTACGTCACGTCCAGCGCGGCGTTGAGGGTGACGGTGAGGATCCCGCCGCGCACCGCCTCCCCGGGATTCACGTCAGGATCACCGAGCGGGTCAGGTGACGTGGCGCGTCCGGGTCGAGGCCCCGCCGGACGGCCAGGTCGACGGCGAGTCGCTGCGCGAGGATCAGCTCCGCCATCGGGTCACGCGCGCTGTGCACGAAGGTGGCGCCGGTGGCGGCCACCTGCTCGGGCAGCCCCGCCGGCACGGCCCCGAACGCCCACACCGCCCTCCCGGGGCCCGCGACGGCGATCGGGCCGTGCCGGTAGTCCATGGCCGGGTACGCCTCGGCCCAGAAGCCGGCGGCCTCGCGGCACTTGAGCGCCGCCTCGTGGGCGAGGCCGACCGTCCAGCCCCGACCGAGGAACGTGACCTGTTCGAGCGCTGCCGGGTCCAGCGGCAGCGGGACGGTCAGGGCCGCCGTCGCGTCGCGTACCGCCGGGTCGAGGTGCTCGCCGAGGTGCGCCCGCAGCACCGCGAGCGCGGTGGTCGCGAAGCGGGTCTGCACGACCGACCTCTCGTCGGCGAACGGCAGCTCGACCGGCTCGTCCACCAGGGTCGCCGCCGGTGACCGGGGGTCACCGAACACCCCGGAGCTCGGCGTACGTCCCCGGACGGCGGTGAGGACGTCGAGCACCTCGGTGGTCGTACCGGAGCGGCTGATCACCAGAACCCGGTCGTAGCGGCGTCGGGTGGGGAACTCCGACGCGGCGAAGGCGTCCGTCTCGCCGAGGCCGGCCTCCTCGCGCAGCCGGGCGTACGCCATGGCGACGAACCAGGACGTGCCGCAGCCGACCACCGCGACCCGTTCGCCCGGTCGTGGCAACCGTTCGGCGAGACCGGCCTGCGCGACGCCGCGTTGCCAGCACTGCGGCTGGCTGGCGATCTCCTGCTCGACGTGTGTCATGCCGCTCCGACCCGCCGCCAACGAGGCAACTCGCCCGGCGTGAAATCGCGCGATCCGGCGGCCAGCCGAGCGTAAACGCTCAGTCCGCCCTTCGGCAATCCGTACCTCTCGATCTCACGAAGGTGCGGGACCACCCCTTGCCATCGATGTCTGTCTGATCGACACTGCTCACTGGATGACGTAAGCAGGCAAGTTCGATCAGGTCCCCTTCAGCTAGGGAGTGATCACGTGACCCCGCCACCTCAGTTCAATCCGTCCCGCCGTGACCTGCTCCGCTCCGGTGCCGTGCTCGGCGCCGCAGCCGGCCTCACCGGCGCCGTGGGCGCCTCCGCCGCCGCCGACGAGGGAGGCTTCGAACCCGCCCGCGGCCGCGGCGAGAAGAGCATGGTCGACGTGCCGTTCGAGGGCTTCGAACAGGTCCGCGTCGGGCTCATCGGCGTCGGCAACCGCGGCGGCGACCAGGACCGGCGGTGGGCTGCCGTGGCCACCGTCACCGCCGTCTGCGACATCCGCCCCGACCGGGTCGAGCGGACCATCAGCCGGATCATGGAGCAGGGCTTCCAGGACACCCCGCCCGTCGGCTACGCCGACGGTGAGGAGGACTTCCTCAACCTCGTCCGACGCGACGACATCGACCTCGTCTACATCGCCACCCCCTGGGAGTGGCACCACCCGATGGCCAAGGCGGCCATGGAGCACGGCAAGCACGTCGCCGTCGAGCTGCCGATCGCCCCGTACCTCGACGACATCTGGGACCTGGTCCGGACCTCGGAGCGCACCCGCAAGCACTGCATGCTGCTGGAGAACGTCAACTACTTCCGGCCCGAGATGGCGATGTTCAACATGGCCCGGCAGGGGATCTTCGGCGACCTCCAGCACGCCTCCGGCGGGTACGTCCACGACCTGCGCTGGCCCTACCTCTTCGGCGGCGCCTACCACCCCGAGCAGTGGCGGCGTCGCTGGCAGACGCGGATGAACGCCCTGCACTACCCGATGCACGGCCTGGGGCCGGTCTCGGCCGCCCTCGGCGTCAACCGCGGCGACCGGTTCGAGGAGCTGGTGGCCGTGGCCTCCGTACCCAAGGCGCTGGCCCTGTTCCGCTCCGAGGACCCGCGGGTCGGCGAGGACCACTCGTCGTGGGACGACCGGCCCTACATCTCCGGCGACCGGCACACCTGCTTCGTGACCACCACCAACGGCCGGTTCATTCGGGTCGAGCACGACGTGAACTCCCCGCACCCCTACAGCCGGGAGACCACCCTCACCGGCACCCGGGGCTCGATCGAGCTGGACAACTCCCGGGTCTACCTCGAGTCGCTCGGCCACCAGAACCACACCTGGCGGACCGGCAACGACTACAACACGATCCTGCGGCAGCACGACCACTGGCTCTGGCCCACGCTGGAGGAGCTGGCCGATCAGTACGGCGGCCACGGCGGCGGGGACTTCATCTCCATCTGGCGGCTCGTCCAGCTGATGCGGCTCGGCATGACCCCCGACATCGACGTGTATGACTCGGCCGCCTGGTGCTCCGTCATCCCGCTCAGCCACGAATCCTTGAAGAGCGGCCGGATGCGCCCGGTCAAGGTGCCCGACTTCACCCGCGGGCACTGGCAGCGGGCCCGACCCACGTTCGACCGGCCGAAGCCCGAGGACCCCTGGTTGAAGGAGAGCTGAACCGGTCCGGGGTGCTGCGCCGGCACGCGCGGCGCGGTGCCCCGCCGCCGGTTCAAGCCTGGGTGGACGGATCGCCGTCGGCCGTGGCGTCGTTCGCCGCCGACTCGGGTCCGGGCTGCCGGGGAAGATCGGGGGAACGCCGCGCGTCCGGCGGCGGTTGGTCGAACCAGTTTCCGGTACGCGGTCGCTCGGCGAGCAGGTCCTCGATCCACTGTGCGGCGATCTTCTGCAGGCCGAGCATCCGGCGGGCCGCGTCGACCAGGCCCTCCTGGGTCTGCGGGTCGGCCTCGGCGGCGGTGTCGGCGTACTCGCGCAGGATGGTCGACCATCGCTGGGCCAGCTGCTGCGCGCTGCGTGCCCGTGCGAGGTGCAGCTCGTACTCGGAGTCCAGGGTGACCCGGCGTTCCGAGTAGGGCAACAGCGCCTGCTGGACCCGCTCGTCGAGCCGTACCCAGGCGTCCGGTCTGCCGGTGACCGTCCCCTCGGCACGGGCAAAACTCCAGTCCGCCTCGCCGATCGCCCGCTGGAGCTCCACCTCCAGCTCGCCGGCGTGCTGCGGCGCGGTGCTGCGGGCGAGGTCCGCGGCGAGCCGGGTGAGCTGTGCGACGGCGAGCGGCTGAAGGTGCTGCGCGTACCAGCTGAGCAGCTCGGGGCGGAGCCCCTCGGCGGACCAGCTGAAGCTGACCCGGATCACGAACACGTAGATGTAGCCGTGGGCGGGCACCACGATCTCCGCGTCCCGCCGCTGGGTGAGCCGGCCGGGGGCGGCCGGAGGCGGAGCGTACGCCCGGCTCGGCTCCATGCCCCGCAGCAGGGCCACCGTCTGCTGCCAGCGCTGCGCCAGCCACGTCCCGGCGCGCAGACCCGTCCGGCGGCTCCGGTCGAACGCGCGCGTGCGGGCCTGCCGCCACCGGTCGGCGCGCGCCGGCTTCGGGTCGGGGGCGTCCGTCATGTCACCCCTTCTCGATCGGGGTTCCGTCCTCACCGTGAACAACGGCCGGTCGACCCCACGAAGTGACGGGCTCACGACGGGACGCCCGAAGCTTGCACCGTGCGGTGCCCCGACCGCCGTGGCGCGCGGTTGATCCGCTCGGGATCGTTGATGTCGGGGTGTCCCGCCGCTTCGGACACCCCGACATCAAGGAAGGCGAGTCGATCACGCGGCCGGGAGCGGATCGGGGCGGCAGCCGCCCGGCCGGGCGGAGCGCGTGCTCAGTGGTGGTGGGCGGGCTGGTCCAGGATGGCGCTGAACCGCTCCTCGGCCAGGTCGAGCTGGCCCAGGATGTGCCGCTTCACCTCGGCCGACAGGGGCGTGTCGGGCCGGGTGACCAACTCCCGGTAGACCGGGACCAGTGGACGGTACTTGCGGGCGGAGGACTCCACCTTTGGCCCCACCGTGTGGATCACACCCACCCCGTTGTCGGTGAAGTCCGACACCTTGATCACCCGTGCCCAGGGTTCCCGGTCGAGGCTCGCGGCGACGTGCTCGCGGTACTGCTCGTTGCGGTCGCGGCTCGGGTCGTACCGCGGATTGGTGACCGCGGCCACCAGGCGCGCGACCCGTGGCCCGAAGCGGGCGGCGAGCGTGGCCAGCGCCGCCGGAGTCGGATCCTCGCCGCCGGCGTCGCCGGCCAGCTCGGCCGGATGGTCCTCGACCGCGTCGTGCAGCAGCCCGGCGACGATCACGTCCACGTCCCGCACCTGGTAGTGGTGCATCAGCCGGATCGCCACCCGCAGCAGGTGGTTCAGGTACGGCTCGCGGACCCGGCGGTCATCGCGGTGCAGCTCGGCGGCGAGATCGAGCGCGGCGGTCAACCGTTCCCGGGCGGTCTCGTCGAACGACTGAATCTCCAACCGGAAGCGCTCCAGCAGCCCCGGTTCGCCGTGGATCTCGGTGATCGCGTGCATCGGCATGCTGGCCAGGTACGGCGGGAAATCCATGCGTCACTTATAGCCGATCATCACGCCGCGGTCCGCCCCGCACCGCCGGGGCGGGTGGTCGCCGCGACACGGTCGCCGGCAGCCGTGGCTGGAGACGGACGGCCCCGGTACGGCGTCACCACCCGCGGCGCGCCCGCCCACGGCGCGCCCGCTCGGCGACCCGGGCGCGGCACGTCGTCGACGCCCCGGATGCCCAGGAGCCGCTGCGGCCCGACGCCGGTGAACGTTTCCGGACGCCGCACTAGGCTCGCCAGATGATCACGATTTCCTGCGTGCTGCTCGTCGACCGGGACGGGCGGCTGCTGATGCAGCTGCGCGACGGCAACGCCGCGTACCACCCGAACGTGTGGGGCCTGCCCGGCGGGCACGCCGAGGCGGGCGAGACCCCGGAAGAGACCGCCGAGCGGGAGCTGTGGGAGGAGACGGGGCTCCGCGCCGAGCAGGGGCTGCACCACTTCGCCCAGCAGGAGCTGCCCGAGGTCGACCGGGTCAAGCACTACTTCTGCGCCGCCACCCGAGCCCGGCAGGAGGACGTCGTGCTCGGCGAGGGCGCCGCGATCGTCTTCGTGCCCGCCGCAGAACTGCTCGACGGACGGCCGTACACCCCCGGCACCATCGAGGTGCTGACCCGGTTCCTCGCCTCGCCGGAGCACACCCGCCTGACGGCCCTCGCCGCCGGCTGAGCTGGCGCCCGCACTCTTCGGCCACCTCGCCGTGGACGCGCAGGACGAGGCCCTGCCGCCACCGGTCGCCCGCCTGCATTGTCTGGGCCGGGCCTCGCGTCGGCCGGGCCGGGCCTCGCGTCGTCTGGGCCGGGCCTCGCGTCGTCTGGGCCGGGCCTCGCGTCGTCTGGGTCGGGCTCTGCGTTGTCTGGGCCGGGCCTCGCGTCGGCCGGGCCGGGCCTCGCATGCCCTGGGCCGGGCGCCGGGGACCGCCGGGCCGGTGGGCGGTAGCCGCCCGGTTGGTGGACGATCGGGTGTCGGCGTTCGAGGAAGGTGATGATCCGGATGGGCTGGTTGCGGGTGGCCGCCGGGCGGCTGCGCCACGGCTGGCGGCCGGTGCTGGAGGCGACGCTGGCCGCCACGGTCGCCTGGATTCTCGCCACCCGGCTGCTCGGGCACCCGGAGCCGTTCTTCGCCCCCGCGGCCGCGCTGATCGTTCTCGGTCAGGCCCGGGGGCAGCGACTTCGCCGGGCCGTCGAGGTGGTGCTCGGGGTGGCCGGCGGGGTGCTCGTCGCCGACGTGGTGATCCAGGGGCTGGGCCGGGGCAGCACCGGGACCGTCTTCACCGTCATCCTGCTCACCGTCGTCCTCGCCGCAGCGGTCGGCGCGACCGGGGTGAGCCTGGTGCAGGCCGCCGTCTCCGCCCTCTACCTGGTCGTCGTCGCCCCGCCGACCGAGGGGCTCGTTCCGTTCCGGTTCGTCGACGCGCTGGTCGGCGGCGGGATCGCGCTCGCCGCCAGCCAGCTGATCGACGCCCGCCGCCCGCTGGCCCCCCTGATCGCCGAGGTCCGTGGCACGTTCGACGAGCTGGCCGCGCTGCTCACCGACATCGCCGACGCGCTGGACCGGCACGACGAGCCGGCGGCGCGGGGCGCGCTGGGCCACGCCCGCGAGATGGACGCCCGGGTGGACCGGCTGCGCGAAGGGGTGCTCGCCGCCGGCGAGGCGCTCTGGCTGAACCTGCGCCGGCGTCGGCACCTCGGCCGGTTGCGTTCGGTGGACAGCTCGATCCGGCAGATCGACTACGCGGTACGCAACGTTCGGGTGCTCGCCCGGGCCGGGGTCACGCTCAGCCGCCAGCCCACGCCGGTCCCCGCCGAGCTGGGCGTGGCGCTGCGCTCGCTGGCGGAGGCGGTCCGCGCCGCCGGGGAGGCGCTCGCCGCCGACCTGGAGGGGCGCGACGAGGTCGCCGACGGGCACGCGGCGCGGGCCGACCTGGCGGCGCTCGCCGCCGTACGCACCGCCGGCGCCCTCTTCACCCCGGGCCGGTCTCTACCCCTCGTCATGATCATCGGTCAGATTCGGGCGACCGCCATCGACCTGCTTCGTGGCGTCAGCGCCGACGACGAGCGGACCGTCCTCGGCCGCGTCGACCAGGCCACCGGCCTCCCCCCGCTCTAACCCCACCCCACCCCCCGCCTGCGCCGTCCCGCCGGCCCCCGACCCGCCGGCCACCGCCGCCTCGTTCACGGAAAGAGTGGTCATTCAGAAAGGAATGACCACTCTTTCCGTGTATTTGTGGGCGTGGGCGTGGGCGGGGCGGGAGCGAGGGCGGGGGCGGGGTGCGCCGACGAGGTGGGCGGGAGCCTCTTGGTCAACTCTTCTGGCGGCGGGTGGTGAGCCAGTCGGCGGCGGCGGCGCGGATCTCCTCGGGGACCTCGTGGCCGCCGGGAAACTCCTGGTACATCACGTCGTAGCCGAGTTCGTGCAGGCGGGGGACGAGCCGGCGGCTGCACACGTCCACCGGCAGCACCCGGTCGTCGACACCGTGCGAGACGAAGACCTGCGGATGGCCATGCGTCATCAGCGGCGCGGAGAAGCCGGGGGAGAAGGCCACCACGCCGTCGACCAGGTCGCCGTTGGTCAGCCCGAGCGAGAGGGCGTACGACGCGCCGTCGGAGAAGCCGCCGAGCACCACTTCCCGGACCGGGTAACCGGCGAAGGTCGACTTCAGCAGGCCGTCGATGCGGCGTACGTCGGTCCCGAACCCCTCGACGATGAGGTCCCAGCTGGTCGCCGCCGCCTGCGGGGCCAGTAGCAGCAGGTGGTGCGTGTCCGCGACGGGGAGCAGCAGGTCCAGCCCCTGGCGTGCCGACCCGCCCGCCCCGTGCAGCAGCACCACCAGCCGGTACGGCCGATCCTCGGACGGCGCCGGGGCGTACAGCAGGGCGAGCAGCCCGCCGTCGGCGTCGGTCATCGGCACCAGGCCGGCGGTGGCCGGACCGACCGGAAGGCCGGGGCGGGCGGTGAGCCGCCCGTGCCGGTGGTTCTCCTCCGGCTGCCGGTGCGGCGGCGCGGGTTCGGACACGGGTCACCGCTCCTCGCTGTCGGCCGATGTGCGCGGCGGTTACCCGTCGAGCCACCGGTTAACCGTTCGCCGCGGCGCTCCCCGCCTCGTCGCCCGCGCGGCCGCCGGGTCGCGGCGATCATGGGGATTCCCGCGGAGTGTGACGGGCGATACGGTCGGAACCGGCTTGTGGTGAGAACGCTCTCAGGTGTCCGATCGAGCCACCGCCGTCTTGAGGGAAGGAAACAGAGACCCCGTGAGTGCCACCACCGCGTCCCCCGCCGACCCGGCGACCACGCCGGCCGTGCCCCGGGCGGTGCGGGTCGCCCGCAACGGCGTGGCCGTCGTGTTCACCCTCAACGGACTCGCCGTGGCCACCTGGTTCTCCCGGGTGCCGGCCGCCCGCGAGGCACTGGAGCTCAGCGCCGGGCGGCTCGGTCTGCTGCTGCTCGCCATGTCGGCCGGCGCGCTGGTCGCCATGCCCACCGCCGGCCTGGTGACCCAGCGGCTCGGCACCGCCCGATCGGTACGGCTGGCCACCCTCGTGGTGGCGCTCGGCCTGGCCTGGGCGGGGCTGGCCGCCGGCCTGACCGGTTCGGCGATCGCCGTGGCGGTCGGCCTCTTCGCCTTCGGCTACGGCTCCGGCAGCTGCGACGTCGCCATGAACGTCGAGGGCGCGGCGGTCGAGCGGCGGCTGGGTCGCACGATCATGCCCCGCTTCCACGCCGCCTGGAGCCTCGGTT
This sequence comes from Micromonospora musae, assembly GCF_003626545.1. NCBI lineage: Bacteria > Bacillati > Actinomycetota > Actinomycetes > Micromonosporales > Micromonosporaceae > Micromonospora > Micromonospora musae. The sequence goes on from NZ_RAZS01000011.1 coordinate 30,950, forward strand.
CGGTGACCGGGGCGGGCCTGGGCGCCGGCGCGGCGCGGCTCGACGTTCCGGTCGGCGCGCACCTCGCCGTGATCGCCGCGCTGGTGCTGGCCGGCACGCTCTACGGCGCGAAGCTCTTCCTGTCGGCGGCGGAGACCGGGGTCGGCACCGCGACGCAGGCCGGCTCGGCGTCGCGGCGGGGCGCCCTGCTCGCCGTGTGGCGGGAGCCGCGAACCCTGCTGATCGGCCTGCTGGTGCTGGTCATGGCGTTCACCGAGGGCAGCGCCAACGACTGGCTCGCGGTCGCCTTCGTGGACGGTCACGACCTCAGCGAGGCGGCCGGCGCGGCGGTCTTCGGCGTCTTCGTGGCGGGCATGACGCTCGGGCGTACCGCCGGCACGATCGCCCTCGACCGGTGGGGCCGCGTCCGGGTTCTCGTCGCGACGATCCTGCTCGCGGCGGGCGGCGCCACCCTGGCGATCCTGGCCGGCTCGGGTCCGGTCGCCATCGTCGGGGTCGCGCTCTGGGGGATCGGCGCGTCGCTCGGCTTCCCGGTCGGCATGAGCGCCGCCGCGGACGAGGAGGAGAAGGCGGCCGTACGGGTCAGCGTGGTCGCGGTGATCGGCTACACGGCGTTCCTCGCCGGCCCGCCGCTGCTCGGCATGCTCGGCGACCGGGTCGGCATCCTGCACGCCCTGCTCGTGGTGCCGCTGCTGCTGGTGCCGGCGCTGGCGCTGGTGCCGGTGATGCGCCCGCCCCACCCCGCCGACACCGGTCCCACCGGCCAGGGGCACGGGCCTTCAGGAGATCAAACCTAGCCGCAATCGCCCCCGGGCGGTATCGGGCACGCGGCCGACTGCGCCGGGTGCCCGAGCTGGCTACCGTCGCCGGATGCCTATCGACGAGATCACCGCCACCGCCGCGGGCACCTGGACGCTGGGAAATCAGACCGTCAACCGGATGGGCTTCGGCTCCATGCGGTTGACCGCCGACCCGGACCCGGCGCGGGCGCTCGCCGTCCTGCGCCGGGCGGTGGAGCTGGGCGTGAACCACATCGACACCGCCGCCTTCTACGTCTCGCCCGGCGGCACGCTGGGCGTCGGCACGGGAGCGGCCCGCTACGCCACCGAGCTGATCCGCGCGGCGCTCGCCCCGTACCCCGAGGAGCTGCTGATCGCCACCAAGGTCGGCCCGGGGTACGACCCGGAGAGCGGCTTCACCGAGGCGCTCACCCCGGCCCAGCTGCGTGCCCAGGTCGAGGAGAACCTGCGCCGGCTCGGTCGCGATCACCTCGACCTGGTGAACCTGCGGCTCTATCGCCGACCGAGCCCGGTCCCGCTGGCCGACCGCTTCGGCGCCCTCGCCGAGCTGCGCGCCGCCGGGCTGATCCGGCACCTGGGGCTCTCCAACGCCCGCCCGGAGCAGCTCGACGAGGCACGGGACATCGCGCCGGTCGTCTGCGTGCAGAACTCGTACGGTGTGGACGCGTACCGGGAGGACGACGAGTTCGTCCGGCTCTGCGGCGAGCGGGGCATCGCGTACGTGCCGTTCTTCGCGCTCGCCGGCACGCGCCGGGAGGCGGGGGCGGCGGCCGAGGAGAACCCGGCGGTGGACGCCGTGGCCCGCGCCCACGGCGTCACCTCGCATCAGGTGCGGCTGGCCTGGACCCTGCACCGGGGCCCGCACGTGCTCGCCATCCCCGGCACCGGCGACCCGGGGCACCTGGTGGCAAACGTCGCCGCGGCCGGGCTGCGCCTCAGCGCGGAGGACCTGGCCCGGCTCGGCTGATCACGGCGGCCCGGCCGAGCGCGACGGCCCGGCTGAGCCCGACGGCCCGGCCGAGCACGACCACTCGACTGAGCCCGGCGGCCTGCTTCGGTTCGGCGCACCGGAGGTCCGGCCCGCTTCGGCTCGGGCGCGCCGGAGGCCCGGAACGTCCGCGCGTGCCGGCGCTGCGATGTGGGACGCCGGCGAGGTCGACCGTGTTCGGACCGAGGATGCCCGCGAGCGTGATGCCTGAGAGGCATATTGATACCTCTCAGGCATCACAGTCGTGCGGATCAGCGTCGACCGCGCCAAGCTCGTCGAACCGGGGGTGTCGGCGGCGCGGCGATCGTCGAACCGGGGGTTTCTGCAGCGCCGGGCTCGTCGGCCGGTGTGTCGGCCGTGCCGGGCTCGTCGGGCCGGGGTGTCGGCGGCGTCGGGTTCGTCGGGCCGCGGCCGGCGCGGGTCAGTCGCGTACCCAGATCCGCAGCGGCCCGGCGGTGGTGAAGCCGGCCCGCAACGCGGGGGCGAGGTCGACTCCGGATTCGTACCCCACCAGGGCGGCTCCGGCCGCGGCGGCGGGGATCCCGGCCCAGATCGGTGTCGCGTCACCGTCGACGGCGAAGACGTTGGAGACGCCGGTCAGTGGGCCGCCGCGGTTGAGCACCGCGCCGCCGGTCAGCGCGCCGTCGGCGGCGTACCGGGCGAGCACCGTCACCCGCGGATCGGCCAGCAGCGCGGGGCGGAACAGCTCCCCTCCGCCGTGGACCGCCGCCCAGGTGGCCAACCCGTCCGGCGTGCGCACCGGCGTCAGTGGCCGCTCCACCTCACCCGCCGGATCGGTCGCCCGGTTCGTGGCCGGTCGGTGGATCCAGTCGGCGGTGAAGAGCACCCGGAAGCCGTACGGCCGCAGGTCCAGGTCGGCGAAGCTGTCCTTGACCGAGGCTCCCGGACCCGGGTCGATCCGGGCCAGCAGCGCGTCCGCGGAGACCCCGGGGCGAAGCGTGACGGCATCCGGGTACCAGGGCGGGGAGCGGCGCGGCACCGACCAGGCGTCGGCGTCGGTAGCGCCGGGGAGGTCGTGGCACGCGCAGACGAGATCGCACCACTCGGCGTTGTTCCGCGCGGCCGACGCGCGCTCCCCGGACACCGCCCGACCCTAGCCCGTCGGTCCAGCGTGCTCCCATCGGGCTCGCAGGATATTGCCAGGTGACGGTGGTGAACTGGACGGAACGCGCACGGAGAGGAGCCGGGCATGGGCTGGTTCAACCGGCGGTCCCGATCCGCCGACGGGACCCCGACGAAGCTGGACCGGGAGGCGACCCGGGACGACCTCGCCGCGCTGGAGGCCTTCGTCACCAGCCGCCGGGGCGTCGAGTTCTACCTGGAGCCGGAGACCACCGCGACCGACACCACTGTGGTGGCGATCGCTTACGACGGGGAGTGGATCCGCCGCCGCACCGGTTCGCCCCGCGCCGCGGCGACCATCGCACGGCGGCACGCCGTTCCGCTCTACGAGGCCGGCCGCACCGGCTACCCGGAGCGGATGCGCGCCTGGAACCGGGCCCACCCCGAGCGTCGGGCCCGCTGACGCGCGAGCAGGCGCGCGTCGACGTCCCTCAGCCGGCCTCGGCCCGGGCCTGCGCGCGGGTCATCGGCGCGGAGTGGCTGGCGACGTACCAGTCGTAGTCGTCGTCGAGCAGCCGGCGGACCAGCCCGAGGTCGGGGCCGTCGTCCGGCTCGCGAAGGTGCGCCGGGGGCGGGTAGAAGGAGTCGCCGAGCAGCATGACGCCCGAGTCCGGCACCAGCACCACCGTCGAGTCCGGCGCGTGCCGGCCGCCGACATGGCGCAGCAGCACTCCGACCGGCAGCTCGTCGGCGTCGGTGAAGGTACGGGTCGGCGGCAACACCGCGAAGTCGTCCCACGAGTCCACCGCGAACGCGCGCGCCCGGAAACTCGGCGCGAGCCGAGGGTTCGCGCGGACCTGTTCGCGCAGGTAGCGGTGGCTCCACGGCCGGGCCGCCTCGGCCCGCAGCAGCTCCTGGCCGGTCACCTGCCCGACGATCTCCACGCCGGGCCAGGCGCAAGCGCCCCACACGTGGTCCCAGTGGTGATGCGTGTAGACGAGCCAGCGCGGTTCCGGCAGCCCCGCCGCGTGCAGCGCGGCCCGGATCTCCCGGGCGTGCGCCGGGCTCTGCCCCGCGTCGATGATCACACTGCCGCGCTCGTCGGCCACCACGGCGACGCCGGCCTGGACGGCCGCCGGGTCGGGATCGCCGGGGCAGAGCCAGACCCGTCCGGCGAGCTGATGGAACTGCATGCCGATGATGGCGACCTCCCCGGGATCGACCACGGACGCTCGCCGAGGCCCGGTCGATAGTAGTGTTTGGGGCTCGTCATCCGTGTGCCGGCCAGCGGTTCAGCGCGATCGCGGGCGCCGGACGCCGGCCGTGGGCGTCGGCCGGGCAGGCCGGCGAGCGTAGCGCCGGGCGCGCCGATCGGATGGCCGCCGCGCACCAGGTCGGCGGGGCCCCGGACGATGCCCGGAATCGATCTGACTCGATGACATCGACGCTGATCAGCCGCCCGGGGCGGCGTTGACCGGCCGGGACGGGTGTGGCAGCATTCGCGGCCTGACGGCAGTGAAGGAAGCCGGTGCGATTCCGGCGCGGTCCCGCCACTGTCATCGGGGAGTGAGCCCTCCTTGCGAGTCACGACCGCGTGCGGTTGGAAGGCCGGGGGTGAGCGTCGATCCGGGAGCCAGGATACTTCGGCCGTCGGGATGTGACCCCAGGGCGTGGAGACCCGAGGAGGACCCGATGACGCACCGCGTCCACCGTGCCGGCGGCGATCGCCGTGACCGGCCCAATACCATCGGCGCGCCCGCGCCGCAGCGCGCCCGCCGCGCCACCCGACCCCGTACTGCCGCGCCGACCGGCCACACCGGAGCGCCGCCGGGCGGGCTCGACCCCGCCGGCTGACCCGTACGCCGACCGCCGCGCCAACCGCCGGCTCCGGCCGGCCGACCGCGCCCGCTGAACCCCGCGCCATCCACCCCTCAGCCCGACCGCCCCGACGGCGAGCCGGGCGTCACTCTCCGGAGCCATCCGTGCGTACCCTGCTGCTGTCCACCTCCGACACCGATCTGCTCGCCGCCCGGGCCAGCGGCGCGGACTACCGGCTGGCCAATCCGGTCCGCGTCGACGCCGAGGCCGTACCCGCGCTGCTCGACGGCGTGGACGTCGCCGTCGTACGGCTGCTCGGTGGCCGGCCGGCGTGGCCGGACGGACTGGCCGCGGTGCTCGCCTCCGGCGTGCCGACGGTCGTGCTCAGCGGCGAGTCGGCGCCCGACGCGGAGCTGATGGCTGCCTCCACGCTGCCCGCCGGGGTGGTCACGCAGGCCCTGGCGTACCTGGTCGAGGGGGGTCCGGAGAACCTCGCCCAGCTGACCCGGTTCCTCTCCGACACGGTGCTGCTCACCGGCGAGGGCTTCGCGCCGCCGGCGCCCACCCCCGCGTACGGCGTCCACGGTGACCGGGCGACCGATCCGGGGCGGCCGACCGTCGGCATCGTCTTCTACCGGGCGCACGCGCTCGCCGGCAACACCGCCTTCGTGGACACGCTCGCCAACGCGGTGGAGGCGGCCGGGGGCAACGCCCTGCCCGTCTACTGCGGATCGCTGCGCGGGCTGACCGCGGGCGCCGGTCCGCTGGAGCTGCTCGCCCGCTGCGACACGCTGCTGGTGACCGTGCTGGCGGCCGGCGGCGCGGTTGCCGCGGACGCCTCCGCGGGCGGCGACGAGGACACCTGGGACGTGGGGGCGCTCGCCGCGCTCGACGTGCCGGTGGTCCAGGCGCTGCTGCTGACCAGCACCCGCGAGCAGTGGGCCGACTCCGACGCCGGCCTCACCCCGCTGGACGCCGCCATGCAGGTGGCCGTCCCGGAGTTCGACGGCCGGATCATCACCGTGCCCTTCTCGTTCAAGAAGATCGACGCCGACGGTCTCTCCGTCTACGCCGCCGACCCGGAGCGCGCCGCCCGGGTTGCCGGCATCGCGGTGCGGCAGGCCCGGCTGCGTGGGCTCCCCAACGCCGACAAGCGCCTCGCGATCGTGCTCAGCTCGTACCCGACGAAGCACTCCCGGGTCGGCAACGCCGTCGGCCTGGACACCCCCGCCTCGGCGGTGCGGCTCTTCGCCGCGCTGGCCGAGGCCGGGTACGACCTCGGCTCCACGCCGCCGCCCGACGACGGGGACGCCCTGATCCACGCCCTGATCGCCGCCGGTGGTCACGACGTCGAGTGGCTCACCCCCGAGCAGCTCACCGCCGCCGAGGCCCGGGTGCCAGGCGAGGTCTATCGACGTTGGTTCGACGAGGTGCCGGCCGCGCTGCGCGAGCGGATGCGCGCGCACTGGGGCGAGCCGCCCGGTGAGCTGTACACCGACGGCGGTGACGTCGTGCTGGCCGGGCTGCGCTTCGGCAACGTGGCGCTGCTCATCCAGCCGCCGCGCGGCTTCGGCGAGAACCCCATCGCCATCTACCACGACCCGGACCTGCCGCCCAGCCACCACTACCTGGCCGCGTACCGGTGGCTCGCCGCCCGGCCCGAGGACGGCGGCTTCGGCGCCGACGCGGTGGTGCACCTCGGCAAGCACGGCACCCTCGAATGGCTGCCCGGCAAGGGCCTCGGGCTCGCCGCCGACTGCGCCCCCGACGCCGTCCTCGGCGACCTGCCGCTGGTCTACCCGTTCATCGTCAACGACCCCGGGGAGGGCACGCAGGCCAAGCGCCGCGCCCACGCGGTCGTCGTCGACCACCTGGTGCCGCCGATGGCGCGCGCCGAGACGTACGGCGACCTGGCGAAGCTGGAGCAGCTGCTCGACGAGTACGCGACAGTGCAGGCCCTCGACCCGGCGAAGGTGCCGACCGTGCAGGCGCAGATCTGGGCGCTGGTGCGCTCCGCCGAGCTGCACCACGACCTGCACACCGAACAGATGCCCGACGCCGAGGACTTCGACGACTTCGTGCTCCACCTCGACGGGTACCTCTGCGAGGTCAAGGACGTGCAGATCCGCGACGGCCTGCACGTGCTGGCCGCCGCGCCGGTCGGCGACGCCCGCGTCAACCTGGTCCTCGCCGTGCTGCGCGCCCCGCAGGTGTGGGGCGGCAGCCGGGCCCTGCCGGGGCTGCGGCAGGTGCTGGCCGCCGCGCACGGGCTGGACGAGGCGACGTTGCTCGCCGCGCCGGGCGAGCGGCTCGCCGTTCCGGCCGAGCTGACCGAGGTCGTGGACGGGCCGGCGGTCACCGCCGCCGACGCGGTCGACCTCATCGAGGCCCTCGCGCGCCGGCTCGTCGTCGGCATGGAGACGCTCGGCTGGGACGCCGGGAAGGTCGACGCGGTGGTCGCCGAGGTCACCGGCCGGGAGCTGCCGGACGCGTCCGCGCTGCTGCGCTTCGCCGCCACCGAGCTGGTGCCCCGTCTCGACCGGACCACCGACGAGCTGGCGCACACCCTGGCCGCTCTGGACGGTCGGTTCGTGCCGCCCGGGCCGTCCGGCTCGCCGACCCGGGGGCTGGTCAACGTGCTGCCCACCGGCCGCAACTTCTACTCCGTCGACCCGAAGGCCATCCCCAGCCGCAACGCCTGGGACGTCGGGACGGCGCTCGCGGAGTCCCTGCTGGCGCGCCACCTCGCCGACACCGGCGAGTATCCGCGCTCGGTCGGGCTCACCGTCTGGGGCACCAGCGCCATGCGTACCCAGGGTGACGACATCGCCGAGGTCCTCGCGTTGATCGGCTGCCGCCCCACCTGGGACGACCGCTCCCGCCGGGTCACCGGCGTCGAGGTGGTGCCGCCGGCCGAACTGGGCCGCCCCCGGGTGGACGTCACCGTGCGGATCTCCGGCTTCTTCCGGGACGCCTTCCCGCACGTGGTCGCCCTGCTCGACGACGCGTTCCGGCAGGTCGCCGCCCTCGACGAGCCGCACGAGGAGAACTTCGTCCGGGCCCACGTCGCCGCCGACCTGGCCGAGCACGGCGACGAACGCCGGGCCACCGCGCGCATCTTCGGATCGAAGCCCGGGGCGTACGGGGCGGGGCTGCTGCCGCTCATCGACGCCCGGAACTGGCGCAGCGACGCCGACCTGGCCGAGGTGTACGCGGTCTGGGGCGGCTACGCGTACGGCCGGGGGCTGGACGGCCGGGAGGCGCGTGCCGACATGGAACGCTCCTTCGCCCGCATCGCGGTCGCCGTGAAGAACCAGGACACCCGTGAGCACGACATCGTCGACTCCGACGACTACTTCCAGTACCACGGCGGGATGGTCGCGATGGTGCGTCACCTCACCGGTGACGCGCCGGCCGCGTACGTCGGTGACTCGGCGATGCCGCACGACGTGCGCACCCGGACGTTGGGCGAGGAGACCCGCCGGGTGTTCCGCGCCCGCGTGGTGAACCCGAGGTGGATCGCCGCGATGCGCCGGCACGGCTACAAGGGCGCGTTCGAGCTGGCCGCCACGGTGGACTACCTCTTCGGCTACGACGCCACCGCCGGGGTGGTCGACGACTGGATGTACGAGAAGCTCGCGGCCGAGTACGTCTTCGACCCGACCACGCGGGACTTCCTCGCCGAGTCGAATCCGTGGGCGCTGCGGGGCATCACCGAGCGGCTGCTGGAGGCCGCCGACCGGGGTCTCTGGGCCGAGCCCGATCCGACGACCCTGGAGCGGCTGCGGGAGACGTACCTGATCAGCGAGGGTGACCTGGAGGACCGGGCGTGACCATCTTCCCGTTCAGCGCGGTGCTCGGCATGGACGACATGCGGCTCGCCCTGCTGCTCAACGCGGTCAGCCCGGCCATCGGCGGGGTGCTGGTGCGCGGCGAGAAGGGCACCGCCAAGTCGACGGCGGTACGGGCGCTCGCCGCCCTGCTGCCCCCGGTCGAGCACGTGGCCGGCTGCCGGTTCGGCTGTGACCCGGCGAACCCGGATCCGGGCTGCCCGGACGGCCCGCACCCGGCGCACGCCGTCGCCGAGCGGCGTACGGCGCGGCTGGTCGAGCTGCCCGTCGGCGCGGCCGAGGACCGGGTGGTCGGGTCACTGGACCTGGAGAAGGCGCTCGGCGAGGGCGTACGCGCCTTCGAGCCGGGTCTGCTCGCCGCCGCGCACCGCGGGGTGCTCTACGTCGACGAGGTCAACCTGCTCCACGACCACCTGGTCGACCTGCTGCTCGACGCCGCCGCGATGGGCCGCAGCCACGTGGAGCGGGAGGGCGTCTCGGTCAGTCACGCCGCCCGGTTCCTGCTGGTCGGCACGATGAACCCGGAGGAGGGGGAGCTGCGCCCGCAGCTGCTCGACCGGTTCGGGCTCACCGTCGAGGTCGGCGCGAGCCGGGAGCCGCTGGTCCGCGCCGAGGTCGTCCGCCGCCGGTTGGCCGCCGACGCCGACCCGGCCGGCTTCGCCGCCCGCTGGGCCGACGCGGACGCCGAGGTCGCCCGCCGGGTGGCCGGGGCGCGGCAGCGGGTCGCCGGGGTGCGCCTTCCGGACGCCGCGCTGCGGCAGATCGCCGAGGTCTGTGCCGCGTTCGACGTGGACGGCATGCGGGCCGACATCGTCACCGCGCGCACCGCCATCGCCCACGCCGCCTGGCACGGCCGGGACCAGGTCGGTGTCGAGGACGTACGGGTGGCCGCGCGGCTGGCGCTGCCGCACCGGCGACGCCGGGATCCGTTCGACACGCCGGGCCTGGATGAGAAGCGGCTCGACGAGGCGCTCGACCGCGCCGGTGCGGACGATCCCGACGACGACCCGCCGGGCGGTCCGTCCGACGGCGGCCCGGACGGCTCCGGCCCGAACGACGGCGGCCCGAACGGCGATGGTCCGAACGGCGGTGGCCCGAACGGCGGTGGCTCCGACGGGGGTCCGGACGGCGGCCCGTCGGGCGACGCGAACGGCCCGAGGGGTAGCGACGCGCCCGGCCCGTCCCGCGCGGGGCCGGAGACCGACGCCGGCCCCGACGGCGGGAACGACCCGTCGGCGCCGCAGCAGGCCCCGGCGGTGGGCCCCGGCCCGGCCGACGGCGGCGAGGGCGGCGGAGCCGACGAGTTCGTGGAACCCTCGGGGGGCGGCCCGGCTGCCGGGGGCCAGCCGGTGGCCGTACCCGTCCCGGGGCTCAAGGCCCGGCTGCTCACCGCGCCCGGTGTCGGCGACGGTGTTCCCGGCCGGCGCTCGCGGGCCCGCACCGGACGCGGGCGCACCACCGGGGCGCGGCTGCCGGCCGGTCGACCGGGCGCCCTGCACCTGCCGGCGACCCTGCGCGCCGCCGCCCCGCACCAGGTCGAGCGGGGCCGCCGGGACGGACCGCTCCGGCTGCGCCCGGCCGACCTGCGGGAGGCCGTCCGCGAGGGGCGTGAGGGCAACCTGGTGCTCTTCGTCGTCGACGCCAGCGGGTCGATGGGGGCCCGGCAGCGGATGTCCGCCGTCAAGGGGGCGGTGCTCGCGCTGCTGACCGATGCCTACCAGCGGCGCGACAAGGTCGCCGTGGTCGCGTTCCGGGGCGCCGGCGCGCAGACCCTGCTGCCCGCCACCTCGTCGGTGCTCGCCGCCTCGGCGCGCCTCGCCGACCTGCCCACCGGTGGGCGTACGCCGCTCGCCGAGGGGCTGCTCTCCGCCGCCGAGCTGCTGCGGGTGGAGCGGCTGCGTGACCCGCGTCGCCGCCCGCTGGTGCTGGTGCTCACCGACGGACGGGCGACCAGCGGTACGCGCCCGCTGGAGCGGTCGGCCCGGGCGGCGGCGGTGCTCGCGGCGACCGGCGCGCCCTGCGTCGTCGTGGACTGTGAGTCCGGTTCCGTGCGCCTCGGCCTCGCCCAGCGCCTCGCCGCCCAGCTGGGCGCCGACCACCATCCGCTGGACCGGGTGGCCACCGACCCGCTCGTCGGCCTCGCCGCCACCCGTCCCGCCGCGCCGTACGCCCACACGTCGAACACCAGCCGCGCAAGGAGCGTCGCCTGATGCCGCAGGGAAAGCCGACCCACGTGCCCGCCGACGGGCTCACCACCCGGCAGCGCCGTAACCGTCCGCTGCTGCTCGTCCACACCGGACAGATGAAGGGCAAGTCGACGGCCGCGTTCGGCCTGGCGCTGCGGGCGTGGACCGCCGGTATGCCGATCGGGGTGTTCCAGTTCGTCAAGAGCGCCAAGTGGCGGGTGGGGGAGGAGAACGCCCTGCGCGCACTCGGCGAGCTGCACGAGCGTACCGGCCAGGGAGCGCCGGTGACCTGGCACAAGATGGGCGAGGGCTGGTCCTGGATCCAGCGCGGCGACCAGGCCGACCACGCCGCCGACGCCCTGGAGGGCTGGCGGCAGATCCAGCGCGACCTCGCCGAGGAGCGGTACAAGTTCTACGTGCTCGACGAGTTCACCTACCCGATGAAGTGGGGCTGGGTGGACGTCGACGAGGTGGTCGACACGCTCGCCGGCCGCCCGGGCTTCCAGCACGTCGTGATCACCGGCCGGGACGCCCACCCGCGGCTCGTCGAGGCGGCCGACCTGGTCGCCGAGCTGACCAAGATCAAGCACCCGATGGACGCCGGCCAGAAGGGCCAGAAGGGCATCGAGTGGTGATGCCCGACCCGGCCGCCCCGAAGCCGGGACCGGGCCGACCGGGCAGCCCGACGGGGCAGCCTGCGACGCCGTGGGCGCTGCCCCGGGTGGTGGTCGCCGCACCGGGCAGCGGGCACGGCAAGACCACCGTCGCCACCGGGCTGCTCGCCGCGCTGCGCCGCCGCGGCCTGGTGGTGAGCCCGCACAAGGTCGGTCCGGACTACATCGACCCCGGTTACCACGCGCTCGCGGCCGGCCGGCCGGGCCGCAACCTCGACCCCTGGCTGGTCGGCGAGGAGCGGATCGCGCCGCTGCTACGGCACGGGGCGAGCACGCCGACGCCGGCCGACGTCGCCGTGGTGGAGGGCGTTATGGGGCTGCACGACGGCGCGGTCGGCCGGCGCGGTTTCGCCTCCACCGCGCACGTCGCCCGGCTGATCGAGGCCCCGGTGCTGCTGGTGCTGGACACCACCGCCCAGGGCCGCTCGGCCGCCGCGCTGACGCTGGGCATGGCCGCCTTCGACCCGGCCGTGCGCATCGGCGGGGTGATCCTCAACCGGGTCGGCTCGCCCCGGCACGAGCGGCTGCTGCGCGACGCGCTCGCCGAGGTGGGCGTACCGGTGCTCGGGGCGGTCGCCCGGGCCACCGAGGTCGCCGCCCCGTCGCGGCACCTCGGGCTGGTGCCGGTCGCCGAGCGGGCACCGGAGTCCGTGGCCGTCGTCGACGCGTTGGCCGAGCTGGTGGCGGCCACAGTCGACCTCGACGCGGTACTGGAGCTGGCCGGTACCGCCCCGCCGCTGACCGCACCCGCCTGGGATCCGGCCGTCGCCGTCGGTGGCCCGACCGGGCTGCGTCCGGTGGTCGCGGTCGCCGGTGGTCCCGCCTTCACCTTCTCGTACGCCGAGACCACCGAGCTGCTCGTCGCGGCGGGGGCACGCGTCGCCGTCTTCGATCCGCTGCACGACCCGGCGCTGCCCGCCGGTACCCGCGCGGTGGTGATCGGCGGCGGCTTCCCCGAGGCGTACGCGGAGCGTCTCGCCGCGAACACGTCGCTCCGCGCCGAGCTGGCCGACTTCTCCGGCCCGGTGGTCGCCGAGTGCGCCGGGCTGCTCTACCTCGGGCGCGCCCTGGACAGGGTGCCGATGTGCGGGCGGCTCGACCTCACCGCGCGGATGACCGGCCGGCTCACCCTCGGCTACCGCGCGGCGGTGGCCGCCACCGACTCGCCGCTCGCCGCGGCCGGCGAAGCGGTGCACGGGCACGAGTTCCACCGCACGGTCACCGACCCGGGGCACGGAGACCGGCCGGCGTGGCGCTGGGACGGCGCGGCGCACGGCTTCGTCGACGACCGTGTGCACGCCTCCTACCTGCACACCCACTGGGCAGGCCACCCCGAGACCGCCCGCCGCCTGATCCAAGCCGCAACCCCCTGACCCACCCTCACCCCACCCGACGCCCACCCACCCGGCCCCCGCGCGCCTGCCTCGCCCGCGTCGATCATGAGGTTGACGGCGGAATCGGAGATCGAAGACTCCGTCAACCTCATGATCACCGGGGCGGACCGGGGGCGGGGGGCCGGGGGGCGGGGGGCCGGGGGGCGGGGGGAGGGAGGGAGGGAGTGGGTGGGGTTAGGGGGTCAGGGCTTGGGTGAGGGCGTAGCCGGCGCTGGCGGCGGCCAGGCCTGCGGCGACGCTGCCCAGCGTGTTGGTCAGGGCGGGCAGTCGGCGGCCGGCCTGGGCCAGCCGCAGCGTCTCGTAGCTCAGCGTGGACCAGGTGGTGAACGCGCCGCAGAAGCCGGTGCCCAGCAGCGCGTTGATCGCGGGCGTGACCGGAAGCGCGACCAGGACGCCGAGCACCAGCGAACCCACCACGTTGACGGTCAGGGTGCCCCACGGAAAGGCCGAGCCGAACCGGGCCTGCACGGCCCGGTCGGCGAGGTAACGCAGCGGGGCGCCGACGGCCGCGCCGAGCGCGACGAGGAGCACGCTCACCGGCCCCTCCATTGCAGCAGCCGGCCGGTGAGGGTGTCACCGGTCCAGACCGCGAGCAGCGCCCCGACGACGGTGCCCACCAGGTAGGCGAGGGCGGTGCCCGGCGCCCCCACGACGAGCGCCTGGTGCACGTCCACCACGTAGGTGGAGAAGGTGGTGAAGCCGCCCAGCACGCCGACGCCGAGGAACGGCCGGGCCAGTGGTGGACCGCCGCCGGCCGCTCGCAGCACCGCCATCAGCACGCCGATGAGCAGGCAGCCGCCGAGGTTGATTCCGAAGGTCGCCCACGCGAAGGCGGCCGGGCCGTGCGGGAAGGCCGCCTGGAGGCCGGCGCGGGCCAGCGCGCCGAGCACCCCACCGGCGGCGACCGCGCCGAGCACCGCCGCGGGGTGCCGGATCACCTCCCGCCGGTCGCGCGGTGAGCGCAGGTCGACGTCGGGGTCGATCCGCTGCCGCGGCCGCTGCGTCACCCGCCACCCCTCCCGTTGCCGGCCCTGTCCACCTCGCTCGCCGGCCCGCCGATGTGCGCCGACGCCGACGGGCGATGCCCCGGCGAGGCCGACCCGCGCCCCCGGCGCACGTCGCTGCAAGGCAGGGCGCCGGCCGCGCCCACCACGGGAGTCGAGCGGGTCCCGTGAGAGACCGAAGGCGCTGGCAGGCGCCGTTCTTGCCGAGGGCGCGCGACGGCGGGAGCCGCAATCGCGCAAGATCACCGAGCCTCAGGATACGCCCGCAGGGGCGGGGCGCGTCAGCGGAGGCCGACGACGGCGGCGTCCGCACCGCCGCGCCAGAGGGTGCCCACCTCGCTGTAGCCGGCGTCCGTCAGCGCCGCCAGATGCCACGAGACGGGCGGCGTCCACTCGGGGCTGTGACCGGTCGGGTAGATGGCGTGTCGGCGCTCGACCAGTGGCGCGAGGACCGGGTCATCACCCGCCCGCTCCCACCACTGGGACCAGGGGAGCGCGGCGCCGGCGGCGTACCGGGCGGCGCGATGGGTGTGTGCCCGGGCGGCGAGCCGCTTGGTGAGCTGCGGCAGGGCGTCGTCGGGCATGTGGTCGGCGTTGACGAGGATCCCGTCCGGCCGCAGCACCTCGCGGATCTCGGCGTAGAGCCGGGTGAGCCGCTCGGCCGGCAGCCAGTGCAGGGCGGTGGCGGTGAGCACCGCGTCGTACGCCCGGTGGGGGAGCGCGGCCACCCATTCGGCGCGGCCCAGGTCGGCGCTGATCACGGTGGCCCGGCCGGCCAGCGAGGACTCGGCGATGGCCAGCAGCGCCGGGTCGAGGTCGAGGACGGTGATCTCGGCGTCGGGGAAGCGGGCCAGCGCCCGCAGCGAGATGGTGCCGGTGCCGCCGGCGAGGTCGAGCAGTCGTGGCGGTACGCCGTCGGTGACCGCGTCGACCGCGTCGAGCATCGCGGCGAACCGGTGCTCGCGGTCCGGCAGGTACGCCTCCTGCTGCCGGTCCCAGCTCTCCTGCCAGGCCGCGACGTCACTGATGTAAGGGCTCATGTCCCATGAGGCTAGTTACATCGTGGGTCGCCTGTCCAGACCTTGTTGCCAACAATATGCAACAAGGGGATGATGATCGGGCGATGATCCCTCGCCGGGTCGTTCCGTCCTTGCCCGGCGGGTCGGACCCACCGGCGGCGGGGCGTCAAACACGCCTCGCCGCCGGCTGGGCCCTCAGGCCATGCCGGCCGGTTCCCGCAGCTCCTGCGCGGTCGGCTGCTCCGGCCGCCGGGCGGCCAGTCGCAGCGAGAGGAGCAGCACGGCCAGGCCGGCCAGGGTGAGCGCGGCGCCCGCCCAGATCGGCGAGGTGTACCCGAGCCCGGCGGCGATGGTCAGCCCGCCGACCCAGGCGCCGAGCGCGTTGCCGACGTTGAACGCCGCGATGTTCGCGCCCGAGGCCAGCGTCGGCGCCTCTTGGGCGTAGTGCATGATCCGCATCTGCAGTGGTGGCACGGTCGCGAAGCCGAAGCCGCCCATCAGCACCAGCGCGGCGATGGTCGACGCCTTGTTCCCGGCGGTCAGCGCGAAGGCCGCGAGCACCACGGTGAGCGCGGTCAGCACGACGACCAGCGTCCGCGACAGTGAGGTGTCCGCGGCCCGGCCGGCGAGCAGGTTGCCGGCGAAGAGGCCCACCCCGAAGAGCACCAGCAGCCACGGCACCGAGCTGGATGCGAAGCCGCTCACCTCGGTGAGGGTGTAGGCGATGTAGGTGAAGGCGCCGAACATCCCGCCGAAGCCCAGGATGGTGATCGCCAGCGAGAGCCAGACCTGTGGGTGGGTGAAGGCCCGCAGCTCGCCGCGGAGCCCTCCGGTCGGGGCGTCCGCCGCCCCCGCGGGACGACCGGGGACGAGCAGGACCAGGCCGATCAGCGCGACGACGCCGATGGCGGTGATCGCCCAGAACGTCGAGCGCCAGCCCAGGTGCTGACCGAGCAGGGTGCCGAACGGTACGCCGAGCACGTTGGCGATGGTCAGCCCGGCGAACATCATCGCGATGGCGCCGGCCCGGCGGGCCGGGGCGACGAGCCCGGCGGCGACCACCGCGCCGATGCCGAAGAAGGCGCCGTGGCAGAGCGCGGCGACGACCCGGCCGACCATCATCATCGAGTAGCTGTCGGCGACGGCCGAGAGCAGGTTGCCGACGATGAAGAGCACCATCAGGCCGAGCAGCACCTGCTTGCGGGGCAGCCGGGTGACAGCGGCGGTCAGGGCGACCCCGCCGATGGCGACGCTCAACGCGTAACCGGAGATCAGCCAGCCGGCGACCGGCTCGGTGACTGCGAAGTCCGCGGCCACCTCGGGCAGCAAGCCCATGATCACGAACTCGGTGAGCCCGATGCCGAACGCGCCGATGGCCAGCGCGATCAGGCCGGCGGGCAGGGACTGGGAACGTGCGGACATGAGACCTTCCGGTCGGGCTGGAGGAGCGATTGCGCGCGTATGCAACTACACGCGCCGACAACCAGATAGTTGCACGCGCGCTATACCGGCGCAAGCGTGATAGCCTCTCAGTGGTCCGCACCACTGGAGGGAAGCGGCATGGGCATCGGCGACGACGCGGTCGAGGTCCGCGCGCAGGGCTGGCAAATCCTCGCCGCGCTGCACGGACAGATCGAGACCGCCCTGGAGCGGGCACTGCAGGCCGACCACGAGCTGTCGGTCGTCGAGTACACGGTGCTCGACGCCCTCTCCCGGCAGGACGGCTGGCACATGCGGATGCGTCAACTGGCCCGCGCCGCCGCCCTCTCCGGCAGCGCCACGACCCGGCTGGTCACCCGCCTGGAGGAGCGCGGCCTGCTGGCCCGGATCCTCTGCGCCGACGACCGGCGCGGCATCTACACCGAACTCACCCCGGCCGGCTCCGACCTGCTCGCCCAGGCCCGGCCCACCCACGACCGGGTGCTCGCGAGCGCACTGGCCGAGGCCGAGCAGACCCCGGAACTGGCCCCGCTGGTCGACGCCCTGCACCGCCTGCCGGCGCTCCGCTGACCTGCCCCGGAGCGTCACACCGCCGGCCGCTTGACCTCAACCCCACTTCACCGTCGAGGCTGGTCGTACCGACGAGCCAGGCGGAGGACGCTGTGCGGGTGATCGAGGTGGCCGCGTTCGGCGGCCCGGAGGTGCTGACGGTGACCGAGGTGCCGGAGCCCGCGCCCCGGCCCGGCGAGGTGCGGGTCGAGGTGGCCGCCGCCGACGTGCTCTGGGTCGAGACGGCGATTCGCCGCGGCGCGGGCGGCACGCACTTCCCGGTCCGGGCGCCGTACCGGCCGGGAGTCGGGGTGGCCGGCATCGTGAGCGCGGTGGGCGAGGGCGTCGACCCCGCCTGGACCGGGCGGCGGGTCGTCACCCGCACCGACGAGCGCGGTGGCTACCTGGAACGGGCGGTGGTGCCGGCCGACAACCTGCTGCCGGTCCCCGACGGAGTCTCCCTGCCCGACGCCGCCGCGCTGCTGCACGACGGGGTGACCGCCATGGGCCTGCTCGACCAGGTGCCGCTGCGCCCCGGCGACCGGGTGCTGGTCACCGCCGCCACCGGCGGGCTGGGCGCGCTGCTGGTGCAGGAGGCGCGGGCGGCCGGCGGATACGTCGTCGCGGCCTGCCGGGGTTCGGCCAAACGCGCCGCCGCGTACGAGCTCGGGGCGGACCTCGCGGTGGACTACACCGAGCCGGGCTGGACGGGCCTCGTCCGAGCGGCGACCGGCGGGCTGGACGTGGTCCTCGACGGCGCCGGCGGCGGATACGGACGGGCCGCCTTCGACCTGCTGCGGGCTGGCGGCTGGTTCTCCGCCCACGGCACCCCGGCGGGGGAGTTCGCGGTGCCCGACGCGGACGCCGCCGCGGCCCAGGGCATCACCGTCCTGAGCATCGCCGACGTGCAGTTCGACGTTGAGCGGCGACGCCGCCACCTGCGGGCCGCGCTCGACGCCGCCGCGGCCGGGCGGATCAAGCCGCTGATCGGCCAGACGTTCCCGCTGCACCGGGCCGCCGATGCGCACCGCGCCATCGAGGACCGGTCGGCGATCGGCAAGACCCTGCTGACTGTCTGACCCGGACGACACCGGTCCGCCCGGTTCGCGAGGCGCTGCTGTGGCGGCACCGGCCCGCCCGGCCGGCGGCGGGTCGGCTGCCGCGGGTACCCCGAGTCGGCGGACGGCCCGAGTCGGCGTACGGTTTCCGCCATCGGCGGGCCCGGGAACCACCGGGCGCCGGCGCGAACGCCCCGTGCGGGGACGTGCCGGCGCGAGGGCGGCGACGCGGACGTCGATGGCGCCGCCGTCGTCGCGCAGGAGGAACGATGCAGGACCGCACCCCTCGCCCCGAGGACCTGGAGCCGATCGAACGGGCCGGCGTGGACGAGCTGCGGGCGGTGCAGCTGGAGCGGCTGCGCTGGTCGCTGCGGCACGCGTACGACAACGTCCCGCACTACCGACGGGCCTTCGAGGCCGCCGACGTGCACCCCGACGACTGCCGTGAGCTGGCCGACCTGGCCCGGTTCCCGTTCACCGGCAAGGCGGAGCTGCGGGAGAACTACCCGTTCGGCATGTTCGCGGTGCCCCGCGAGCGGATCGCCCGGCTGCACGCATCGTCCGGCACGACCGGCCGACCCACCGTGGTCGGCTACACGCGTGAGGACCTGCGCACCTGGGCCCGCCTCATGGCCCGGTCGATCCGGGCCTCCGGCGGTCGTCCGGGCGACCGGGTGCACGTCGCGTACGGCTACGGCCTCTTCACCGGCGGCCTGGGCGCGCACTACGGGGCCGAGGAGCTGGGCTGCACCGTCATCCCGGTCTCCGGTGGGATGACCGAGCGTCAGGTGATGCTGATCCGCGACTTCGAACCCGAGATCATCATGGTCACCCCCAGCTACCTGCTGGCCATCGTGGACGAGATGCAGCGGCAGGGGATCGACCCGCGTACCACCTCGTTGCAGGTCGGCATCTTCGGCGCGGAGCCGTGGACCGAGGACATGCGCCGGGAGATGGAGCAACGGCTCGACCTGCACGCCGTGGACATCTACGGGCTCTCCGAGGTGATGGGTCCCGGCGTGGCCAACGAGTGTGTGGAGACCAAGGACGGGCTGCACCTCTGGGAGGACCACTTCTACCCGGAGATCATCGATCCGGTCACCGGTGCGGTGCTGCCCGACGGGGAGCGCGGCGAGCTCGTGCTCACCTCGCTCACCAAGGAGGCGATGCCGGTCGTCCGGTACCGCACCCGGGACCTGACCCGGCTGCTGCCGGGCACCGCCCGCCCGATGCGCCGGATCGAGAAGATCGCCGGACGCACCGACGACATGATGATCGTGCGCGGGGTGAACATCTTCCCGACCCAGATCGAGGAGCTGATCCTGCGTACGCCCGAGCTGTCCCCGCACTTCCAGTGCGTGCTGGGTCGGCAGGGGCGGATGGACACGCTGACCGTGAAGGTGGAACGCCGGCCCGCCGTGGCCGTCGACGCCGCCGAGCGGGCCGGCGAGGCCCTGGTGGGCCTGGTCAAGAACACGATCGGGGTGAGCGTGTCGGTCGAGGTGATCGCACCGGACGGGGTGGAGCGTTCGATGGGCAAGATGCGGCGCATCGTCGACCAGCGCCCGGCGGTCTGACGTGGGGGGTGAGCGCAACGCCGCGTACGAGATGTTCGACGCCGATCCGGCCTCCCGGGGGCTCGGGGTCGAGCTGGTCGAGGCGGCCGACGGCGCGGCGGTGGCCCGGATGCGCGTGACCGACACGATGATCAACGGGCACGCGATCGCCCACGGCGGCTTCGTCTTCCTGCTGGCCGACACCGCGTTCGCGCTGGCCTGCAACAGCTGGGGTCCGGCCACCGTGGCGGCCGGAGGGGAGATCACCTTCGTCCGGCCGGCGCGCCTGGGTGACCTGCTGACCGCGACCGCCACCGAACGCACCCGCTACGGCCGCAGCGGCATCTACGACGTCACCGTCACGCGGGAGGACGGCGCGGTGGTCGCCGAGTTCCGCGGGCGTAGCCGCACCCTCGTCGACCGGCCCGCGCCCGCCGACGCCAGGGCGCCCGAGGTCTGATCCGCAAAGCTGGCGCCCGAGCGCCGATTCGCACAGCCGGTGCCCGCGTGCTGATCCGCACGCTCGTCGCTCGAGCGCCGATTCGTACCGCCGGTGCCCGCGTGCTGATCCGCACGTCGCCGCCGGGCCGGGAAGGCCGGCGCGGGCTGCCCGGCGCGCCGCTCGGGATGCGGCAGGATGGCCCGATGGGACACGTCGTGCTCTTCCACTCCGTCTACGGACTGCGCCCGGCGGTCCTGGCGGCGGCCGAGCGCCTGCGTGCCGCCGGGCATCAGGTGTCCACACCCGACCTCTACGGCGTACCGGCGGCGGAGACCGTCGAGGCGGGCTTCGCCCTGCTGGAGAAGATCGGCCAGGACGTCGTGCTCGGCCGGGCCGCCGAGGCCGTCGCGCAGCTGCCGCTGGACACGGTGCTGGCCGGCTTCTCGATGGGTGCCGGGGTGGCCGGGGCCCTGCTCGCCGAGCGGCCCGCCACGGCTGGGCTGCTGCTTCTGCACGGCACCGGCGGCTCGCCGGCGGCGGTCCGGCCGGGGCTGCCGGTGCAGCTGCACCTCGGCGACCCCGACTCGTACGAGCCGCCCGAGGAGGTCGACGAGTGGGGCACGGCGATGACCGCCGCCGGGGCGCAGCTCGAGGTGTTCCGCTATCCCGGCGTCGGGCACCTCTTCACCGATCCGGACGTGTCCGACCACGACGCCGCCGCCACGGAGACCACCTGGACCCGGGTCGAGGCCTTCCTCGACGGCCGTTGACCCTCGGCACTCGACCCTCGACGGGGCTCAGCCGACCCCGCGTCGCATGCACACCCGGGTGGCTGGATCGAGCCCGAACGCGATCTCCGACTCCAGCACCCTGCTCAGGCCGGGTGTGACCTCCGCCGGTGTCAGTTCGACGAATCCGCAACGCGCGTAGTAAGGCGCGTTCCACGGCACGTGCCGGAAGGTCGTGAGCGTCAACGCGGGCAAGCCGAGCTCGACGGCCCAGGCGCCGACGTGATCGAGCAGGACCCGGCCGACGCCCCGGCGGGAGTGGTCCGGGTGGACGCTTGTCTGCTCGACGTGGGCGCTGCCGTCGATCACCTCGACCACTACGAAGGCGATCGGAGGACCGCTGTCATCCACGGCCACCCACGCCTGCCCGTCCTGCTGGTACCCGGTCAGAGCATCGATGGAGAGCGGGGGATCGTCTGCGACGTCGGCCATGCCGACCTCGCGGAACAGCGCCCCCGAGCTCACCTGGATCCGCTGAAGACCGGCCAGGTCGCCCGGCAGGGCGCGTCTGACCCGTACCGCGGTTCGCTCTGGTGTCACGCCGGCTCACGCAATCAGATCGTGGACGTGAGGTCCATCGAATATCGCGCCGGAAAGGCACGGTCCTGGAGCGCTCAGACGGCGGCGGTCTCGGCCGTGACGGTCGAGGAATCACCGGCGGCGGCCGTGTCGGAACGGGCGGGAGGCGCCACCGCCTCCGCCGCCGGGTCGCTGCGATCCGGCCAGATGCCCGCCCGGCCCTCCCGTGACGTAGGGATCGGCTGCCACCAGGCGGGCCGGTCGGGGCTGACCGGGCGCTCGGCCGGGAACCGACGATCGCCGGCGGGTTCGCTCGGCCGCGCGTCCGCCGCCGAACGGGAGTTGGATCGCCGGGTCGTAGCGTCCAGTCGTGGTGCCGGCGGGGCCGGGTTGACCGGGAACGACCCGGTCGACGACGGGTTGCTCCGGCCCGAGCGGGCGGGCTGCGTCTCGGGCCGGGTGCCGACCCGGCACGGTGCCGGCCCGACCGCGTCCCGGACGACGTGACCCGGGTGTGCCGATTCCGGTTGGCCGGTGGCGCGCGAGGCGAAGACGGCCCGCAGCCGTCGAGGCAGTCGGTCGGCGGCCACCCGGCGCAGCGCCGGCGTCGCCAGGGCGTACCGGCCCTCCGGGCGGGCGACCAGCAGGTCGGCGGCGCGCAGGGCGGCCAGTGCGGGCCGGGCCTGTCCGGGCGCCCAGTCGAGCAGCCGCTCCACGGCGCCGGCGGTGAACCCGTCGGGCAGGGTCGCGCCGGCCATCAGCGCGGCCCGCCGGGTGCCGTCCAGCCGGTCCACCTCGGCGCCGACCGCACGCCCCAGCGCCTCCGGCAACGGCGGTTCGGCCGGGTCCGCGCCGTCGGCCAGCGAGTGGACGTACGCGACGGCGTGACCGGGCGTGTCCCCGACCAGCGGCAGCAGCCCGGCGACCCGGTCCACCGGCTGGCCCGCGCGGACCAGCAGCTGCCGCAGCAGGCGGCCGGTCTGCACCGCGGCCAGCGGGCGCAGCGGCACGTGGCAGCGTCGCCCCCGCGCCACGGGCAGCACGTCGGCCCGATCCGTTCCGTGCAGGGTCACCACGGCCAGCGGCAGCTTCCGGGCGCTGGCCGCGGTGAACAAGGCGTGCAGGAAGCGGTCGACCGCCGGGGCGGCCCGGTCCAGGTCGTCCACCCCCAGCACCAGCGGCCGGCGAGCGGCCAGGCGTAGCAGCACCTCGTGGAGCCAGGCCGCCGACGCGGCGGCGGTGGCGTCCGGCACGGCGAGCAGCCGCTCCAGCGCGGGCAGCGCCGTCGCCAGCCGGGCCGGTGGGAGCAGCCCGGTCAGCGCGGCGGAGAGCCGCCCGCGGAGCACCGACGGCGGATCCGTCGGGCGCAGACCGACCAGATCGCGCAGCAGGTTGGCCACCGGGGCCAGCGACTCGTGCGGGTGCGGCGGGCAGGACGCGACACACCAGCGCACCGGCACGCCGTCGACCACGTCGAGCGCCCGGGTCAGCTCGTGCAGCAGTCGGCTGCGGCCGCTGCCGGACGGACCCGTCACCGACACCCACCCCGGACTGCGCTCGCGTACCGCCTGGACGATCCGCTCCCGGGCAGTGGCCAGTTCCCGCCGCCGACCCACGAGCGGGCCGTCGTGCCGCGCGGTCGGCTGCCCGAGCGGCGCGGCCACCCGCCAGATACCCATCCCGGGCGTCCGGCCCGGCACCGCGATCGGGGCCAGCTGCCGCTGCGACAGCAGGCCGGCGGTGGCCCGCTGGGTGGTCGGGCAGCAGACGACCGCGCCTGGCGGGGCGTACTCCTGCAACCGGGCCGCGGTGGTGATGACCGCGCCGCTGGCCACACCATGTGCGCCGTCACGAGCGGCGGGCAGCTCCACCACGGCTTCGCCGGTGGCCACGCCGACCCGGACCCGCAGCACGACGCCGTCGGTCAGCGGCCGCCGGTCCAGCGCCGGCTGGATCTCCAGCCCCGCCCGCAGCGCCCGGTACGCGTCGAACCCGTCCGACTCGCGGGCACCGAACAACGCCATGACCGCGTCACCGACGTACTTCTCCACCACCCCGTTCCAGCGGCGCAGCACTCCCGCCACGGTGTCGAAGTACGCCCGCTGCACCGCCCGGACGTCCTCCGGGTCGAGCCGGTCCACCAGCGCTGTCGAGCCGACGATGTCGACGAAGAGCACCGTCACCGTGCGCCGTTCCTCCGGCACCGGCCAGCACGCAGACGGGACCCGAGGCGCGCCAGCGGCGGACGTCGACATGGCCTCCCACCTGCCTTCCTCCCGTAGACGGCGGATGATCCCAGGAGACTCGCACCCGCGCCCCTGCGGCGGATCCGTAGGACGACGTATGTCGGCCGCCCGCAAGGGTTGGTCGCATTGGCGACGCGAGGAGCACCACATGGGGCAAACGGCCGTAGAACGGTGCGGGGGCCTGTGACTAGGCTGCGTGCCATGGCCAGCGATGTGGACACTGCACCGCTCGTCGGCCGGGCCGACCTGCTGAAGTCGGTCCGGTCGGCCCTGCTCGACGATGTGGCGCAGGGGCACACCGCAGCCGTCTTCCTCACCGGTGAGAGCGGCGTGGGCAAGACGCGGCTGCTGCGCGAGGCCGGCGCGCAGCTGCGCGACGCCGGCGCGCTGGTGCTCACCGGCTCGTGCCTGGACATCGGCGACGCCTCGCCGCTGCATCCGCTGCTCCAGGCGCTGCGCCGCTTCGACGCTGAGCTGTCCAGCTCGCACACTCGCACCTCGTCCGCCGTCCGGGCGCTGCTGCAGATGTTCGCCGACGAGACCGCCGGACCCGACGGTGCGGGCGCCCTGCTGGAGCGGGTCTCCCGCGGGCTGCACCTGATCGCCGAGGGCCGGCCGCTGGTGCTGGTCCTGGACGACCTCCAGTGGGTCGACCGGAGCACCCGGCAGCTCCTGCTCTACCTGCTCGCCGGCCTCGGCGACCTCCAGCTGTCGGTCCTCGCGGCCATCCGGGCCGAGTCGTTGCAGGGCGCGCACCCGCTGCGCCGGGTCCTCACCGAGCTGCGCCGGCTGCGCTCCGTCCGGGTACTGGACCTCGCCCCGCTCGATCGGGGCGCCACCGAGCAGCTCGCCGCCGCGGTGGTCGGCCGTCCGTTGGCCGCGGAGTCGGCCGACCAGGTCTGGCAGCGCAGCGGCGGCAACCCCTTCGTCATCGAGGAGCTCGCCCGGGACCTGCGCGACGGACGCGCCGGCCTCTCGGAGACCCTGCGGGAGATCTTCCTGGCCCGGGTCGACGCGCTGCCCCAGCACGCGCACGCCGTGGTGCACGCCGTCGCCGCCGGAGTGGAGCCGGTGGAGCACTGGCTGCTGGCGCAGGTGGTACGGCTGCCGGAGCAGGAGCTCATCGACGCCATCCGGGCGACCGTCGCCCATCGACTGCTGGTCAGCGCGGACGACGGTTACCGGCTGCGGCACCGACTGGTCGCCGAGGTGCTGGCCGACGAACTCCTGCCGGCCGAACGTTCGGCCCTGCACCGCCGCTACGCCGAGGCGCTGACGTCGGTGGAGGCCGAGCTGCACCAGGCCCGGCTGGCACACCACTGGCGGTTGGCCGGGGAGCCCGCCCGTGCCCTGCCGGCGACCGTGGCCGCCGCACGGGAGGCGGAACGGCTGCACGGCTACGCGGAGGCGCACCGGCACTGGTCGGTCGCGCTGCAACTGGCCGACGCGCCGACCGTCGGCGCGCGTACGGTCGACCGGGCGGACCTGCTGGGGCACGCCGCCGAGGCGGCGCACCACTGCGGCGAGCACGCCCGGGCGTTGGCGCTGCTGGAGGAGCTGGCCGGCGCGGGCGGCATGTCCACCTGCGCGCTGCACATCCGCCGGGCCCGCTACCTCGCGGCGGCCGGACGCTCCGCGCTCGCCGAGGCGGAGTACCGGCGGGCGTTGGAGGCCGACGACTGCACGCCCCGGGAGCGGGCCACCGCCGCCGCCTACCTGGCCGAGCTGCTGCTGCACCTCGGTCGGTACGCCGACGCGGGGCGGCGGGCCCGGGAGGCGTTGGAGCTGACCGCGGTGGTGGACGGCGCCACCTCCGAGGTGGTGCTCGCCAGCGCCGCCCTCGGCTTCAGCGAGGCGTACCTGGAGGACCCGGACGCCGGTCTCGCGGTGGTGCGCCGAGCGTTGGAGATCGCCGAGCAGGCGGGCCGTCCGGACGACGTGGCCTGCGCGTACCTGCACCTGGCCGAGCTGCTCACCGGCCCGCTGAACATCCTCGAAGAGGGGGTGGTGGTGGCCCGGCGGGGCGCCGAGCGGGTCGCCGAGCTGGGGCTCGGCCGCACCTACGAGACCCGGCTGCTCGCCATCGCCACGAACGGTCTGTTCCGGGTGGGGCAGTGGGCCGAGGCGGAGAAGGTCGTCGCCGCCGCGCTGCGGCACCGCCCGTCCGGCGCCGACGCCGTGGAGCTGCTGCTGGCCCGGTGCCGGCTTTCGGTCGGCTACGGCGACATCGAGGCGGCCGACCGGGACCTCGACGCGGTGGCCACGGTGCTCGCCGGTGGCGGCGCCCGGCACGTGATCCCGCTGCTGACCCTGCGCGCCGGGCTGGCCATGTGGCAGGGGCGGCACGACCTCGCCCGCCAGGCGGTGCAGCGGGGCCTGACCGAGAGCCGCTCCGACGACGTGGCGATCCTCGCCGCGCTCGTCTGGCACGGGCTGCGGGCCGAGGCGGAGGCGCATGCCGGGCGTACCGTCCCGGTCGACCGGACGGCGGTACGGCGGCTGCGCGACGTCGCCGACCGGGTGGCCCGCAAGAGCGAGAAGGCCGCCCGCCCGGTACGTGACGTCGTCGACGGTTTCCTGGCGCTCTGCGCCGCGGAGGTGAGCCGGCTCGACGAGAACGAGCCGGAGCTGTGGGCCCGGTCGGTGGCCGAGTGGGATCGCCGCAACCACCCCTACCCGGCGGCCTACTCCCGGCTGCGGCAGGCGGAGGCGCTGCTGGCCCGGCGCAGCCGGGTGGCGACCGCCGGCAAGCTGCTGCGCGAGGCGTACCGGACGGCCCAGGGGCTCGGCGCGGTACCGATGACCTCGGAGATCAGGACGCTGGCCAGCCGCGCCCGGGTGACGCTGGAGGAGCGCGAACCGTCCCGCGGGCGGGACACGGCGGTCGACCCGGCGGGCGACGACGAACTGGCCACGCTCACCGCCCGCGAGCGGGAGGTGCTCGCGGCCGTGGCCGAGGGGCTGACCAACCGGGAGATCGGGCAGCGGCTCTTCATCAGCGAACGGACCATCGGCGTGCACGTGTCGCACATCTTCGACAAGCTCCAGGTCCGTACCCGGGTCCAGGCCAGCGCCATCTACCTACGTACCGGCCGGGGCTGACCGGCGGCGCGCGCGGCGCTTCGGATACGTCGTTCTACTGATCCGGCGGACAGCGCCGGGCTGAAAGGCTGTGCCCTGTCGCGAGCGGCGCGCAGGTGCCGTGCACCACTGTGGAGGAGAGATGTCGGAACCGGTCTGGGGGCCCGTGCACCGGGACATCGTCGACCTGCTCGCCGACCACCCGGCCGACGTGCCGGCGGTGGTCGACCACCTCACCAAGCTGCAGGACCTGCTGGTCCGGATGCCTCCGCTGCTGGACAGCTGCCCGCTGGCCGACTTCAACGGGCTCTACCTGACCATCACCACGACGGTGCTCGACGGCCTCTACGACGACCGGTTCGTGGACCCGGTCTTCCTGTCCCGGCTCGACGTGGAGTTCGCGGCCCGCTACTTCGACGCGATGCGGCTCTGGACCGACTCCAGCGCGGGCACGCCGAAGGCGTGGAGCTGCCTCTTCGAGCGCATGCACGGCCCGGACGCCCGCCCGTTGCCCTCGGCGGCGGCGGGGGTGAACGCGCACATCAACTTCGACCTGCCGTTCGCCCTGGTCACGACGTTCGACCACCTGGAGTCCGAGCCGGTCGACGGGAGCGACCAGCACCGCGACTACCTCGAGATCAACAACATCTTCGCGGAGAAGATCCCGGGGCTGCGTCGCGGCTACCTGGAGCACTGGCAGCTGCTCATCGACATGCTCAACGGCGACATCGACGACTGGTACCAGGGGGAGCTGGTCGAGTACACCCGCGATGTCGCCTGGCGCAACGCACAGAAGATCTGGCGCTGCCGGCACGACCCGGCCGCCCACGAGTGTGAGCGCAACCGGCTGGATTCGACGGCCGCGGCGCTCGGTCGGCTGCTGTTGTCGCCCCTCGGGGCGTTCCTGCAGTAGCCGGGACGGGGGGTCCCCGCGTTCCGTCCGGGGGGCGGAACGCGGGGGCGCGTACGGCAAGACGCGGGGGGAGGCGCCGTCGGTTCGGGGGGACCGGCGGCGCCGTGCCGTCTGCGGCTCGGGCAGGATGGCCCGGTGACCGCGTACGAGCAGCCGCTGGCCGGCAACGTCACCGGTGGGTTGGTGCGCGTCGGTGACACCGTCCGCCGCCCGGCCGGCCCGTGGACCGACGCCGTGGACGCGCTGCTGCGGCACCTGCACGACGTCGGTTTCACCGGTGCCCCGCGCCCGCTCGGGCGCGACGAGCAGGGCCGGCAGGTGCTGGAGTACGTTCCGGGCGAGTGCGGCCCTGTCGACGGCAGCTACCCGCTCGGGGAGTTGGCCAGCATCGGCGCGCTCCTGAGCGACCTGCACCGCGCCACCGAGGCCTTCGTGCCGCCGCCGAAGGCGTGCTGGCAGCCCGCCATCGCGCCCGATCGGGAGCAACTGCTCTGCCACCACGACGCCGCGCCATGGAACCTGGTCCGCTCGCCCCGGGGTTGGGTGTTGATCGACTGGGACGGGGCAGGTCCGGGCTCCCGGCTCTGGGAGTTGGCGTACACGGCGCAGAGCGTCGCCGGTCTGCGCGCCGATCGGCCGGCCGGCGAGTCGGCGCGGCGACTGCGCGCCCTGGTCGACGGGTACGGCCTGGCGGAGGCCGACCGGCCGGCGCTGGCCGCGATGCTGCCGCGGCGGGCCGCGGCGATGGTCGAGTTGCTCCGGCGGGGTGCCCGCGACCAGATCCAGCCCTGGGCCCGGATCTGGACCGAGGACGGGGTGTACTGGCAGGAGACCACCCGCTACCTGGCCACGCACGTGCCGCTCTGGGAGCGGGCTCTGTCGGACTGATCCCCGCGCCCGGGGGTTCGGGGTGTCGGTCGCGCGGCAGGGGGTACGCCCGCGACATGACCCGGCCGACTCGGCGGCGTCCCGCCGCCAGACCTCGCCCCGCCCGCCCGGCGCCGTCGCGCCCGGGTGGCCCCACGCCGTGTCCCAACGGCGGTACGCGATGAGCCGGCGCTTCCCGTTCCGCTTCGACCCGGCGTTCCGTCCGCTGCTGGCGCTGGTCGGCGTCCGGCCGGGGACCGCCTGGGCGGAGGTGGACGACAGGCAGCTGGTCGTCCGCTTCGGGCCCTGGCGGTTGGCCACCGCCCGGGAGAACGTGACCGGGGTGGAGCGGGGTGGGCCGTACCGCTGGTGGCGGGCGATCGGTGTGCACCTGTCGCTGGCCGACGGCGGGGTCACCTTCGGCAGCAGCGCCGCGGCGGGGCTCTGCGTCCGGTTCCGTACGCCGGTCCCCGCGCTGGCACCGGGGCGGTGGCTGCGTCACCGGGCGATGACGATCACCGTCGCCGACCCGGACGACCTGGCCCGCGTGCTGGGTGGCCCGGGAGGCTGAGCGGCTTCCCCGGTTCCGCCGGGCGGGGGCCGGCGTACCCCCTACGGTCGGGTCAGGAGCCGGCGAGCTGCGGGACGGGGCACATGGCTGAGGAGCACGGGGGGAAGCCGGGCCGGGCGCACGGGCGCCGGCAGCGGTCCGGACCCGGTTCTGAGCTGCGGGCCGCCCGCGACCCGAAACGGGCCGAGCCCGCCGGCCGTCGGGTGACGGTTCCCGAGCGGGTGTCCAGCCCGTCACGCCCCGCGCCGCCCGCCGGTCGGCTGCACCGGTGGCTCTTCCGGCACCGGGTTCAGCCGGTAGGCCCGGAGGCGGCGGAGGGTCAGGCCCGCACCCACCCCTGGTGGCAGGTGATGTGTCTGACCGGGGTGGACTACTTCTCGACCTTGTCGTACCTGCCGGCCATCGCGGCGGTGGCGGCGGGCGCCCTGTCCCCGCTCGCGACGCTGCTGATCGTCGCGCTGACCCTCTTCGGGATGCTGCCGATGTATCGGCGGGTGGCCCGGGAGAGCCCGCACGGGCAGGGTTCGGTGGCGATGCTGGAGCGGCTGCTGCCGTTCTGGCGCGGCAAGATCTTCGTCCTGGTCCTGCTCGGCTTCGTGGCGACGTCGTGGATCATCACGATCACGCTCTCCGCGGCCGACGCGACCGTGCACCTGGTGGAGAACCCGTACCTGCCGGAGGGCTTCCGCAGCACCGGGGTGGCGGTCGCGGTCACCGTGGTGATGCTGCTCGTGCTCGGTGGGGTGTTCCTGCTCGGGTTCCGGGAGGCGGTGGTGGTGGCCATCCCGCTGGTCGCCGTCTTCCTGGGGCTCAATGCGGTGATCGTGGCGGACGCGATGGCCCGGATCGTCAGCGAGCCGGGGGTCCTCGCGGACTGGGGTGACGCGCTGACCTCCAGCGTCGCCGGTCCGGGGGACATGCTGGTGACCACCGTGCTCGCCTTCCCCCTGCTGGTGCTGGGGCTCTCCGGCTTCGAGACCGGGGTGAGCATGATGCCGCTGGTCGCCGGGCGGGGGGCCGACCGCGAGGCCCGGCTGGCCGCCCGGATCCGCAACACGAAACGGCTGCTCACCACCGCCGCGTTGATCATGTCGGTCTACCTGCTGCTGACCACGTTCGTCACCACGGTGCTCATCCCGGCGGAGGCGTTCCGGGCGGGCGGCCCGGCCAGCGGGCGGGCGCTGGCCTACCTGGCCCACGCCCACCTGGGCGAGGTCTTCGGCACGCTGTACGACATCAGCAGCGTGCTCATCCTCTGGTTCGCCGGCGCCTCGGCGATGGCTGGCCTGATCAACATCGTGCCGCGCTACCTGCCGTCCTACGGCATGGCGCCGGACTGGGCGCGGGCGATCCGCCCCGTGGTGCTCGTCTACACCCTGGTCAGCGTCGCGATCACGCTCGCCTTCCGGGCGGACGTCAACGCGCAGGCCGGCGCGTACGCCACGGGGATCCTGGCGATGATGGTCTCCGGCGCGACAGCGGTGAGCATCGCCGCGCTGCGCCGGCAGCGGCGGAGAGCCGCTGCCGGCTTCACGGTGCTCACCCTCGTGCTGCTGTACGCCCTCGGCGACAACATCGTCGAGCACCCGGACGGGATCGCCATCTCCAGCCTCTTCATCCTCGCCATCATCGTGGTCTCCCTGATCTCCCGGGTGACCCGGACCACCGAGCTGCGGGCGGAGCGCATCGAGTTCGACGAGGCGGCCCGACGGTTCGTCGCCGAGTCGGTGGCGCACGACGGGCGGCTGCACCTGATCGCCAACAAGCGCGACAGCGGCGCGTTGAAGGAGTACACGCTCAAGGAGCGGGCGCAGCGGGCGATGAACCCGGTGCCCGGTGCGGCGGACGTGCTCTTCCTCGAGATCGACGTCATCGACCCGTCGGGGTTCAGCCATGTACTGCGGGTGCACGGGGTGGAGGTGGGCGGGTTCCGGGTGCTGCGGGCCAGCAGCCCGGCGGCCCCGAACGCGATCGCCGCGATCCTGCTGGCGCTGCGGGACGTCACCGGCGTCCGGCCGCACGCCCACTTCGAGTGGTCGGAGGGGAGTCCGATCGGGCACCTGCTGCGGTACCTGATCCTCGGGCGCGGCGACACCCCGCCGGTGGTCCGGGAGATCATCCGCCGCTGCGAGCCAGACCCCGCCCGCCGCCCCGGGATCCACGTCGGCGGCTGAGCGTCCGGCGTGCCGCCGTCACAGTGGCCAGGTCGTCTGCCTCCTTTTCGGGTCAACCGCGACCAGGAACACGAATAGTACGATTATTCATGTTCGGGCGGAGCTGTCCGGATTGCGTCCGTAACGTGGCTTTCGGTGGTTGACGGGACGTCACTCACCCCGCGCCCGGTTTGGCGCGGCCAGGTCAGGCAGCCAGGAAGGCGGAAGAGATGTCGACGTACGAAGGGAGCCGGCGGGCAGCACGACCCGGCCGGCCCCGTTGGTTAATGACCGGAGGGCTGCTCGCGGGCAGCCTGGTCGTGGGCGCCGTGGGGATCAGCGGCGTCGCGGCGGCGGCCGGTGACACAGATCGGCCCATCATCGACGCGGCGAGTGACCGTGTCGGTCGGCCGGACGGCCGGATTGCCGATGGCCCCGGGACAGGGCGTCATCCGGTGGTGCAGGTGCCCTGCGACGCGGAGAAGCTCGTGGCGGCGCTCGTGAAGGCCAACGCGGAGGGCGGCGGATCGCTGCGGCTCGCGCCGAAGTGCAGGTACACGCTGACCCAGGCGTTCGCGCAGCCCGACGACTACGACGGCGGAATCCGAGACGCGCGGGAGGCGGCCGACGCCGCGGAGAATGCCGGCGGCGCGGCCGCGACCCCGGGTGCTGTGGCGGAGAGTCCGGCCGCTGCGGCGGAGAGCCCGGGTGCTGCGGTGCAGACCCCGGGTGCTGTGGTGCAGACCCCGGGTGCTGTGGCGGAGAGCCCGGGTCCTGTGGCGGAGAGCCCGGGTCCTGTGGTGCAGAGCCCGGGTCCTGCGGTGCAGAGCCCGGGTCCTGCGGAGACCCCGGGTCCTGGGGCCGAGACCCCGGGTCCTGGGGCCGAGACCCCGGGTCCTGGGGCCGAGACCCCGGGTGCTGGGGCCGAGACTCCCGGCGACGTGGCCGAGACTCCTGGCGACGAGGAGGCTCCCCCGCGCAACCTGGCGGACGACAAGGCCGGCCTCCCGGTGATCTACCAACCGATCATCATCGACGGGGCCGGAGCGATCATCGAGCGTGACAAGCAGGCCGAGGAGTTCCGCTTCTTCACCGTCCGCGACGGCGGCGAGTTGTTCCTCCGCGATGTCGAGCTGCGCAACGGGCGCTCCAAGATCGAGGGTGGCGCCATCCACATCGTGCACGGCGCGACCGCCGTCGTCGAGCGCGTCACCGTCACCAGCAACACCTCGCTCTCCAAGGACGGCGGAGGCGGTGGCATCTTCAACGACGGCAACCTCGTGGCCTCCGGCATCCGGTTCGTCGGAAACAGCGCGGCCGGCGCCGAGGGTAAGGGCGGGGGCCTGCTCAACGGTGGCGTGCTGACGCTGCGCGACTCGGAGTTCCACCGCAACAGCGCCAACGCGTACGGCGGCGGTCTGGGTAACTTCCGTGGCGCGGCGGACGTCGAGGACACCACGTTCACCCAGAACAGCGCGGTGCAGGGTGGCGGCATCGCCAGCTTCTCGGCCCGCACCAAGGTCCTCGGCACCGAGGTGATCGGCAACACGGCCCAGATCGGTGGCGGTATCGCCAACTCCGACGCGGTGATCGTGCTGCGGGGGATGACGATCCGGGACAACATTTCCACCGTCAAGGGCGGCGGCATCTCGACGACCCAGGGCCTGCTCCCACTGGACGACAGCGTGGTGGCCGGCAACACGAGCCACGGCCACGGCGGTGGCATCTACGCCGAGAAGTCCAACCTGCTCGTGCGTGGCAGCGACGTCACTGACAACGAGGCGGCCGGTGCCACCTCGAAGGGCGGCGGAATCTACGCGACCGCTGGTCAGTTGTCCGTTTACACCACCAACGTCGTCAGCAACAACGCGACCGGGCAGCCGGGCGGTCTCTTCGTCGAGCGGGCGCAGGTCCGCATCGACGACGAGAGCGTCCTCACCGGCAATGAGCAGACCAACTGCGTGGGCAGCACCACGCCGGTGGCCAACTGCTTCCGCTGACGGCGATCGGCGTACGACACGGCGCACCCGGACGCGCGCGACGGTCTCGACGGCCGTCCCGGGCGGACGGGTGCGCCCTGCCGTGCTCAACCGAGGGCGCGCAGCCGGCCGGCGCTGGAGACGTGCTCCGGGACAGTGCCGGCGCGCGCCGTACGGCGCGCGCCGGGTGGGGGAGCGGACGAGGGCCTACTTGGACGGTTCCGGCAGCTCACAGTCGATCTTCGGGTTGGCGCCGATGTAGTTCAGCGGGCCCGCCACGATCGTCACCAGGATGGTGCCCGCCTCCGCGCAGTTGGTGTCGTCGCCGCCGTAGTAGCCCCGCTGCCCGGCGGCGATCGCGCCGATGATCAGCCAGATCACGACCAGGATTCCGAGTATCGAGGTGCCCCGCATGGCGTGCCTCCTGAGGGGGTTGTGGTGGGTGAGTGCAGCGGATGTACCCAACCGCCTCGATTCGCTAACGGTGCCGCCGATCGGTGCCAGCGGCGGGCCGTCCGGCTGGTCCTGGGCGGGCCGGTGGTACGAGTCCGCATCGGTCGGCCGCACCGGATCGGACGTGGCCACTATCGGATCGAGGACGATCTCCACGCCGCCGGCCGTGGCCGACGTAGAACTGGCCTCACGGCGCTCGCCGAGGAGGAGCCATGCAGATCCGGACCCCGACCCGGTACATCGACCACCCCGCCGATGTGGCCTTCGCGGCCCGTGCGCTGGCCGACGGTGTGGTCGTCGCGGTGGCCTTCGCGAACTTCTACGCCCTCGTCGCGCGCCCCGACGAGGAGTGCGTACGCCGGCTCAACCTGGCCAAGGGGCGACCGGCGGACCAGGTGGGCAGCGTCACCGTGGCCGCCTACCGGACACCGTC
This sequence comes from Micromonospora musae, assembly GCF_003626545.1. Taxonomy (NCBI): domain Bacteria; kingdom Bacillati; phylum Actinomycetota; class Actinomycetes; order Micromonosporales; family Micromonosporaceae; genus Micromonospora; species Micromonospora musae. The sequence continues at coordinate 64,815 of NZ_RAZS01000011.1, forward strand.
CATCTTCGACTGGTCCCGGATCTCACCCCGGCTGCCCGAGCGGCGGGTACGCGCCCTGATGGAGATCCTGTACGGGGCCGGGCCGTTCGGGTTCCGTGGCCCGGCCGCCGACCGGCTGCCCGACCACCTCACGCGGCACGACCGGGAAATCCGTACCGCACAGGTGATCGCGCCGGGGGCGCTCTGCCCGTCGAACGCCTTCCTTGAGCGGGCGGCGGCCGAGGCCGGGGTGGACCACCTCGCGATCACCTCGGCGAACCGGTCCCGGCACCTGACGGGCGTCGACGAGGAGCCCGCGCACTGGAAGGCCGACGGCATCGCGGCCGACTTCGCCCACCTGCCCGACCTCGTCCTGCTCGCACACCGTGACGAGCCGGCCGCCCGCGCCGCGTACCCGGCCTATCTGCCCAACTCGGTAACCCTGCTCTCGTTCCACCGGCCGGAGGGGGAGCGCGAGGAGCCGCCGGTGCTCATCGTGGACCGGCACGGTTCGCTCCACGTCGACCAGGTGCGCCGGGCCGCCGCCCCGCTCGGGCTCCAGGTACGCCTCGGCGCCACCGCCGGGCAGCGCCTGCCGGTGCGGGCGTACGACGGCGCGTTGGTGTGACCCGCCGGGGCGGGTGAGCCGCTCGGCTCGCCGTCGCCGGGCCGTGACGGTGACCGACGGTGGCGCTGGTCGGCGGTGGTCAGTGCGCCGGGGCCGGCGCCTCGGGTGGCCGTCCCCAGCTACGCCGGACGTCCGTGACCGCCACCCCGGCGAGCACCAGCATGGCACCGAGCGAGGTGAACACCGGCGGCAGGAAGATCACGATCGGCGCGATGGCGAGCAGCGCCAGCAGCCCACCGGGGCGGGAGTTGGAGACCCGGCTGAAGACCTCGTACTCGAAGGCCGCCCGTCCGGCGAGGAAGAGCGCCGGGCCGCCGAGGATGACCGCGACCCAGGCCGGCGGCACCGAGCCGTCCTGCGGATGCAGCACCAGGTCGAAGCCGGTCGCCGTGGTGACCACCCCGGCGATCATCACCAGGTGGGTGTACGGGGCGGTGTAGAGGAACTTGCTCGGTGACCGCGACCGTTCGATGGCGACGGGGAGCAGTTCGCCGGACTTGTGCACGTAGATCCGCCAGAGCAGCAGCGTGGTGGCGAACGCGATCGCGAAGGACCCGCTGTTCTTCCAGCCCGCGTGCGCCGGACTGAACATCAACCCGATGGTGAGGACGGCGTCGCCCAACGCGATGATGAAGAACTGCTGGTAGCGCTCGGCCAGGTGCTCGGAGGTGACGCTGCGCTGCGCCATCGGCACCACCCCGAGGCCCGGCACCGGGTACGCGAGGCGGAACCCGCCGTAGTCGATGGCGAGCGCGACCGCCCAGCACACCGCACGCCAATGATCCTCGACGTATCCGCCGATGATCCACGGCACGGCCGAGACGGCGAACCAGGTGAAGATCCGCAGTGCGCGCCGGCGGGTCTCGGGGGCGTGTCGGACGGTGGGTATGAGGAAGAGGCCCCGGCCGAGGTGGATCGCCACGTACGTGCCGGCGAAGACGAGGCCGCTGTCGCCGAACGCCTCGGGGATGGCGGTCGTCATCAGCAGGACGCCGAACATGACATGCACGATCAGCAGCTTGATCTCGGGCCGCTCGGGGTCGTACAGGTCGGTGACGAGGGTGGTGATGGACCAGGTCCACCACACGGCGGCGAGCATGATGAGCGACTGCGCCGCGCGGTACCAGTCCAGCCCGTCGACCATGCCCTTGGAGATGAGGGCGAGCGCGACCACGTAGACCAGGTCGAAGAAGAGTTCGAGCAGGGTGACCCGGCGAGGGCCCTCCGGGTCGCGTACCGGCGCGCGCCGTCGCCGCGGCGCCGGTTCCGGCGTGGCGGTCGGCACGGTCGGCTCCCGGTTACCAGGTCGGGTCGGCAGGCCCTTCGGCCCCTCCGCCTGACCGTAGCGACGTCAGCCGCGACGTACGCCCGATTCGCTTTCCTTGCTTCGGGCGACGGCCGCCGAGCCCCGGTTCCGTGCCGGCGGGACGAGCCGCCCGCCGGCACGGAACCGGGACGATGTCACGCCTCGCTCGCGCCGGTCGGCGCGGTCGTCGCCTCGTCCGGTGCGGTGGCGAGCAGCCGCGCCTGCTGCGGCCAGGTGGCCAGGCCCGGCGCGGCCCGCAGGCCGGCACCCCGGATCAGCTCGCGCAGCGCGGGCTCGTCGAGGTCGGCCAGCTGCCGGTAGGTCCGGACTCCGGCGGCCTGTAGCGCCGCGGCCATCTTCGGTCCGACGCCCTGGATCCGGCGGAAGTCGTCCACCTCGACCGAGGTCGCGGCGACCGGACGGACCGGCGGGGTGGCGACCGGGGAGGGCCGGGTCGGCGGCTCGGCTCGCTCGTCGTCCACGGCCGTCGACTCCTCGGCGGTCGTGGCGACCGGAGCCGGTGCGGCCCGCTCGGGCTGGTTCGGCGGCACGAGCGCCCCGAACGGAAGGGCCGCGGAGGACGCGGTGACCGCCGGTTCGGCGCCCGGCGTCGCGGCGTCGGCCGGTTCGGCGACGACGGCCTCGGTCGGTTCGGCGGCGACAAGCTCGCCGGTCGCCGGCTCCGGCTCGGGAAGGCTCGCCACCGGCTGCGGCTCGGGAAGGCTCGCCACCGGCTCCGGCTCGGAAGCGATCGTCGCCGGCTCGTCGGCGCCGGCCGACCCGGTCGCGTCGAGCCGCTCGGCCTCCGGCGCGGAACGCGGCGCGACGACGGGGGCGGGACCGTCGGTCAGCGCCATGTCCGCCGGGTCGACGTCGGACACCGGCGGGACGCCGGTCGTCGCCACCTCCTCCGGCAACGCCGCCCCGGCGTCGCCCCGCTCGGCGGGCACGGTCGTCTCGTCGGCGACCGCCGTCGGCGCCGGGTCGATCGTCGCCACCGGCTGTTCGGCATCGGTGACCGCGGCCGGCGCCGGAGGGGCGAGCACAGCCGTCGTGGCGGCCGGAGCGGCGTCCACGGTGGCCGGATCGGGCTTCCGCGCGTCGCGCCGACCACGCAGGAACCAGCCGCCCGCCAGACCGATCAGCAGGGCGAGTATCACTGTCAGCGACTGCCCGAAGGACCACGCCACGGCAGACCTCCCTCTCACCTCGTCGAGTCATAACGTGGGAAAAACTCGCCGCAGCTTCGCATACGCGCGGCTGCGGCGGTCGGGAGGCTCGGGGTCGTACCGGGAAGGGGGAGAGGTTCGGCACCGACGGTCTGCCGGCCGTGACTGAACGTGCCGACTGGACGGCGACGACCCCGGCGCGTGGCGGCGCCGGGGTCGTGCCGGACGGGCTCAGTCCTCCTCGCCCCGATAGGTGTAGAAGTCGTCCACGAAGTTGCGGCGCAGCCGGGGCACCCGACTGGTGACGCCGAAGTAGCCGCGCGCCCCGAGAAGCGCGAGCCGGCCGACGACCGGCTTGTACATCCGGTCGTCCCCGTTCGTGCCGCTGCGGTTGAGCGAGTCGGCGACCCGGGCGAACCCGTACGGCAGCATCGCCGTCTCGTAGTCGGCGACCGCCTGCAGCAAGGTCTTCCCGCCCGTGGCGGCGAGACGCAGTTGCCGGCAGAGCAGCACGGCGTCGCGCAGCGCGGTGTTCGCGCCCACCCCACGGCCCGGCGTCATGGTGTGGATGGCGTCCCCGAGCAGCGTCACCGTGCTGCTCTTCCACTGCGGCACCGGCTCGGAGGTGCTCACTCGGATCGGCAACGCGCTGGCCGGGTCGCTGCGCATCAACAGCTCCCGCAGGCGCGGATGCCAGTTGCCGGTGAGGTCGAGCGCGACCTGCACGAGTTCGTCGCCGCGACGCTGCATCACATCGGACGGGAACCGGCGGGCGGTGCTCCACACCACGAGGTTGATGTTGTCGCGTGTCGGGTCGTGCACTCTCCCCGGCCACCGGGACAGCAGGGCCGCGTCGGCCTCGGAGACCCCGGGCTTCAGGCGACCCTCGGCGTCCCACTTGAAGTCCATCACGTGCAGTACGCCCATCATGCCGCCGGTGCCGAAGATCAACGAGATGCCGCGCTGGAGCCGCTCCGGCAGCAGCGCCCGGGTGTGCTCGGTGAGCGGGATCCGGGTCGCGATGTTGATCGTCCCGGCGTCCCGGGTGACCGCGTGCGGAAGGTACTGCCGGCGCACCGCGGAGTGCGTGCCGTCCGCGGCGACGAGCAGGTCCCCGGTCGCACTGCTCCCGTCGGCGAAGTACGCGGTGACCGTGCCGTCGTCCCGCTGCTCGTAGTGGGTGAACGTCTTGTCGAAGTGGACCACGTCCTCCATGCCAGTGAGCAGCACCTGGCGCAGCGTCATCCGGGCCACGGACCGCTCGGTGTCGACCGGGTGGGTGTCCGGGCGCAGCTCGAACGACGCGGTCCGGCGCAGGCGTTGGGTGAGGACGTTGAACCAGCGCGGGGAGCGGGCGCAGGTGGCCAGGTAGATGTCGAACAGCTCCGGCGGCAGACACTCGCGCAGCGCCCGGCTACCGGTCGGGCCGATGCCTACCCGGTAGCCGAGCAGCCCCTCGCCGCGGGTGCGGTACCGCTCGTAGACGGCGACGCTGATCCCGGCCCGGCGCAGCCCGTGCGCCAGGCACAGGCCACCGGTCCCCGCGCCGACGATGAGTACGTGCGGCGCTGTGGCGGACACGCCGGCCTCAACCGGCCGCGCGCGGAGCGGGCGCGGTGATCGCGTCCCACCGGTAGAAACAGCCGGCGATCGCGTCCCGCGGGGAGCGCCAGGTGGGCAGGTAGGGCGAGGTGTGCGCGGAGAGCCGCTCGTTGACCTGGTGGTAGAGCGGATGGTTGCGGGCCTCGCTCAACGCCTCCGGGGCGACGTCGGCGGTCTCCATGAGATGCACGAAGACGTCGTGCAGGCAGTACAGCGACCGGTGTGTGACACCGGTGAGCTCGGGTAGCTCGGTGGCGTCGGACTCGGCGAAGATCTGCGCCACCCGGCCCTCCGCGCCGGGCGCGATCCTGCTCACGATCAGTAGACGGCTCATCGGACCCCTTCCACCGGTGGCCCACGTCGCAGGCCACGGGACTGTCGTGCCGCCCACCGTGCCGTCCGGCCTGTCACCTGCCCGTCACACGTTGCGTCGCGTCGGTGACGCCGGGCGCGGCGGCCCACCGGTGGCGCGGCCCGGGTGGCCGGGGGAGCGGCGCGCGCCGCCACCGTCGCGGGTGGCCCGGCGGATCGGAGCGAGCGTCTCGTCGAGCAGCGCGCACATCGCCGCCGAGGGTTCCAGCCGCAGCTCCCGCCGGAGCAGGTCCCGGTAGACGTAGAAGGCGTGCACCGCCTCGAAGGCGTTGCCCTCGGCCAGGTGGATGCGGACCACCAGCCGGTGCGGGGTCTCGCGCAGCGGCTCGGCGGCCATCGCCTCCAACGCGGCCTGCAGGGCCTCGCCGTGCCGGCCCGCCGCCAGGTGCTGGCCCGCCACCTGCTCCAACATGTGCAGGCGGAGCTGGCGCAGCCGTTCCCGCTCCAGCAACACCCAGTCGTCGTACCAGCCGGGAAGCAGGTCGTGGCGGCCGGCGGCGAGCGCCCCGGTCGCGTTGCGCGCGTCGTCGCCGTCGCGTACCCGGCCGGCCGTGCCGACCAGCTCGTCGACGTCGAGCCGGACGGCCGGGTCCAGCCGTACCGTGTCGGCGCTGACCGTGAGGGGACAGCACGGGTCCTGCCGCAGCCGCCACAGCGCGGTGCGCAGCGAGGAGAGCGCCCGCTCCTCGGCGGCGTCGGGCCAGAGCAGGCCGGCGAGTTGGCAGCGGGTGGCGCCGGGGCGCAGGCCGATCAGCGCGATCACCCGTTGCAGGCCGCGCGGCACCACCACCGGCGTGTCGCCGTGCAGCAGTTGGAAGCCACCCAGCAGGTGCAGTGAGACCTCCGCGCCGGGACGGCTCCCGGTCGGCGGCACGGACGGATCAGCGGCCACGGCGGCACCCCCTGCGGAACGGTCGTTCCGGCTGTCTGCTGTGTCCCCCGGCGCGGCTGCCCCGTGACACCGCTGTCGTCGCTTCGCCGTGGCTGCGGCGTCGCGCCGGGCCGCCGGGCTGACCGCGACGAAGATTATCAATAACCGTCACTCTGGGTCAATGTCGCGACGGCGACGCGAGTTGCCCCGGAGAATCCATGAGACCCGCTCTGAACTGCGGAAATTTGTCACCGCCGACGATCGAGGAAAGGCGACGCATAGCGGATACACAGCTTGCGTCAACGCAGCGTCACCAACCAGGGGTGTTCGCGTACCCGCTGCGGTGACGCCGTCGTGACGAGCCGCGCCGCATCGTGTCGGGAGTCGTCCGGCTCGTCCGGCGCCCGGCGCGCACGCCCGGTGAGCGCCGTGGGGGGAGGCTCGTTCATGGATCGATCGCTCATCGTCGCGAAGGTGATCCCGACCGCGGAGGCGCAGGTCGCCGAGGTCTTCGCCGACTCCGACGCCACGGAGCTACCGCACCTGGCCGGGGTGCGGCACCGGTCGCTGTACCGGTTGCACGACCTCTACGTGCACCTGCTCGAGACCGAGCTCCCCGGGGACGCCGCGGTCCAGGCCGCCCGGGGCCATCCGGAGTTCGACCGGGTCAGCGCGCGCCTGCGGCCCTACATCACCCCGTACTCGCCGACCTGGCGCTCGCCCCGCGACGCGATGGCGCACTGCTTCTACCGCTTCGACGCCGCGCCGGTCGGGCGGCGGCCATGACCGCCACCGCGCCCCGCGAGGAGCAGCTCTGGTCCCGCTGCGCCGGCTGCGCCACCCTGCTCTACCGCAAGCGGCTGCGGCGCAACCTGGACGTCTGTCCCGAGTGCGGGGTGCACAGCCGCCTCGGCGCGCCGGACCGGCTGCGGCAACTGGTGGACCCGGACTCGTTCCGGCCGCTGCCGGACGACCCCGCCGACGTCGACCCGATCGGCTTCGTCGACGTGGTGCCGTACCCGCACCGGCTCACCGCCGCCCGTACCGGCACCGGGCTCGCCGAGGCGGTGCTCTGCGGCACCGCGACCCTCGGCGGTCACCCGGCCGCGCTCGCGGTGATGGACTTCCGCTTCCTCGGCGGCAGCCTCGGCTGCGCCGTCGGCGAGTTGATCACCCGGGCCGCCGAGCGGGCGCTGGAGGACCGGGTACCGCTGATCCTGGTCACCGCCTCCGGCGGGGCGCGGATGCAGGAGGGCGTGCTGTCGCTGATGCAGATGGCCACCGTCAGCCAGGCCGTCGCCGCGCTCCGTGAGGCGGGCCTGCTCACCGTCAGCGTGCTCACCGATCCCACCTACGGCGGGGTGGCGGCCTCGTTCGCCACCAACACCGACGTGGTCGTGGCCGAGAGCGGAGCCCGGATGGGTTTCGCCGGCCCGCGGGTGATCCGTCAGGTCACCGGCCGCGCGTTGCCAGACGGCTTCCAGACCGCCGACTTCCTGCTCCGCCACGGCCAGGTCGACATGGTGGTGCCCCGCCGGGCGCTGCGGGGCCGGCTGGTGGCGCTGCTCGCCGCGGGCCGCGCCGGACGTCCGCGCCCGGTCGAAGCCGCCGCGCCGGCGACCAGCCCGCCCGTGCCCCGGCAGCCGACGCCGCGCGCCACCGTCACCACCACCACCACCGTCGACCCGCCGGCCGACATGGCCGACCCGTGGGCGACCGTACGCCTGGCGCGACACCCCGGCCGGCCCACCACCCTGGACTACCTGGAGTCCGCCTTCGACGGCTTCGTCGAGCTGCACGGCGACCGGCTCGGCGGCGACTGCCCGGCGGTGGTCGGCGGCCTCGCCCGCCTCGACGGCCGGCCGCTCATGGTGATCGGCCACCAGAAGGGGCACACCACGGCGGAGTTGGTGGCCCGCAACTTCGGCATGGCCAGCCCGGCCGGCCACCGCAAGGCGCTGCGGCTGATGCGCCTCGCCGCCCGACTCGGCCTGCCGGTGGTCACGCTGGTGGACACGCCCGGCGCCGACCCGGGAGTCGGCGCCGAGGAGCAGGGCCAGGCCGCGGCGATCGCGGAGAACATCCTCGCGCTCACCGTGCTGCCCACCCCGGTCGTCGCGGTGATCACTGGCGAGGGCGGCAGCGGCGGCGCGCTCGCCCTGGCGGTCGCCGACCGGGTGCTGATGCTCCAGCACGCGGTCTACTCGGTGATCAGCCCGGAGGGCTGTGCCGCGATCCTCTGGCCCGACCGCTCGGCGGCGCCGCAGGCCGCCCGCGCGCTGCGGCTCACCGCGCCGGACCTGCACCGGCTCGGCGTGGTCGACGAGATAGTGCCGGAGCCCGCCGACGCGGCGCACGCCGATCCGGACGCCGCCGCCACGGCGCTGCGCGACGCGGTGCGGGCCAACCTGTCGCCGCTGCTCGACCTGCCACCCGCCACCCTGGTGCGCCGTCGCCGCCAGCGCTTCCGCCGCTTCGGGGCGGCCCGCGCCGGCAACCGGGCGGGTGCCCGGTGACCGCCGGCGCGGCGCGGCCGCGGCCCGTGGCGACCGCCGAGAGCGTCCCGGACGGCACCGAGGCGGGGGCCGGCACCGACGCCGTGCTGGCGGGGCTGCGCCGGCACGCCCGGCAACTGGTGGCCGAGCTGGCCGGGCCGGTACGTCGGGTGCGGCTGCGCAGCGGTGAGACGGTGCTGGAGGTGGAGTGGCACGGCAGCGGCGCCCCCGCCCCGGTCGAGCCCGTCGCGCCGCGGCGGCCGGCCCCGGCCGCGCCGTCCACGGCCGAGCCCGTGGCGCCCGCCGAGCCCGCCGACCGCGCGGTGGTCCGCGCGCCCATCGTCGGCACCTTCTACCGGTCGCCGGAGCCGGGGGCGGCGCCGTTCGTGGCCGTCGGTGACCTGGTACGGCCAGGGCAGGTCATCGGGATCGTCGAGGCGATGAAGCTGATGAACGAGGTGGCCGCCGAGCGGGGTGGCCGCGTCGTCGCCGTGCTGGCCGACGACGGCCAACCGGTGGAGTACGACCAGCCGCTGGTCGCGCTGGAACCGGCCTGAGGTGGTGTGGGATGTTCGAGAAGGTCCTGATCGCCAACCGTGGCGAGATCGCGCTGCGGGTGCTGCGCGCCTGCCGTGAGCTCGGTGTGCGTACGGCGGTGGTCTACTCCGCCGCGGACGCCGACTCCGCCGCCGTACGCCTCTCCGACGAGGCGGTCCGGATCGGGCCCGCGCCCAGCCGGCGCAGCTACCTCAACGCCGCCGCCATCGTTGAGGCGGCCCGGCAGGTGGGTGCCCAGGCGGTGCACCCCGGATACGGCTTCCTCTCCGAGGACGCCGACTTCGCCGAGATCTGCGCGCAGAACGGGCTCACCTTCATCGGCCCGCGGCCGGAGGTGATGGCCGCGCTGGGCGACAAGTCGTCCGCCCGCGCCCTGATGAGCCGGGCTGGTCTGCCGCTGCCGGCCGGCAGTGTCGAGCCGGTGCCCACAGCGGACGCGGCGGTGGAGGTGGCCGGCGAGATCGGCTACCCGGTGATCGTCAAGGCGGCGGCCGGGGGCGGTGGACGGGGGATGACCGTCGTCTGGACCCCGGCCGACCTGCCCCGGGCCTACGCGAAGACCCGAGCCACCGCCCAGAAGGTCTTCGGCGACGACCGGGTCTACGTCGAGCGGTACCTCACCGACGCCCGGCACGTCGAGGTGCAGGTGCTCTGCGACGCCCACGGCAACGGCGTGCACCTGGGCACCCGGGACTGCTCCGTGCAGCGGCGGCACCAGAAGCTCATCGAGGAGGCGCCCGCGCCGGCGCTCTCCGCCGCCACGCTCGACACGATCGCGGAGACCGCGCTGCGCGGCGCGCTCGCGGTCGGCTTCACCGGCGCGGGCACCCTGGAGTTCCTGGTCGACGCCAAGGAGCGGTTCCACTTCCTGGAGATCAACTGCCGGATCCAGGTGGAGCATCCGGTCACCGAGATGATCACCGGCATCGACCTGGTGCACGAACAGCTGCACATCGCCGCGGGAACGCCGCTGCGCCTGCGGCAGGAGGAGATCCGCCTGCACGGAGTCGCCGTCGAGTGCCGGGTCAACGTGGAGGACCCCGACCGCGACTTCGCCCCGACCCCGGGGCGGCTGGAGCGCTTCGTCCCGCCCGGCGGCCCCTTCACCCGGGTCGACACCCACGGCTACCCCGGCTACCTGGTCGGCCCGCACTACGACTCGCTCCTGGCCAAGGTGGCGGTCTGGGCGCCCGACCGGGAGCTCGCCCTCAACCGGCTCGAACGCGCGCTCGACGAGTTCGACGTCGCCGGGCCGGGCGTACGGACCACCATCCCGTTCGCCCGGCGCGTGCTCGACGACGCCGAGTTCCGCAAGGGCCGCCACCACACCGGACTGGTCGACCGGCTGCTCACCGCCCCGCCGGCCGACACCCCGGACCCGCCGGTCACCGCGGTGACCGCGACCCGCCCGTCGACCACCGCCGACCGCCCGATGTCCGACTGAGGAGGACTGATGACCGTCACCCAAGGCCAGCCGCTGACCACTGCGATCACCGACATCCTGGTGACCCACTGCGGGCTGGACCCCGAGGTCGCCGCCCGTGCGCCGGCCGCCTCCCTGGAGGAGCTGGGCCTGGACTCCCTCGCCCTGCTCGAACTGTCGGCGGTGGTCGCCGACCGGTACCGGGTGCAGATCCCCGAACAGGCCGCCCAGCTCAGCATCCCGGCGGTGGCCGACCTCGTCGCCCGCAGCGCCGACGGCCCGCCCACCGCGCACGCCGTGCCCGCGCAGCACCACGGCGAGCGGCCCGCGCACACGGAGAACAGCATCGTGATCGCGGCCCCGCTGCCGCTGGTCTGGGAGATCACCAACGACGTGGCGAACTGGACCGAGCTCTTCACCGAGTACGCGGTGGTGGAGATCCTGCACCGCGACGGCGACACGGTGCGGTTCCGGCTCACCATGCACCCGGACGAGAACGGCATCTCGTGGAGCTGGGTCAGCGAACGTACCGCGGACCCGAAGACCCGCGAGGTGCACGCGCACCGGGTGGAGACCGGGCCGTTCGAGTACATGCGGATCCACTGGCGCTACACCGAGGAGCCGGCGGGCACCCGGATGGCCTGGACGCAGGACTTCTCCATGAAGCCGACCGCGCCGGTGGACAACGCCGGGATGACCGACCGGATCAACGCCAACAGCGCGGTGCAGCTCGCCGTCATCAAGGAACGGATCGAGCGCCGGGTGCAGACGGGGGAGCTCACGGTGAAAGAGGGCGGCGATGAGTGAGCGGACGGTGGGCCTGGTGGCGGCCCGCGACGTAGCGGCCGACCGGCGTCGCGGTGGTGAGCTGCGGGTGCTGCTCGGGCCACGCACCGTCGGCAGCACCTCCGGTTTCATGGGGGTGGCCCGGCTGGGCCCGGGCGAGCGCATCGCCGAGCACTACCACCCGTACAGCGAGGAGTTCCTCTACGTCGCGCGCGGCGCGATCATCGTGGACCTCGACGACCGGCCGGTGCCGGTGGCCGCCGGCGAGGCGCTCCACGTGCCGATCAACGTACGGCACCGGCTGCGCAACACCGGCGACGAGCCGGCCGAGGTGGTGTTCCACCTCGGGCCGCTGGCGCCCCGGCCGGAGCTCGGCCACGTCGACACCGAGCTGGCCGAAGAGCGGGGCGCGCCGTGAGCGGGCGCCGCACGGTGGTGACCGGGATCGGCGTGGTCGCCCCGGGTGGGGTCACCCGGGACCGGTTCTGGAAGTCGATCACCGAGGGGCGGACGGCGACCCGGCGGATCACCTTCTTCGACCCGTCGCCGTTCCGGTCCCGGATCGCCGCCGAGTGCGACTTCGATCCGGTCGCGGCCGGGCTCACCGAGGCCGAGCGACGCCGCGCCGACCGGTACGTGCAGTTCGCGCTCGCCTGCGCCGACGAGGCGGTCGCCGACGCCGGGCTGGAGCTCACCGAGGCCGAGCGGGACCGCACCGGGGTGGTGCTCGGCACGGCGGTCGGCGGCACCATGGCGCTGGAGCAGGAGTACGTGACGGTCTCCGACGGCGGCCGGCGGTGGCTCGTCGACGCGTCCCGCGGCGGCCCCTTCCTCTACCAGGCGCTGGTGCCCAGCAGCCTCGCCGCCGACGTGGCCTGCCGGTACGGGCTGCACGGCCCGGCGCAGGTCATCTCCACCGGCTGCACCTCCGGCATCGACGCCATCGGGTACGCCCATCAACTGATCGTCGACGGCGAGGCGGACCTGGTGCTCACCGGCGCCGCCGACTCGCCGATCTCGCCGGTGACCGTCGCCTCGTTCGACGCGATCAAGGCGACCAGCCCGGACAACGACGACCCCGCGCACGCCTCCCGTCCGTTCGACGCCGACCGGCACGGCTTCGTGCTCGCCGAGGGGGCCGCGGTGCTGGTGCTGGAGGAGGCCGAGCACGCCCGGCGGCGCGGCGCGCACGTCTACTGCGAGGTCGCCGGGTACGCCAGCCACAGCAACGGCTACCACATGACGGGGCTGCGACCCGACGGGATGGAGATGGCGCTCTCCATCGAGGCCGCGCTGCGCCAGGCCCGGCTCGCCCCGGAACAGGTCTCCTACATCAGCGCGCACGGCTCCGGCACCCGGCAGAACGACCGGCACGAGACCGCGGCCTTCAAGCGGGCGCTCGGCGAGGCCGCGTACCGGGTGCCGGTCAGCTCCATCAAGTCGATGGTGGGGCACTCGCTGGGCGCGATCGGTTCGATCGAGATGGCGGCCTGCGCGTTGGCGATCGAGTTCGGCGTGGTGCCGCCGACGGCGAACTGGACCACCCGCGACCCCGAGTGCGACCTGGACTACGTGCCGAACGAGGCCCGCGAGCTGCCGGTCGACGTGGCGCTCTCGGTGGGCAGCGGGTTCGGCGGCTTCCAGTCCGCGATGATCTTCCGGCGGCTGTCGAAGGCGGCCGCGTGACCGCGCGGGCGGTGGTCACCGGCATCGGGGTGGTCGCCCCGAGCGGCATCGGCGCGGCCGCGCACTGGCAGACGGTGCGGGAGCGGACCCGGCGTACCGGGCCGATCACCCTCTTCGACCCGGCCGGCTACCCGACCCGCCTCGCCGGTGAGGTGACCGGTTTCGAGGCGACCGGGTACGCGGAGAGCCGGCAGCTGGTACAGACCGACCGGTGGACGCACCTGGCGTTCGCCGCCACCCGGCTGGCGCTCGCCGACGCCGGCCTGCCGGAGCGCTCGCCCGACCCGTACGGCTACGCGGTCACCCTCGCCAGCTCCTCCGGCGGGAACCTCTTCGGTCAGCGGGAGCTGCAGCGCCTCTGGGGCGGATCGTCGCGCACCGTCGGGGCGTACCAGTCGATCGCCTGGTTCTACGCGGCCAGCGTCGGGCAGCTCTCCATCCACCACCAGTTCAAGGGCCCGTGCGGGGTGCTGGTCAGCGAGGCCGCCGGTGGCCTGGACAGCCTGGCGCACGCGGTCCGATCGGTGCGCCGGGGCACGCCGGTGGTGATCGCGGGCGGCACCGAGTGCCCGCTGAGCCCGTACGCCCTGGCCTGTCAGCTGGCGGGCGGGCTGCTCAGCGACGTCGCCGACCCGGAGCGGGCCTACCGGCCCTTCGACGCGGCGGCGAGCGGCTACCTCCCCGCCGAGGGTGGGGCGGTCTTCGTCGTGGAGGAGCTGGAGCACGCGCTGGCCCGGGACGCCCGGATCTACGGCGAGCTGACCGGCTGGGGCGCCACCCACGACGCCGTGCACACCGGCCCGGAGACGGCCGGCAGCCCGACCCAGTACGCCCGCGCCATGCGGCTGGCTCTCGACCGGGCGGGAACCTCGGCGGAGGAGGTGGACGTGGTGCTGCCCGACGCGCTGGGGGTGCCCCGCTACGACCGTACGGAGGCGACCGCGCTGCGGGCGGTCTTCGGCTCGCGACGGCCGCCGGTCAGTACGCCGAAGCCGTTGACCGGCCGGGCGCACCAGGGTGGCGCGGCGCTGGACGTGGCCACCGCGCTGCTCGCGCTCCGGCACGACACGCTGCCCGCCTCGGCCGGTCCCGACGAGGTGGCTCCCGGCTGTGAGCTGGACTTCCTGCGTGAACACCGGCGACCGCGCAGCCGGGTGGCGATGGTCTGCGCGCGGGGCTTCGACGGCTACAACAGCGCGCTGGTCCTGCGCGGGGCGGCGCCGGTGAGGGAGGACGAGGATGAGTGAACGGCGGGCGCGGGTGGTCTTCCTGGTCCGGGTGCCGGGGGAGCGCACGGAGGCCTTCCTGGCCGCGTACGAGACGATCCGCCACCAGGTGGCCGGCGGGGTGCCCGGGCACCTGGTGGATCAGGTGTGCCGGTCGTCGGCCGACCCGGAGCAGTGGCTGATCACCAGCGAGTGGGAGAGCCTCGCCGACTTCGAGACCTGGGAGCGCAGCCCGGAGCACCGGGAGCTGGTCCGGCCGATGCGGGAGTGCTTCACCGACGCCCGTTCGCTGCGTTTCCACGTCCACGCGCAGACGCCGACGCCCGTCTGAGCGCCGGGCGGCGCTTCCACGTGCCCGCCCAGAACCCGTCTGAGCACGGATCCGCGCGGTGCCGGTCCCGTGCGGACCCCGCCGGGGCGGCACGCCGTCTCCAGGGCCGGGCTCAGCGGTCGAGCGTCACCTCGGCGAGGTAGACGCAGGTGCGTCCCTCGTGGGAGGAGTAGTAGCTCACCCAGAGCAGATCGTCGTGCCAGACCAGGCCGGGGTAGCTGGTGTCGCCGCCGGAGGGCAACGTCACGAGCTCGGTCAGCTCGCCGCGCTCGGCGTCGAGCGCGCAGATCGCGGTGCGGGCGCGGCCGTCGAGCAGGCGTACCCCGGCGATCAGCCGGCCGTCCGGCAACCGCAGCAGAGCGGGACCGCCCACCTGCACCCCCAGGTCGGTCCAGTGCCAGTCCCGGTACGGCGGGCGGGCGCTGCCGAGCTGCGCGGTGGCCGTGTCGCGGTCCCGACGGAGCAGGCAGCGAGCGGCCCCGTCGGGCTCGAAGATCAGCCCCGACTCGTTGGGGTAGCCGTCGGCGAAGAGCGTGGGCACCACCGGCTGCAGGTCGAGGCCGTCGCCGCTGCGGTAGAGGCGCGCGAAGCGCGGTTCCCGGGTGGCGTAGCCGACGCCCCACATGGCGTCGCCGTGCCAGGCCGCCCGCCACAACCACACGTCCGGCTCACCCACCGGGATCGGGTCACCCCAGCGGTGGCCGTCGGCGGAGAGCCAGGTGACGGTCCGGAACGCCTTCGTGGAGCCACCCGTCGCCGCGGCGGCGTACAGCTGGAGCCGGCCGTCGGGGCGGGTGACGAGGCGCGGGTCCCGCAGGTCGGCCCCGTCGCGGGTCAGCAGCGCGGCGGAGGTCCAGTGGCGACCGTCGGCCGAGACGAGCACGCGGACGGCCCCGTCGCCGGAGACGTGCGAGCCGCCCTCCCGGAACACGCAGAACCACCGGTCCCGGTGTCGGGTCAGGTCGGTGAAGGCGTTGTGCGGTGCGCTGTCGCCGATGCGGCGTACCGCGGTGACCGTTGCTTGCGTGGTGCGGCCCATCGGTGACGGGTTCATGCGCGGCGGCCTCCTGGCAGGGGCGTCCGGTCCGGGCGATCACGTTAGGGCCCGAAGCGGGCATCCGGACGGCCCGCCGGCGAACGCCGGGCGAACATCCGGGGCGGACGCCGCCCGTCCCGGCCACCGCCCGCGGCGCCGCGGTCACTCCGGCGACGGCGTGGCCGGCATCCGGTACGCGGCGGCGAGCCGCTTCGGAGCGCGGTCGTACCACGCCTCGACCATCAGCTCGGTCAGCTCGGAGCGCCCGATGCGGGCGAGCCGGACGAGCACCGCCGGATACCCGTCGAAGTGGGGGATGGTGAAGTAGACCGACGGGTCGTCGGCGAGCAGCGCCTCCTTCGCGCCCAGGTCGGGCACCCGGGCGCCGAGGATCGGGCCGTCCGGCGCGTCGTCGCCGAGGACGCTCCGGTCCGCCTCGCGCAGCGGACGTTCCCACACGAACGCCTTGTTCCGCACCCGCCAGGCCGGCAGGCCGCCGTACGACTCGTGCTCGCTCGTCTCGGGCAGGGTGGCCGCGATCCGGCGGACGTCCTCCCAGGTAGCCATCGCCCCAGCGTAGGGGCGCCACCGGCGGTCGGGGCGGTTCGCGGGCGAGTTGACACACCGCGTTCACCGCGTGGCAAAGCGCCACCACTGCCGTTCCGACGTCCTGGATGGACGGTCATAATGGGCCGCATGGTTGCCTGGGAGTACGCTCTGCTGGTCCGCCGCTATCAGGGGCAGGGCCGCAATTTCCACGTGTCGTTCGTCTGGTACGGGCCGGACGGGTCCCGTAAGGACATCACCGCGTACGGCGACACGGCGGTCGCGCACCTCAACCGGGTCGGCCGGGAGGGCTGGGAGCTGGTCTCCGCCGCGGAGGACGTCAACAACGTGCAGGGCAGCACCGAGGTGCACCGCTACCACCTGAAGCGCCCACTCGCCTGATCCGCTGCCCCCATTCGCCGGATCCGCGCCCTGCTTCGCCGTTGATCAAGAGGTTCGCGTCAGGAACCGATCGGTCCGTGACGCGAACCTCTTGATCAACAAGGTCCGGTCAGGTGAGGTCGACGGTGGGGTAGAGGGGGAACCCGGCCAGCAGCTCGCCGGCCTGCCGGCTGACCTTGTCGGCGACCGCCGCGTCGAGCGCGTACTTCGCCTTGGAGGCGGTGCCGTCCGCGTTCGAGCCCGCGTTCGTCTGGCTCAACACGGTGTGGATCAGCTCCGCGATGACGTCCATCTCGGCGGTGCCGAGGCCTCGGGTGGTGAGCGCCGGGGTTCCGATCCGGATGCCCGAGGTGTACCAGGCGCCGTTCGGGTCCTGCGGCACCGAGTTGCGGTTCGTGACGATGCCCGAGTCCAGCAGCGCCTGCTCGGCCTGCCGGCCGGTCAGCCCGTACGAGGTGACGTCGATGATCGCCAGGTGGTTGTCGGTGCCGCCGGTGACGAGGTTCGCGCCACGGCGCAGCAGCCCCTCGGCGAGCGCCTGGGCGTTGGCCACGATCCGGTTGGCGTAGTCGGCGAAGTCGGGGCGACGGGCCTCGGCGAGCGCGACCGCCTTCGCCGCCATCACGTGCGGCAGCGGGCCGCCGAGCACCATGGGGCAGCCCCGGTCGACCTGCTCGGCCAGCTCCGGCTGGCAGAGCACCATGCCACCGCGGGGGCCGCGCAGCGACTTGTGGGTGGTGGTGGTGACGATGTGCGCGTGGGGCACCGGGTCGAAGTCGCCGGTGAGCACCTTCCCCGCGACCAGGCCGGCGAAGTGCGCCATGTCGACCATGAAGGTGGCCCCGACCGAGTCGGCGATCTCCCGCATGATCCGGAAGTTCACCCGCCGGGGGTACGCCGAGTAGCCGGCGACCAGGATCAGCGGCTTGAACTCGCGGGCCGCCTCGGCGACCTTGTCGTAGTCGATGAGACCGGTGCGCGGGTCGGTGCCGTAGCTGCGCTGGTCGAACATCTTGCCGGAGATGTTCGGACGGAACCCGTGGGTGAGGTGACCGCCGGCGTCCAGCGACATGCCGAGCATCCGCTGGTTGCCCAGCTCCCGGCGCAGCGCGAACCAGTCCGCCTCGGTGAGGTCGTTCACGTGGCGGGCCCGCGCCTTCTCCAGCGCGGGCGCCTCGACCCGGTCGGCCAGCACCGCCCAGAAGGCGACCAGGTTCGCGTCGATGCCGGAGTGCGGCTGGACGTACGCGTGCGCGGCGCCGAACAACTCCCGGGCGTGCTCGGCGGCGAGCGCCTCCACCGTGTCGACGTTCTGGCAGCCGGCGTAGAAGCGGCGACCCACGGTGCCCTCGGCGTACTTGTCGCTGAACCAGTTCCCCATCGCCAGCAGGGTGGCCGGGGAGGCGTAGTTCTCACTGGCGATCAACTTGAGTGATTCGCGCTGGTCGGTCAGCTCGGCCGCGATGGCGCCGGCGACCCGGGGCTCGACGGCGCGGATCACCTCGAGCGCGCTGCGGAAAGCGGTGGATTCTGCGTTCGGCGACGACATGCGACCTCCTACTGACGTGCGGAAGGCCCAGGCGCTCGGCATGCGTCCTCTTGACGGGGCCGCTCCCCGATGGTTCTCCATCCCCACGCGCCAGTAACGGCCCGCCCAGATCCTACCGAACCGGAGGTCACCCGCCCGGGCGGCCTCGTTCCGGCGTCGGCCCCGTCCCGCCCGGGTGGCCTGGTCCCGCCCGGATGGCCTCGTTCGGCGCCCGACGGCGTGCCGGTGCGGTCGGGCAGGGCCGGCGCGGGGCACACCGGTGCCGGGGAAACGGCGCCGGGCCCGGCGCAGGGCCGGGCCCGGGGTGCCACCGCGAGTCAGGCCGTCGCCGCGTCCACCGCCTTCTTGACGGCCTTCGGATCCGTCGGCGTGCGCGGCGCGCCCGCCCGCATCTCGATCATCCGCGCGCCGATCTCCTGGAGCTCCTTGCGCCCCAGCTGGTCACGCACCTTGGGGAACCACTCCTGCTCCTCCTCCTCCACGTGGTGCAGCACGTTCTCGATCAACACCGTGGTCTTGGCGGTGAAGTGCTCGTCCTCGGCGTCCATCGCGAACAGCTCGGCGCAGAGGACGTCGGCCACGTGGTGCTCCTCGTACGACTCGAGGATGTCGTCCTCCAGGTCCGGCAGGAGCCGGCGGACCTCCGGGTACATCACCTCGTTCTCCAGGTAGGTGTGCACGGTGAGCGCCTCGATGATCTGCCCGACCAGCTTCTGCCGCCGGCTCGCCGGGCCCTTCTCGGCGTCCTGGAACGCCGTGAACAGACGGCGCATCTCCTTGTGGTCTTCCTTCAGCAGGACGATGGCATCGGTGGACACCGGCTGACCTCCTCGACATGTCGGTTGATCGTCCGGTACCCCGGCGGTGAAGTGCGGAAACAGTCAGATGCCGTAGTGCGTCTGGTCGCCGCCGGCCGGCCCGCTCCGGGTCGGGTGCAGGTGGCTGACCTCGTTGAAGCCGTTCATCCGTAGATGGCCCGAGTGGTCCGCGGACCAGCTGGAGATCGAGCAGTTCGCGATGACGTGCCGGCGGCCCAGCGCCATCAGCTCCTCCTCGGTCAACCCGTCCAGGAGGTACGAGAGCAGGAAGACCAGCACGTCGTGGCCGAAGAGCATCACCCGGCGGTCGGTGTGCTCGTGGCGCAGGTCGGCGAGGAACCCGCGCAGCCGCAGCGCGACATCCGTCCACGCCTCACCGCCCGGCGGCCGGTAGTAGAACTTGCCCAGCCGGTTGCGCCGCTCGTGCTCCTCGGGATGGCGCACCCGTACCCCGTGCGGGGTGAGCCGGTCGAAGATGCCGAGATCCCGGTCGCGTAGCCGTTCGTCGCGGCTCAGCGGTACGCCGGTGCCGGCCAGGGCCAGCTCGGCGGTGCGCCGCGCCCGCAGGTACGGCGACGTCACCGCCACCTCCGGGCGCCGGTCCGGCGGCAGCGTCCTCAACCAGCGTCCCGTGGCGTGGGCCTGCTCCTCGCCAGCGGGCGAGAGCGGCACGTCGGCGTCGCGCTCGGTGCGGGCGACCTCCTCGGCGCCCGAGGACCTCGCCCGCTGGGCCGCGACGTTCCCCGTGCTCTCCCCGTGCCGGACGATCCAGAGTGCGGCGAGCTCCGTCATCGCGGCAGCGGCTCAAGCGAGCACGCGGTCGAGAGCCGTGGCCAGTCGTGGTGCCAACGTCGCCATGTAGGTGGCCGTGACGTGGTTGTTGTCACGGTAGACGAGCACACCGCCGATCACCGGCGCGCAGCGTTCACGTGGGCAAATGGCGTCGTTCAGATCCACCAGGTGCACCTTGTCGTTCTGCCGCGCGGCCGTCTCGTGGGCCGGCCCACCTCCGCCGGCGAGAACCTTGTCCCGGGGCGACGCGCAGCGTGTGAGCTTCCGCGGATTCTCCGAGACGCATTCGGCGATGTCCTTGTCGTGGTAGGGAGTGTCGCGGAGGACGACCACCGGGATCCCCGCGCCGGCCATCTCCGACCAGGTGCGCCGCAGCGCGTCAGCGAACGCGGCCTGTGCCTGACTGGCGACGGGCGCGCCGTCGCGGACCATGACGTAGAAGGAGGTGCTCACTACCAGCAGGTCAGGTCGTTCGTCACCTGTCAGCGCCCTGCGTAGCTTCTCATTCCACTCCGCGCAACTCGGGTACGGCCGGCTGTCCAGCGCGACCACTCCGTTGATGAACGGGCAGGAGGACTTCGTGTAGCTCTTCAGGCGCCACTGCTTCGACACGGAAACCCGTTGCAAGGCCGGCAGCCACTGCGCCGCATGGGAGTCGCCGGCAAGGGCGACGGTGAATGAGGCGTCCGGATCGCCGTAGAGGCAGGATCGCACTTCGCTGCTGCGCTGGTCGGTGTGGCAGCCGTCCTTCCATGCGTCGGGGCCGTCCTGACTGGCGACGAGCGGGTCCGGTACGAACGCGCCTACCCGGTCTACCGGAGTTCCGGCCGCGCTGGTTGTCGGGGATTTGCCGAGCGCGGTCGCGCCGGCGACCGTGGGCGAGTTGACGGTCGCCGGGGTGCCGTTCACGCCTACTGTCGGCACAGCCAGAGATGGGGGCGCCGGCGGAGCCGCTGGTGGCCACACCGTCAGTTGAAAGCTGAGTCCCGCCACCACGGCCACACCGGTACAAACCGCCCCGAGCTGGAGCGATCGAGTGGGCTGCCATGCGAGCGTCTCGGACCTGCGGATGGGGTTCTCGACGTACCGGTAGGTGAGCGCGGCCGGAACCACCGAGGCGGCGACCACGGCGAGGCCGGCGCTCGCGGTCAGTTCACCGAACCGGGCCTCCGCGACGACGAGGAGCGGCCAGTGCCAAAGATAGAGCGAGTACGAGATGGCACCGACGGCGCATACCGGCCGTACCGCGAGCAGGACCGCAGGTCCGGCATTGCCGGCGGCGGGACCGCCGGCGATGACGGCCGCCGTGCCGAGGGTTGGGATCAGCGCCAAATAGCCCGGGAAGGCGGAGCTGTCGCTCAGCAGGAAGGCGGACGCCACGATCGCCACGAGGCCGGACCAGGCGAGCGCGGCAGCGGCCGGACGGGGCAGACGGTGCAGGTAGGCGGCGAGTAGGGCCACGAATCCACCGAGGGCCAGTTCCCACATCCGCGTCGTGGTGACGAAGTATGCGCGGGCGGGATTGTCGCTGGTCAGCCAGACGGACCAGGCGAAGGAGGGCACCGCGACCAGCGCGAGAGCGGCGACCATGAAGCTGGTGCGGGCGTATCGGCGTCGGCCGAGCCACAACGCGGCCACCAGCAGCAGCGGCCATACCAGGTAGAACTGCTCCTCGACACCGAGTGACCAGAAGTGCTGGAGGACGCTGGGCGCGCGATTGGCCGCGAGGTAGTCGACGGACTGTTCGGCGAGCCGCCAATTCATCACGTACAACCCGCTGGACACCACATCCCAGCCCGTAGCGGACCACCGGGTACGTGGCAGGAAGGCGAACGTGAGCACGAGGGTCGCGACGAGCACCACCACGGCGGCCGGCAGCAGTCGCTTGGCGCGCCGGGCATAGAAGCCGCTGAGGGAGAGTCGGCCGGTCTTGTTCACCTCGCTTACGAGCAGACCGGTGATGAGGAACCCGGAGATGACGAAGAAAACATCGACGCCGACGAAGCCGCCCGGGACCAACTGCTGGCCGGCGTGCCCGGCGAGTACCAGGACCACGGCAAGGGCCCGCAGCCCTTCCACGTCGCCACGGAATCCGACTCGAGGATCGGCCGCCTTCGTCTGGCGGATTGTCTGCGTCATTTGTCCCACTCCATGCCCGTGTGTGTCCTTCAAACAACTGGCCACCGGTATGGAGAGTTACGCCGACCCCATCCCGGTCGGCTTCGCCGTGTGAGCGTGGACGGCGGCACGGCGGGTGGGCGCGGGTACCCACACCGAGGACCGCGGACCGCTACCGTGTGGGACGTGGCGACGACGGCCGAGGAGATCCAGGTCGGTGCGCGGGTGGTCCGCGTCTCGAGCCCGGACAAGCCGTACTTCCCGGAGCGTGGGCTGACCAAGCTCGACGTCGTCCGCTACTTCCTCTCCGTAGGTGACGGGATCCTGCGCGCGTTGCGCGACCGGCCGACCATGCTCGAACGCTGGCCGCGGGGCGTCTTCGAAGGCGCGAAGATCGGCACCCGGCAGGACAACCGCGGCGACGCGTTCTACCAGAAGCGGCTGCCCGCCGGCGCCCCCGACTGGGTACGCACCGCGCACATCACCTTCCCGAGCGGGCGGACCGCCGACGAGGTCGCGCCCAGCGAGCTGGCCGTCGTGATCTGGGCGGCCAACCTCGGCACCCTGCGCTTCCATCCGTGGCCGGTCTCCGCGGCGGACGTGGAGCGTCCCGACCAGCTCCGGATCGACCTCGACCCGATGCCCGGGGTCGACTTCGCCCAGGTCGTGCCGGTGGCCCACGAGGTGCGGGCGTTCCTCGCCGAGCTGGGGCTCACCGGTTACCCGAAGACCACCGGTGGCCGGGGGCTGCACATCTACCTGTCGATCGAGCCGCGGTGGAGCTTCGGCGACTGCCGGCGGGCGGTGCTCGCGCTCGGCCGGGAGCTGCAGCGTCGCCGGCCCGACCTGGTCACCACCACCTGGTGGCGGGAGCAGCGGGACCGTCCGGTCTTCGTCGACTACAACCAGATGTCCCGCGACCACACGATGGCCTCGGCGTACTCCATCCGGCCCACCGCCCGGGCACTGGTCTCCGCGCCGCTTCACTGGGCGGAGCTGGACGACGTCCGGCCGGAGGACTTCGACGTGGTCACCGTGCCGGCCCGGTTCGCCGAGCGGGGCGATCCGCACGCCGGCCTGGACGATCGGCGCTTCTCCCTGGAGCCGCTGCTGGAGCTGGCCGACCGGGAGGGGCTGGAGGCCCCGCCGGAGCGCTGACCGGCGGCGCGGCCGGGTCCCCGCTCGGCCTACGCCCAGGGGCTGGTGACCCCGTCGAACTCCTCGAAGACCAGCCAGGTCCGGGTGGAGAGCACCCCGGGGATGCTCTGGATCCGGCCCAGCACCACGTCGCGCAGCGCCGCGTTGTCCGGCGCCCGCACCAGCGCCAGGACGTCGTGGTCGCCGCCGAGCAGTGCCGCGTGCTCGATGTAGCGCACCTGCGCCAGCTCCGCGGAGACCTCGCGCCAGGTGTTCTGCTCGATGGTGAGCGCCACGTACGCCGAGGTGCCCAGCCCCGAGGCCTCCGGCGCGACCTGCGCCCGGAACCCGGTGATCACACCGTCGCGCAGCAGGCGTTCCACCCGGGCGTACGCGTTGGTTCGGGAGATGTGGATCCGTTCGGCGAGCGTACGCACCGAGGTGCGCCCGTCACGGACCAGTTCGTCCAGGATCCGGCGGTCCACCTCGTCCAGCGGACGGGACGAACGTCCCGTGGCAGCGGTCGGCGTTGCTTCGGGACCGGTCGTCTGGCTCACCGGGACTCCTCTCGCGTGCCGTTTGTCTCACGTTCATGGTGGATCTTGAGCAAAACATCCGCAAGGCTGGAGCATAGGGCCACCACACGTCCCAGGAGGTCCCCGCCGTGACGACCACACCCCAGGCGGTCCGCAGGGCATCCCCGCGCAACCGCCGTCGGCCGGCCACCCCGGCCGACCCCGCCCGTCCGCTGCTGCCCGGCGCGCAGCCGGTGAGCCTGCTCGACCCGAGCGGCGCGCCGCTGCCCGCCCGCACCGACTACCCCGAGCCCCCCGGCGACCTCCTGCGGGAGCTCTACCGTCGGATGGTCATCGGTCGCCGCTTCGACACCCAGGCCACCGCGCTCACCAAGCAGGGCCGGCTCGCGGTCTACCCGTCCTCCCGCGGCCAGGAGGCCTGCCAGGTGGGGGCGGTGCTCGCCGTACGCGACACCGACTGGGTCTTCCCGACCTACCGGGAGTCGATGGCGCTCGTCTCGCGCGGGCTCGACCCCGTCGAGGTGCTGACGCTGCTGCGCGGCGACTGGCACTGCGGTTACGACCCGGCCGCCCGGTTCACCGCGCCGCAGTGCACCCCGCTCGCCACCCAGTGCGTGCACGCCGCCGGTCTCGCCTACGGCGAGGCGCACCAGGGGCGCGACACCGTGGCGCTGGCCTTCATCGGCGACGGCGCCACCAGCGAGGGCGACTTCCACGAGGGGATCAACTTCGCCGCCGTCTTCAAGGCGCCGGTGGTCTACTTCGTGCAGAACAACCAGTACGCGATCAGCGTCCCGCTGTCCCGGCAGACCGCCGCGCCGAGCCTCGCGTACAAGGGGGCCGGCTACGGCGTGCCGAGCGAGCAGGTCGACGGCAACGACCCGGTCGCCGTGCTCGCCGTGCTCACCCGCGCGGTGGAGCACGCCCGCGCCGGCAACGGGCCGTTCCTGGTCGAGGCGCACACCTACCGGATGGAGCCGCACACCAACGCCGACGACGCCAACCGCTACCGCGACGGCGCGGAGGTCGACGCGTGGCGGGACCGGGACCCGATCGCGCGGCTGGAGAAGTACCTGCGCGACCGGGGCGAGCTGGACGACGACGGGGTCGCCGCCGTGGCCGCCGAGGCCGAGGCCTACGCGGCCGACGTGCGCGAGCGGATGAACGCGCAGCCCACCGTCGACCCGCTGAGCCTCTTCGACCACGTGTACGCGCAGCCCACGCCGCAGCTGATCGAGCAGCGCGAGCAGGTCCGCGCCGAGCTGGCGGCGGCCGAGCAGGAGGGGGACGCCTGATGGCCACCACCATGGCGAAGGCGCTCAACGCCGCGCTCGCCGACGCGATGGCCGACGACGAGCGGGTGCTCGTCTTCGGTGAGGACGTCGGCCAGCTGGGCGGCGTCTTCCGGATCACCGACGGTCTCCAGGCCCGGTTCGGCGACAAGCGCTGCTTCGACACCCCGCTCGCCGAGGCCGGCATCGTCGGCTTCGCGGTCGGCCTGGCCATGTCGGGGCTGCGGCCGGTGGTCGAGATGCAGTTCGACGCCTTCGCGTACCCGGCCTTCGAGCAGATCGCCTCGCACGTGGCGAAGCTGCGCAACCGCACCCGGGGCGCGCTCAGCGTGCCGATCGTGATCCGGGTGCCGTACGCGGGTGGGATCGGCGGCGTCGAGCACCACAGCGACTCCAGCGAGGCGTACTACGCGCACACCCCGGGGCTCAAGGTGGTCACCCCGGCCACCGTCGACGACGCGTACTCGCTGCTCCGCGAGGCGATCGACGACCCCGACCCGGTCGTCTTCATGGAGCCGAAGAAGCTCTACTTCGCCAGCGGCGAGGCCGAGCTGCCGACGCGTACCGCGCCGTTCGGCCGCGCCGTCGTGCGCCGCCCCGGCCGGGACGCCACGCTGATCGCGTACGGGCCGTCGGTGCCGGTCGCGCTGGAGGCCGCCGAGGCCGCCCGCGAGGAGGGCTGGGATCTCGAGGTGGTCGACGTACGCACCATCGTCCCGTTCGACGACGAGACGGTGACCGCCTCGGTGCGCCGTACCGGCCGGTGCGTGGTGATCCAGGAGGCCCAGGGCTTCGCGGGTGTCGGCGCCGAGATCGCCGCCCGGGTGCAGGAGCGCTGCTTCCACGCCCTGCACGCCCCGGTGCTGCGCGTCTCCGGCCTGGACATCCCGTACCCGGCCCCCATGCTGGAGCACACCCACCTGCCCGGCGTGGACCGGGTGCTCGACGCGGTCGCCCGCCTGCAGTGGGATGACCAGCCGGACCCGCGCTGGCTCCCCGCCCCCGAGGCGGCGGCATGAGCGAGCGGAGCGAGCGAATCATCGGGCGCAGTGCGGTGGTGCCTCATGCCGCTGCCGACCGGAGGGAGGCAACGGCATGAGCGAGCGGGTTTTTCTCCTGCCCGACCTCGGCGAGGGGCTCAGTGAGGCGGAGATCGTCGAGTGGCGGGTCGCGGTCGGCGACACGGTGACGGTGGACCAGACCGTCGTCGAGGTGGAGACCGCCAAGGCCGTCGTCGACGTGCCCTGCCCGTACGCCGGGCGAGTGGTCGCGCTGCACGGTGCTCCCGGCGAGGCCCGCCCGGTCGGCCAGCCGCTGATCACGATCGCGACGTCGGACGGCGCGGCGGCCGCGCCCGACAGCACCCCCGAGCCTCCCGGCCACGCCACCTACCGCGAGGAGGAGCGGGCCGGCTCGGGCAACGTCCTGGTCGGCTACGGCACCGGGCACGGGCCGGGACGTCGCCGCCGCAGGTCACGGCTCGCGGTCGCGCCGGAGCCGGCCGCCGTCGTGGCCCCGGAACCGGTCGCCGTCGCGGCCCCGCGTCCAGCGGCCGCGGTCGGGTCCACGGGCGACGTCGCGCCGCTGGTCATCTCGCCGATCGTCCGGCGGCTGGCCCGCGAGCACGGGATCGACCTCGCCACCCTGACCGGCAGCGGCCGCGGGGGAGTCGTCCGCCGCGCCGACGTGGAGGCCGCCCGTACGGCGGTCGCTGCCGCACCGCGCGCGGTGCCGCAGCCGTCGGCGGGTGGCGACGGCGAGGACCTGGTCATTCCGCTGACGGGCATCCGCAAGGCGATCGCCGACAAGCTCTCCCGCAGCCGGCGGGAGATCCCCGAGGTGACGATCTGGGTCGACGCGGACGCCACCGCCCTGCTGGAGACGCGCGCCGCGATCAACGCCGCCCGTCCGGAGCAGCCGGTCAGCGTCCTCGCCCTGCTGGCCCGGATCTGCCTCTCCGGTCTGCGCCGCTATCCGCAGCTGAACGCCCGGGTGGACACCGAGGGGCAGCGGATCCTCCAGTCCGCGGGCGTGCACATGGGTATCGCCGCGCAGACCGATCGGGGCCTCGTCGTCCCGGTGGTACGCGACGCCCAGCGGCTGACCACCGCGGAGCTCGCCGTCGAGCTGGCCGAGACGACGGCCGCGGCACGGGCGGGCACGCTGGCGCCGGCGCGGCTCACCGGTGGCACCTTCACCTTGAACAACTACGGGGTGTTCGGTGTGGACGGCTCGACGCCGATCATCAACCACCCGGAGGCGGCGCTGCTCGGGGTGGGGCGGATCGTGGACAAGCCGTGGGTGGTCGACGGAGAGCTCGCGGTCCGCAAGGTCGTGCAGCTCAGCCTCACCTTCGACCACCGGGTCTGCGACGGCGGGGTCGCGGGCGGCTTCCTGCGGCACGTCGCCGACTGCGTGGAGCAGCCCGCGCTGCTGATCGCGGCCGTCTGAGGTACGCGCGGAAGGGCCGGCACCTCGCGGTGCCGGCCCTTCGGTCGTGGTGGCCGTGCCGCCGGGCTGCGCGGTGGTGGCCCGGTGTGCCGGGCCACCACCTGCGGATCAGCGGGCGCTACCGCCCGGGGTGAGCACCACCTCGGCGCTGCCCGTCTGCGGCGGCACACCCGGGTCGGTGGGCGCGTCGGTGTACTCGGCGACGAAGACCGCCCGCAGGTTGTCGGCGCCGCCGTGACCGGGGTCGAGGAAGGTGGTGATGCTGCCGGTGCAGCCGGTCGCGGTCGAGAGCGGGTGCCCGTGCTCGTCGTGGCCGAGGATGTACGTCACCTGCACCCGCGAGCAGTCGACCGGCAGGTCGTCGGTCACCCGCACCTCGAAGCTGACGGTCTGGCCGAACTCGAAGGGCTGCCCCTCGGTCGGGGTCACGAACTCGACG
This sequence comes from Micromonospora musae, assembly GCF_003626545.1. Classification (NCBI taxonomy): domain Bacteria; kingdom Bacillati; phylum Actinomycetota; class Actinomycetes; order Micromonosporales; family Micromonosporaceae; genus Micromonospora; species Micromonospora musae. Next base: position 92,363 of record NZ_RAZS01000011.1, read on the forward strand.
ATCGGTGCCCGCGGCCCCACCAGCAGCGGCAGCGTGGCCGCGGCCGAACGCCCGGTGCTGTCGGTGACCTTCACCGTCGGGTTGTACTGGCCGTTCGCCTGGTAGGTCCAGGTCGGGTTCGGGTCGGTGGAGTCGACCGAGCCGTCGGCGTTGAAGTCCCAGGCGTAGCGCAGCCGGTCGCCGTCCGGGTCGACGGTGCCCGCGCTGGAGAAGCGCACCGTCAGCGGCGCCTGCCCGACGGTCGGGTCGGCGCTGATCTGCGGGATCGGCGTGCGGTTGCCCCGGACGAAGTCGATCCGGGAGAGCTGCGCGTCCGGGTTCTCGGCGAAGTACCCGTCGCCGTACTCCAGCACGTAGAGCGCCCCGTCCGGGCCGAACTCCAGGTCCATCGGGTTGTCGACGACCAAGGACGGGGCCACCGGACGGATGTCGCGTACCTCGCCCCGGTCGTCGAGGCGGAACTCCTTGATGTAGTCCCGGGTCCACTCGTAGAACAGCGGCACGCCGTCGTAGTAGGCGGGCCAGCGGGTCCGCGACGTGTTCCGCCCGTCGTAGTCGTACGCCGGGCCGCCCATCGGGCCGATGCCGCCGGTGCCGAGCTGCGGGAACTCGCCGGAGGCGGCGGACGGGTACCAGACCTGCGGGGCCTCCACCGGCGGCAGCCGGCGCTGCCCGGTGTTGTGCGGCGAGTCGTTGACGAGCCGGTCGCAGTCGAACTTCCTGCCCGGGGTGTTGGTCGCGAAGTCGAAGTCGCGGTACGGCAGGTCCGGGGTGGCGCAGTACGGCCAGCCGTAGTTGGCCGGCTTGTCGACGACCATCCAGCGGCCGTGTCCGGCCGGCCCGCGGTCCGGGTTCGACGACCCGGCGTCGGGGGAGTAGTCGGCCAGGTAGACGTCGTCGGTACGGCGGTCGACGGCGAACCGGAACGGGTTGCGCAGCCCCATCGCGTAGATCTCGGGACGGGTCTTCGCGGTGCCCGGCTTGAACAGGTTGCCCGCCGGCACCGTGTAGCCGCCGCCCGGCTTTACCTTGATCCGCAGCAGCTTGCCCCGCAGGTCGTTCGTGTTGCCCGAGGTGCGCTGCGCGTCGAACGCGGGGTTCCGGTCGGCCCGCTCGTCGATCGGCGTGTAGCCGTCGGAGAAGAACGGGTTGGTGTCGTCACCGGTGGAGAGGTAGAGGTTGCCCTTGCTGTCGAACTCGATCTGGCCGCCGACGTGGCAGCAGATGCCCCGGTCGACGGGCACGTCGATGATCTTCTGCTCGGTGGCGAGGTTGAGCTTCATCCCCTCGAGCTTGAACCGGGACAGCCGCAGCGCGCCGCGGAACCGCTGCCAGTCCGCCTCGGTGCCGACGAAGGGCGCGTCACCCTCGTTGACGTCCGGCGTGCTCGGGTCGTCGGCAGGGGTGTCACCGGGAGGGGAGTAGTAGAGGTAGACCCACTTGTTGCTGGCGAAGTCCGGGTCGATGGCGATGCCCTGCAGGCCCTCCTCGTCGTGCTCGTAGACGGGGACGTCGGCGGCGAGGGTGTTCAGGCCGGTACGCGGGTCGTGGATGCGGACCTCGCCGGTGCGCGCGGTGTGCAGCACCCGCAGGTCGGGCAGGACGGCGAGACTCACCGGCTCGCCCGGGAAGTCGTTGAGCGTGACCTTCTGGAAGCTGGAGTCCGGCGGTGCGGCGGGTGCGGGCGCGGCGGCCGACGACGCGGCCGGCGCGCCCAGGCCGGCGGTGACCAGCGCCAGCGCGGACAGGATGGCGATCCTTCTCTTCACGGTGGTTCCCCCGGGGGTCGTGGTCAGTAACGGAGAGACGCGAGGTAGTCGAAGCCGACGCGGGCGGTCTCCAGCGCGTCGGCGGGCGCGCGCGGCGGAGTGCCGGCGTCGTCGCGCTCCACGATGTACTCCTCGATACCGGCCTCCCGCTCGTGCGCGAAGATCCGGCCGAAGTCGATGAGGCCGTCGCCGAGGTCGGCGAAGCTCGCCTCGGTGTCCATGTCCTTGACGTGGACCTGGCGGATCCGGCCCCGGTGGGCGCGGATCAGGTCGATGGGGTCCTGCGCGCCGCGCCACGCCCAGAAGAGGTCCAGTTCGAAGTGGACCAGCCGCGGGTCGGTCTCGCCGGTGAGGATGGCGAAGCCGGTTCCACCGCCGGTCAGCGGGACGAACTCGAGTTGGTGGTTGTGGTAGCCGAACTCCAGGCCGGCGCGCTCGGCCAGGCGGCCGGCGCGGTTGAGGTCACGCGCGAGCGCCCGGTAGACCTGCGGGTCGCGGATCGGCTGCCCCGCGGAGTCCAGTCCGAACCACGGGTGCACGATCTTCCGGCAGCCGACCGTGTTCGCCTCGTCCAGGGCGCGTTCCCAGGTGTCGGCGTCGAAGGGCTGCGGGATGCCGGTGTGACCCGAGGTCGCGCGCAGGCCGGCCTCGTCGAGGGCGGCGCGGAACTGGGCGGCCGTGCGGCCGACGAAGCCGGCGTGCTCGACCCGCCGGTATCCGATCCGGCGCAGCGCGGTGAGCGTGCCGGGCAGGTCGGCAGCCAACTGGTCGCGCAGGGTGTAGAGCTGGATGCTGATTCGGTCGACCGGCACCCGGCGCCGGCCGCCGCCGTGGCCCGAGCCGCCGGAGGCCGACGCCGCGGAGGCGCCGAGGAGGCCGGCCGTACCGACCGCGGCGGCGGAGACGGTCGCCGCGCGGAGCAGCCCGCGTCGGCTGACCGGTTCGGCGGACCCCGGCGGCTCCGCCGGCTGTTTGCTCTGCTCCATGGTGGTGTCCCTCCCTGCCGGACGCCGCTCATCCGGCGGTTGTGGGTCGACCGGCCGCCGTCTCCAGGCACGCCGGACCGGCCGGAGCGGGTCCGGCGGACGTGGCGGTCGGCGTACGGATGGAGACGAGCCCACGCGGGGCGCGCCACTGTCGGCGGGGCGGGCAGCGGATCGACCTATGGGCAACTATCTATCTGGCCCGTCACCGTACCCTTGCCGACGGTCGAAGGCAAAGGTTCTGTCTGGGGCGCCGAACTTTCGCTGGGGCCGACAAAAGTTGCCCGAGGCTCGCGTCCCTCGGTTCTCGATCGGCCGGATCGCCGCCATCCCGGGGCCCCGCGACGGGTGATCGGCGCGGGATTCCTGAAGTCGACGGGCTCCGCCGACCCCCGGCTCACTCGGGTGGGGCGGTTGAATCGGGCCGGGCCGGCGCGGACGGGACGGCCCGGCCGTGTCGGCGCGCCGGGCGACCGTACCCGCCCGTCCCGCCCGATGCCGACCGCCGCCGACGATCCGTCGCTTTCGGCGCAGCGTGGCGAAATGCGACAGGTAATTGTCGTGACCTTATTTCGTGAATTGCGGGGGTAGTCGTATCGGGGTGGAGAGAATGTGCCTACGGAAGCGGAAAACGGGGGGACGCATCATGAGGCTGAGGCGGCGTTTGACGCTGTTGGGGGTGGCCGTCGCGGCCGCTCCACTGATCCTGGTCGGCTGCACCGCGGATTCGAAGAACGACGACCGGCAGGGCGGCAAACGCGCCGCGGCGCCGGAGCTCACCGTGACGCCCGGCGACCGGGCGAAGGACGTGCCGATCAGCGCCGAGGTCGGCACCCAGGTGGCGGGCGGCCGGGTGACCGGGGTCCGGATCACCGACGACAAGGGTAAGGAGATCAAGGCCGAGCCCCGCGAGGACGGCTCCGCCTGGGTGCCGAGCACCACGCTGCAACCGAAGCGGACGTACACGGCCGAGGTGACCGCGACCGGCGACTCCGGTAAGACGACGACCCGCAAGACGACCTTCACCACCAGGCCGAAATCGACCAAACCGGCGGTGACCAGCACCCTCTATTTCGCCGACAAACGGACGTACGGAACCGCGATGCCGGTGACGGTCGCATTCGACCCGCCCATTCCGAAAGAGGCCAGGGCGGATGTCCAGCGCCGGTTGTTCGTAAAGACGAACCCGCCGCAGCCGGGTGCCTGGTCATGGGTGGACGACGGTAGTCAGGTCTATTACCGGGCACCCGATTTCTGGCGGCCGGGCACGACGATCAGCGTCCGGTCCGGCCTGGAAGGGCTGCCGATCGGCAAGGACCTGGTCGGCGACGACGACCGGAGGTCGACGTCGAAGATCGGTCAGCAGGTCTCTCTGGAGATCGACAACGCCACGAAGCAGATGTCGGTGCTGCGCGACGGCAAGGTGATCCGCAAGATCCCGGTCAGCCTCGGCAAGCCGAGCACGCCGACGTCCAGCGGCAAGATGGTGATCATGGAGCAGCACCAGTTCACCACGTTCGACACGACGGGTTCGGCCGACCCGTACGTGGTGGACGTGGAGGACGCCCAGCGGCTCACCTGGGGCGGCGAGTTCATCCACGGTGCTCCGTGGTCGGAGGGGGACCAGGGCAGCACCAACGTCTCGCACGGCTGCACCAACGTCTCGGCCGCTGCCGCCGACTGGCTGATGAACAACACAAAGGTCGGTGACCTGGTAACCGTCAAGGGCACCGAGGTGGAGCTGCAGAACGGCAACGGCTGGACCGCGTGGAACGTCAGCTGGGGCGAGTTCGTCAAGGGCAGCGCGCTGCCGGTGCCGAGCGGGCTGGGCCCCGCGCCGAGCCAGCCGGCGCATCCGGGCGCGGTCGCCGGCGGTTCGCCGGCCCCGCACCCCTCGGTGACGGGCGGCTGACCGCCGTACCGCACCCGGGTCGGCCCGCCGTCGCGCGGGCCGACCCTGCCCGTCCCGCCGGCCCGGTGGCCCGACCTGTCGGCCGAGCTGTTCTCGGCCCGACCCGCGGTCCGGTCCGGGCTTGATCGTCTCGAACTCCATGAACTCGGGGCGTCCCGCCGCGCGGAGACCCCGACTTCACGGAAGGCGAGTCGATCACGAAAACGCCGCCGTGCGGAGACCCCGACTTCACGGAAGGCGAGTCGATCACGAAAACGCCGCCGTGCGGAGACCCCGACTTCACGGAAGGCGAGTCGATCACGAAAACGCCGGCCGGCCGGCGGACCGCAGCCGGCCGCGCCGAGCGCCGACGTCAGGTCAGCCGGACGCGGGCGACGCCCGGGCCGATCAGGCTGCCGAGCCAGAGCAGCTCGCCGTGCTGACGTACCCCCGTGATCATCCAGTAGTCGCCGCGTGGGCCGTGCAGCGTGCGGCGAACGGTGCCCTCGCCGTCGACCAGCGCGACCAGGCCGTAGCGGCGCGGCTGCGGCTGCATGGCGTCGGGCAGCAACGCGGCGAGCTGGCGCAGCCTCGGGTGCGGCAGCAGCCGCTCGGCCACCGCCACCCGCGGGCTGGGCAGCGCGATCCAGTAGGTGCCGTCGCCCACGGCCGAGAGATTGTCCGGATACGCGGGCAGGTCGGCCAGGACGCGGACCGCGCCGCCGGGCAGGTCGACGCGGAGCAGCCGGTGCGTGGTCGTCTCCACCAGCATCAGGGCCGACTCGTCCGGGGTCAGCGCGACCCCGTTCGGGAAGTAGAGGCCCTCCGCCACCACCTCGGCGCGTCGGTCGCCGGGCCGGTACGCGAGCACCCGACCGTTGGGCCGGTGCTCCAGCAGGTCCCGCTTCCAGTGCGAGACGGGAAAGCGGTCCGAGCTGTCGGTGAAGTAGATGGTGCCGTCCCGCGCCACTGCGGCGTTGTTGGCCAGGTGCACCGGGGGTGCCGTCCCGGTCAGCTCGTGCACCGCGCCGTTCGGGGTGACCCGGAGCAGCCCCCGGTAGGCGTCGCAGACCACCAGCCCACCGCCGGTCGGGTCGAGCTCGATCCCGAGCGGCCGGCCGCCGGTCTCGGCCAGCAGCCGCGGCAGGGTCCCCGGCGGCGCGTCGGCTGGCCACCACCAGAGCCGGCCCTCCTCGTCGCCGCTGATCACCCGGCCGTCCGGGTCGACGACCACGTCCTCGGGGCCGGCCGCGCCGTCGGGCAGCGGCAGCAGCTCGACCGTGTCGAGCCGTCGGTCGGTGGCGGCCCACGGGCCGGTGAGTGGCGGCGGGACGGTGGCCGGCTCACGGACCGGCCGGATCAGCCGGGGAGGCCGGGGGTGGGGGACGACCATCCGACCATTGTCACCCGCCGATGTCCGGATGCGCCGTCACCGGCCCGCGCCGGAGCGGCGCGCGGGTCGGCCGCGGCCCGGGCTTCGGCCCTGAGAGGGATCAGGGTCGGGTCGGGGTACGACCCTGGGCGTACCCGGAATCACTCCTGCGCAGGGGCGGAAGTGTCGGTGGTCGAGACTAGATTGGACGGCATGGGAGAGCAGGTCAGCGAGCGTTTCCGCGTGCACGTGAGCGTGCGCGACGAGAGCGTGGACGTGCGCGCGGTCGGCGAGATCGACATCGCCACGGTGGGGGTGCTCCGCTCGGCGCTCTGGGCCGCGCCGTCGCGGTCGGTGCTGCGGGTCGACCTCTCCGGCGTCCGGCTGCTCTCCGCCGCCGGGGTGCGGGCGCTGGCCGCCGCGCACCTGCGGGTGCGCGCGCAGGGCGGCGAGCTGGTGCTGGTCGATCCGGCGCCGGTGGTGGCCCGGGTGCTGCGGGTCACCGGGCTGCACCGGGTCGTCCCGGTCGTCGAGGCGTCCCGGCCGGTGGCGGAGCCGCCGGCACCCGTGCGGCCGTCTCCGTCCCCGCTGCCGTCGCCGACCTCGTCCGCGCCGTCGCCGCTCGCGCCACCGGCGCCGACGATGCGACACGTGCCGCCCGCGCCGGCCGCGCAGCCGGTGCTGGTGGCGGCCTGACCGCCCACCCCCGGCCGGGCGACGTGGTGCTCACCCGACGTTGAGAGCGCGGGCCGCCGAGCGGCGGATCATCGACCGGCGACCGGCGACCGGCGACCGGCGACCGGGCGATCGGCGACCGGGCGACCGGGCGATCGGCGGTGGGGTCGCGGGGCCGCTGACGCTCCGTCGGCGGCCCCGCGAGTGCTCAGCGCACGCCGAGCAGGTCCACCACGAAGATCAGGGTCTCGCCCGGACGGATGGCGCCGGCGGCGCCCCGGTCCCCGTAGCCCAGGTGCGGCGGGATGACCAGCCGGCGGCGGCCGCCGACACGCATGCCGACCACGCCCTGGTCCCAGCCGGCGATCACCTGTCCGCCGCCGAGCGGGAACTCGAAGGGCTCACCCCGGTTCCAGGAGGCGTCGAACTCGCGTCCGGTCGAGTGTCCGACGCCGACGTAGTGCACGGTGGCCAGCTGGCCCGGCTGGGCCTCCGGACCGTCGCCGACCGTGAGGTCCTCGACCACGAGGTCGGCGGGGGGCGCGCCCTCGATCGGGGTCACGTCGGGCTTGCCCGAGCGGGCACCTGGCTGGTTCATCGGTAAAACTCCTGCCGTGTTGGGTGATGTGGCCCGGTCAGCACCGATCCTGCCGGATCGTGGCAGGCCGATGTGCGGCAGCCCGCCGAGGCGACCTTCGCGGACCGAACCTGGCGGAGCGGTCCCGCCGCCCGCGACGCTGGCCTAGGCTCGGAGGCGCCCCCGCCTCAGGTCCCCCGTCCTCGCGCGGCGAGCGGCGGGAAGTGACCGTGGGAAGCGGTCGATGCGGAGGGCACCGGTGGGCGACGCGACGTTCCCGGCGCCGCTCTGGGCCTGGGCCGCCGTCACCGTGGTCATCGTGGTCATGCTCGCGGTCGACCTGCTCTCGCACCGGGACAACCACGTCATCGAGCTGCGCGAGGCGTTGATCTGGAGCGCCGTCTGGATCGGAGCCGGTCTCCTCTTCGGCCTCGTCATCTGGTTCTGGCGCGGCGGCGAGCCGGCGGTCGCCTACTACTCCGGATACCTGCTGGAGAAGGCGCTGTCGGTGGACAACGTCTTCGTCTTCGCCCTGCTCTTCGGCTACTTCCGGGTACCCGCCGCCTACCAGCACAAGGTGCTGTTCTGGGGGGTGGTCGGGGCGTTGGTGTTCCGGTTGGCCTTCATCATCGCCGGCGCCGAGCTGCTGCAGCGGCTCGCCTGGGCCGGGGTGGTGCTCGGCGCGTTCCTGATCTGGACCGGCTGGCGGCTGGCCGTACGCGGCGAACCCGACGTCGACCCGGAGCGCAACCGGGTGGTCCGGCTCTTCCGCCGCCTGGTCCCGACCGAGGCCGGTTACCACGGCGACCGGTTCACCGTACGGGCCGGCGGGCGGCGGCGGGCGACCCTGCTGCTGGTGTCACTGGTCGCGATCGAGGCCACCGACGTGGTCTTCGCCATCGACTCGGTGGCGGCGATCCTGGCGATCACCACCAACACGTTCCTCGTCTGGACGGCCAACGCCTTCGCCGTACTGGGGCTGCGCAGCCTCTACTTCTGCCTCGCCGGGCTGCTGCGGCACTTCGGCTACCTCCGGTACGGGCTGGCCGTCCTGCTGGCCTTCGCCGGGCTGAAGTTGATCCTGGCGGAGACGCCGGTGGGGAAGCTGCCGATCTGGCTCACCTTCACGGTGGTGGTGGTGACCCTCTCCGTGTCGATCGGCTGGAGCGCGTTCTCCGCCCGACGGGGTCGCAGCCGCGCGGCGGGCGGCCGGGGCGAGGGCGGCAAGCCCTGACGGCGATCCGGCCGGGTGCCCGCCGCGGACGGTGCGGGCCGAGTCGGGGTCGGGCGGGTGGTGGGCCCGGCTCAGGCCGGGGCGGAGACCGGGCGGTCGAGCTGCGCCGCGAGCAGTGCGGGCGCCTCGGCCAGCGACGGTCCGTACCAGGTCAGGTGTCGGCCGCAGAGCAGGGCGCACGGTGTGCCGGGGAAGGCCTCCGGGCCGTCGTCGGCGGTGAAACGGTACGGCTCGTCGGGGAGCACCACGAGCTCCGCGCCGACGTCGCGCAGCTCGGCGAGGGGCGGGCGGGGGTAGCGCTCGGGGTGCCCCTCGTAGGAGTTCAGCACGCCGAGCCGGCGCAACACGTCGCCGGCGAAGGTGCCGGACCCGAGGACCACCCAGGGGCGCCGCCAGACCGGTACCACGGCTCGGCGGGCCGGCGACAACCGTGGCGGCTCGGCCCAGGCGCGGCGGGCGGCGTCGAGCCACGCCGGCTCCCGCGTCGCGCCGAGCGCGGTGAGCAGGTCGGCCAGTTCGGTGAGCGCCTCGGGGACGGTACGCGGGTAGGTGACCCGCACCGGCACCCCTGCCGCGACCAGCGCGTCGGCGTCCTCGCGGCGGTTCTCCTCGACGTTGAGCAGCACGAGATCCGGGCGTAGCGCAAGCACCCGCTCCAGGTCCGGGTACTTGCTGCCGCCCACCCGCGGCACGTCCAGCCCGGCCGGGTGGCCGCACCAGTCGGTGGCGCCGACGAGTACGCCGGGCAGGGTGACCGCCACCGCCTCGGTCAGCGACGGTACGAGAGACACGACCCGCACACTCGACCCCCAGCTCTGCGCGCCCGGACGGGCGCCGGTGGGTAGATCATGCCTGGCCCGCGTCGACCAGCGCGGTCACGTCGAGGTGGGCGGGGCGACAGTCGGCGGTGTCGACGTAGCGGCGGAGCGCGACGTTGACGTGTTCGCGCAGGCCGACGGTGCGCGCACCGGCCACGATCTCCACGCGGAGCCACAGGTCGGGCCGGTGCGGGTCGCCGGTGAGCACCACCCGTGCCCGCCGGATCCGCGGATCGCCGGTGAGGTCGCGTTCCAGCGCGCGGGTGAGCGCCCCGGCGGCCAACCGGGTCCGGCCCCGCCGGCCGGGGTGGACGAGGGTGCCGCGCCGCCCCACGCCGACCCCGCCCAGCTCCCGCAGCAACAGCCAGAGACCGCTCGTGGCGGCGAGCAGCCCGGCGGCGGCCGCGGCCAGCGGGGCCCACGGGGTGGCGAGCTGCCAGGAGCGGCGCAGTCCCGTGCCGAGCAGCACGCCGGACGGATCCCCGCCGGGGAGCCATCCGAGGCTCTGCGCCAGCACGACCCCGCCCAGCGCGACCAGCAGCAGCGCCACGACGGTCCAGAGCACCCGGTGCGCGGCGTGGGTCACGCCGCCCGCCGCCCGGACGGCAGCCACACCTCGATCGGGCCGGGCCGGGGCGTGGCCAGCCGGTGCAGCTCCTGCCGCACGGCGAACTCCACCTCGTCGCGGCTCGCCGGGTCGCCGGTGACCACCACCCGGGGCCGCCACTGCGCGCCGTGTCCCCGTATCCGGACGCGGGCCCGCCGTACGCCCGGCACCGAGGCGGCGGCCACGGTCAGCCGCCGCTCCAGGCGACGCCGGTGCAGGTGCCAGCCGTCGCCGACGTCCAGCCGTTGCGGTCTCCACCGCCGCAGTTCGGCGACGAGAAGGCCGAGCCCGAGCAGGAGAGCGCCGATCGCCGCCGCCCCCACCGGCCAGTCGTCCCACCGGGTCTCCCCGAGCGGGGCGGCCCACCCCGCGACGTCGACGAGCAGCGCCGGCCGGCCGGCCGCGGCCGCCCCCGCCGCCACGGCCAGCAGCACGCCGCCGACGAGCAGCACGACGGCGAGCAACAGGGTGGCCAGCCGGTTGGCGGTACGCATCTCAGCTCCCGGCGGCGGTCCGGCCGGTCACGTCGGCACCGGCACGTCGACGCCCGGTACGACGACGTCCGTCACCGTGACGGTCACCTCCCGCACGGTCAGCCCGGTCGACGACGTCACCTGGTCGATCACCGCGTCCCGGATGGCGTCGGCGACGGTCAGCACGCTGCGGCCGTACCAGGTGACCACGTCCACGTCGACGCTCACCGTCCGGTCGTCCAGGCGGACCGTCACCCCGTACGGCCGGGCCGGCACGATGACCAGGCTGTGCACGCCGGGAGCGTGCCGGGCCGCCTGAGCGCTGATCCGCGCGACGGCGTCCGGGGCGACCCGGGTGGGGCCCGGGTCGGTCGTCGGGTCGGTCATCGGTGCCTCCCTGCCTTTAGTGCGGTGTCCAGAAACGTTCACCGGGCCGCGCCGGGCCCAGACGACGACCGGCCGCGTTGGAGTCTGGCCTGGATACAACACCGGTATCCAGGCCAGACTCCGCCTTGCCGGACCGCCGCCTGGACCTCGCCGCGACACCGCCAACGTTCGTGGACACCGCACTAGCGCCGCCGCGCGACCCGGTCGCCGAGTCCGGTCGCCGCGACGTCGCCGCCCAGGATCCGGACCGCGAGCCAACCGACCAGGCCGGCCAGCAGGACGAGGCCGGCTGCCGTCGCGCCGGCCAGCGCCCCGCCGGCTGTCAGCAGCAGAGCGGCGAGAACGCCGAACCACGGTCGTGACATGGCACCTCCCGGCCGGCGCGCTACCGACGTGCAGGTGGATACACGCTCGTCGGGCGTCGGAACGTGGCGATTATGTGATTCACATCACACGGCTCATCATCGTCGGTTCGTCGGTGCGGCCCGGGCCGCACCGGCGACGCGGCTCCCATGATCCACCCCTAGACTCGGTCGGTCGACCGATCGGCGGATGGAATCAGGCGGATGACGATCACCGGCAGTGACGAGGGCAGGCTGCTGCGGACGCTGCCCGTGGCGGGCGGGCGGGCCCCGGTGCTGCAGCGCGCCGGTCACCAGGTGCACCCCGCGCACCGCCTCGGCGAGCTGGTGCCGGGGCGCCCGCCGGGCATCACCGGGAACCAGTGGAGCACGGCCAGCCGCGAGGGGTACGACCTCGTGGTCTGCGCCGGGGAGAGCGGTCGGATCCGCGCCGCGGTGGAGATCCGTCCCGCCGCGCCCGGAGGCTCGCCGGCGCAGCGGGTCGAGCGGATGAAGGCCACCGTCGCCACGGCGGCCGGCCTGCCGGTGCTGCGCGTCGAGTCGCCCACCCTGCGCGCCGCCGACCACGCTCGTCGCCTGGTGGAGTACGTCCTCGACGCGCGCGGCTACGCCGCGGCGACCGCCGCCGACCCGGAGGGGCCCACGCCGGTCGGCTTCCGCGAGATCCTCGGCCGGCTCCCCGACGGGCGCACGGGGTACGTGAACGATCTGGGCGCGCTGGCCCGCGCCGCGGCGGTGGAGGCGTACGTCTCCCGCCGGCTGGTCGACCCCATCGTGCGCGGACTGCACGTGCGGTGGGCCGGTGGGCCGGCGGAGGGGTGGAGCTGGGTGGAGGTTCGCCCGGGCCGCTGCCTGGTGGAGCGGGTGACGGTCCGGGAGCACGGCTTCTCCTGCGGGATCGACCCGGCGTGGCTCGCGGAGGATCTGGCCGCGGTCGCGATCGGCGAGCGGCTGCGCGAGCTGGACGACGCCGAGCCGCAACTCGTCGCCCGGGACGCCCTCCGGGCCGACATCCTCGCGTTGCAGGCCCGACGCGACGAACTGGTCGACGGTTTCGCGTTCGACCACCTCTGCGCGGACTGACTTCTTCCGACGTTTTCTGGGCCGCCCGTGCTCCCTGACCAGCGGCTCCCGGTCCGGGCCGCCGCGCCCCGCCGTCGCCCGAACAATTTTCTGGCGGCGCGTTGAACCCTCGCCGCAGGCGTTCCGTACCTCAGCGGGAATGGAAAGATCTCCCCCTCCAGGGCACCGGAGGCGGGGGACGGTACGGAAATGGCATCGTCGACCGTCGACGTATGACGGCGCGCCACGGCTGCCGCAGTCGTGGCGTGCGCGCAATTCCGGCGGTCGCTGAGGGCACGGATCCACCGGATCGCGAAGGAGAGCAATTCGATGCGCAGGTCCACACGGGCGCGCCGGTCGTCCGGTAACACGCGAAGCAGGCGTCTGCTGGCCGTGGTCGGTACGCTCGCGGTCTTCGGCGGGATCGTCGCCGTGACCCAGATCTCGTCGGCCGAGGACCGGCGGCCCAGCAAGCCCCGGCCGGCAGCGGGGGCCTGCGTGCAGCCGAGCGCCGGCGCGACGCCGCCGGCCGGCCGCGAGGAGACCAGCCGGACCTGGCAGGACGGTCGGTGGGTGCGTAACCACTGGGGCGACGGGCAGCAGTGCCAGCCGGGGACCGGCGGCGGCAGCGGCTCCGGCGGCTCCGCGATCGCCTGTCCCGACGTCGCCGGTGAGCTGCCGGAGGTGCCGCGCCGGGCGCGGGCCGAGGTGGAGCGCAACCTCGGCCAGTTGCAGGCGCAGATCACCCAGGCCGACCGGCGACTCGCCGCCGACGGCGACCGGGGCGAGCAGTTCGTCCGTGACTCGATCCTGCGGCCGTTGGCCACCCAGCGCCGCGCCACGCTGGCCCGGATCACCACCGCCATCGACCGGTTCGGGCCGCGCCCGCAGAACCTGGCCCGGCTGGCCGAGTGCCAGGTCGCGCCGGTGGGTGGCGACGACGGTGGGACCGACAACGGCGGCGGCCCGGGCGCACCCGGCACCGGTGCGCCGAGCACCGGCGCGCCCGGCTCCGGCCTGGACGTGCTCGCGAACAACTGCGACGAGAGCCGGCTGCAGGCGCACGACGGCTTCCAGAACGGCAACCGCTGCGTCAGCACCGCCTTCGGTGAGGTGGGCGCCGCCGCCAACAACCCGTCGCTGCTGATCACCGACTTCCCCGAGGAGATCGGTGCCAACCAGCCCTTCACGTTGCGGGTCAGCACCCGCAACCTGATCCGGGACCGCTTCCTCCCCGCCGGTCAGGGCGGCTACTACGTGGAGAGTTCCCTGCTCAACGAGGAGGGGCTGGTACGGGGCCACTTCCACACGGCCTGCCGGATGCTGGGCAGCGTCGACGCTCCGCCGGCGCCGCAGGAGGTGCCCGCCTTCTTCGTGGCCACCGAGGACGGCGGGGGTGGCGCGGAGCCGGACGAGGTGACCATCCAGGTCCCCGGCCTGCCGCAGTCCGGTGTCGCGCAGTGCGCGGTCTGGGCCGGCGACGGATCGCACCGGCTGCCGATGATGGAGCGGGCCAACCAGACTCCCGCCTTCGACGCGGTACGCATCCAGGTCGGCTGAAGCCCGAACCGGCGTGGCCGGGCCACCCGGGGCGAGAGGCTCCGGGCGGCCCGGCCGTCGCCGCGCGATGGCCCGGAGGCCGCCGAACGCCATCCGGCCGGCCCGCGCGGGCCGGCCGGATGGCGTGTTGTCGCCCCGCCGCGACGAATCGTCAGCCGTCGCGGACAGGATCAGCGGTTCTTGTACGCCTCGGAGACCTCGACCGGGATCCGGCCCCGCTCGGAGATCCGGTAACCGTTCTTGGCGGCCCATTCCCGGATGGCGCGGTTCTGCTCCCGGTCCATTCCGGCGCCGCCGATCCGGGCTGCCCGCCGCCCGCTCCGGGGGGTCTCCACGTTGCCGCGGCCGACGCGGCGACCGGCGGTGATGTAAGGATCGAGTGCCTTACGCAGTACGCCGGCGTTTTCGTCCGAGACGTCGATGGTGTAGGCGACGCCGTCGAGGCTGAACTCGACAGTCCGGTCGGCCTTTCCACCGTCGAGGTCGTCGGTCAGCACCGTGATTACTTTTCTGGCCATCGCCGATTACTCCCTGTCTGGGGCGGGGTGTGGTGCAAAGTTTGACGTACGATCCCGGTAAACCGCAAGAATACGGTCGTTTCATTTCGGCGGGTCGTGTTTTCGCACCATCAATAGTGTGCCTGATGGCGTAATCGGTCCCGCGATCGGTAGGCCCTGGAATCGGCCCGACCCGTCATTCGCCCAGCAGGCCCACCTGGCCGGCGAGAGCGGCGGCCTCGGCCCGGCTGGAGACCCGCAGTTTCCGCAGCAGCGCCGCGATCATCCGCTTCACGGTCCGTTCCGACACGTGCAGCTCCTCGGCGATCTCCACGGTGCTGCGGCCGGTGGCGAGGGCCCGCAGCAGGCGGCGCTCCTCGCTGTCCAGGTCGATCGCGACGGCCCGGGTGGGTCGTAGCAGCGCACGCAGCAACTCCGACGGAAGCACCGCCCAGCCGTCGAGGATCGCCAGCAGTGGTGGCAGCAACTCCTCGGGCTCGCTGCTCTTCGGCAGGTACCCCTCGGCGCCGGCACGCAGCGCCTCCAGCGCCGGGGCCGGGTCGTCGCCGCCCGACATCGCCACGATCCGTACCCGGGGTGTGGTCCGCCGGATGGCGGCCACGGCGCGCACGCCGCCCGGCGGTGGCATGTGCAGGTCGACCAGGGCCAGGTCCGGATGGGTGCGGCTCACCAGCGAGGCGGCCGCCGAGGCGTCACCGGTCGAGCCCACCACCTCCACCCGCTTCTCGGTCGCGGCGGGCAGCAGAAGTTCGAGCCCGCGTACGAAGAGCGGGTGGTCGTCGACGACGACGATCCGAATGGTGGGCCTGTCCGGCATGTCTGCTCCGTTCCCCAGCGGGTACCGATCATTCGGGTACGCACCGGTACGAGGGGAGCTGGGCGGATGCGGGGACGGTACGGGTTGCCGGGGTTGTTGCGAGGTCTCCGACGGATCGAGCCGGCCGGTGGGGCTGTTGACGATTCGTCGCCGCCCGACCCGGAGCTGCTGCTGCGGGTGCTCTGTCACGAGTTCCGCGCCCCGGTCAGCTCCCTGACCTCGCTGACCAGGGCGCTCGCCGACGAGCAGCGGGAACTAACCGGGGTCGACCGGCGGGCGATCACCCGGCTCGCCCGGGACCAGGCGGCCCACCTGCAGGCGCTGCTTCGGGACGCCACCGCCGGCGCCGGGGCGCTGACCCTCCCGGCCGCGACCGACCCGGTCGTGCCGCTCGGCGACGTCCTCCGCGAGGCCGTGGCCCTGGTGCCGGTGGAACGTCGGCGGGCCCGGGCCACCCGGCGGGCGCGGCAGTGTCCGGTGCCGGCGCGGCGTACCCGGCGGGTGCTGACCAACCTGGTGGAGAACGCGCTACGGCACGGGCCCCGGGACGGCCGGGTGGGGCTCTACGCGGCGCTTCGCGGCCCCAATCTCAACCTGCTGGTGACGGACGAGGGGCGGGTGGACGGCGCACTGCTGGAGGCGCTGTGCCGGCCACAGCCGGGCGCCGGCATGCACGGTCTCGGGCTGTGGATCGTCCGGCGGCTCGTCGCGGCCGACGGGGGCTCGGTGCACGTGCACCGGCTCCGCCCGCGCGGGGTGGCGCTGGAGGTGCGGCTGCCGCCGCTCGCGCATCCGAATTGACCCGCCGGGGTCGCCGATTGGCGCGGCCGGGCCAGCGACGCGGGAAGTGTCCCCGGTATCGGTACCGAGGAGGAGATGTGTTCAGCCACCTGAAGGATCTGCAGTTCGAGGCGAAGCCGGACGGTCCCGACGCCGCGTTCGCCCGGCGGCTCCAGGAGATCCTGGGCGGCAAGTGGGGCGAGATGACCGTCGCCAACCAGTACCTCTACCAGGGCTGGAACTGCCGGCTGCCCGGCAAGTACAAGGACCTCTTCCTCGATGTCGGCACCGAGGAGATGGGTCACGTCGAGATGATCGCCACGATGATCACGCGGCTGCTGGAGAACGCGCCGCTGTCGTTGCAGGAGGCGGCGGCCGAGGAGAACCCGATGGTGGGGGCGATCTACGGCGGCGCCAATCCGGCGCACTTCATCCACGGTGGCGGCGGGGCGCTGCCGGTGGACAGCGTCGGGGTGCCGTGGAACGGCTCGTACATCACCGCCAGCGGCAACCTGATGGCCGACTTCTACCTGAACGTGGCGGCGGAGGCGCAGGGCCGGCTGCAGGTGGCCCGGCTGTTCAACATGACCGACGATCCGGGGGTCAAGCAGCTGCTGCGCTTCCTGCTGGCCCGCGACACCATGCACCAGAACATCTGGCTGGCCGCCATCGAGCAGCTCAAGGAGGACGGCCTGGAGGAGATGCCGGTGCCGGAGGCGTTCCCCGACTCGGGGGAGCTCACCGAGGAGTTCGGCTACACCTACCTGGACTTCTCGCCGGGCACCGACGCCTCCGAGGGGCGTTGGGCGGCCGGGCCCACCCCGGACGGCAAGGGCGAGTTCCGGTACGACAACAGCCCCCGGGCGCACGCGCCGGAACCCGTCCTGCCCCCCGGTGACCCGCGCCTGTACGGGACCGAACCGGGCCTGCTCGGCGAGTTCGCCACCGAGGTCGAGAGCAGGCTCACCTGACCCCGCCGTGCCGGGCCGCCCACGCGGCGGTCGGCACGCGTACCCGAGGAGGTGCCGAGGATGTCGTCGCATCCGTTGGTCCCGGTCGCCCGTACCCGCGTGAAGCTCGCCGTCTGCGCGGCGCTGACCGTCGTTGCGGTCATCGCCGGGCTGCCCGCCTGGACGGTGGCCGCACTGGCCCTGACCAGCATCGCGATCCCGGTCGCGGTGCTGCTCGCCGGCGGCGCCAGGCTGCTGTGGGAACTGCTGCTGCCGCCGCCCGGTGACCGCACCGAGGGTGGCCTGGATCACACCCCGGAAGAAAGGGACCGCCTCGTGACTTGAGCCTGACACGCTCAACTCAATGCGATGGCAGGTGTTCGATGGCAACTCTTCCGGTACTTCCGCTGACCGACGCCGTGCTGCTGCCCGGCATGGTGATCCCGGTGACCCTCGACCCGACCACTCAGGCCGCGGTCGACGCGGCCCGCGCCACCGGCGACCGTACGCTGTTGGCCGTGCCCCGCATCGACGGGGAGTACGGTCCCGTCGGCGTGGTGGCCACCATCGAGAAGGTCGGCCGGCTGCCCAGCGGGGAGCCCGCCGCCGTGATCCGCGGGCTCTCCCGCGCGCGCATCGGCTCCGGTGTCCCCGGCCCGGGCGCCGCGCTCTGGGTCGAGGCCGCCGAACTCTCCGAACCCGCCCCCGCCGGCCGGGCCCGCGAACTCGCCCGTGAGTACCGCGCCCTGGTCTCGTCGCTGCTCCAGCAGCGGGGGGCCTGGCAGGTCATCGACGCGATCGAGCGGATGACCGATCTCGCCGAACTCGCCGACTCCGCCGGCTACGCGCCCTGGCTGAGCCTGGAGCAGAAGAACGAACTGCTCGCCGCCGCGGACGTCACCGCCCGGCTCGAACTGCTCGTCGGCTGGGTCAAGGAGCACCTGGCCGAGCAGGAGGTCACCGAGCAGATCAACAACGACGTGCGGGAGGGGCTGGAGAAGTCGCAGCGGGAGTTCCTGCTGCGTCAGCAGCTCGCCGCGATCCGCAAGGAGCTCGGTGAGGACGAGCCGGACGGCTCGGCCGACTACCGGACCCGCGTCGAGGCCGCGGAGCTGCCCGAGAAGGTACGCGAGGCGGCGCTGCGCGAGGTCGGCAAGCTCGAGCGGGCCAGCGACGCCTCCCCGGAGGCGGGCTGGATCCGCACCTGGCTGGACACCGTCCTCGAGATGCCGTGGAACACGCGTACCACCGACAACACGGACCTGGCCGAGGCGCGCGCGGTGCTCGACGCCGACCACGCCGGCCTGCCGGACGTGAAGGACCGCATCCTGGAGTACCTCGCGGTACGCAACCGGCGCGCCGAGCGCAACCTCGGCGTGGTCGGCGGACGCGGCTCCGGCGCGGTGCTCGCCCTGGCCGGCCCGCCCGGTGTCGGCAAGACCAGCCTCGGAGAGTCGGTCGCCCGGGCGCTCGGGCGCAACTTCGTCCGGGTCTCCCTCGGTGGTGTCCGGGACGAGGCGGAGGTCCGCGGTCACCGGCGCACCTACGTCGGGGCGCTGCCCGGCCGCATCGTGCGTGCGCTGCGCGAGGCGGGCTCGATGAACCCGGTCGTGCTCCTCGACGAGGTGGACAAGCTGGCCGCCGGGTACGCCGGCGACCCGGCCGCCGCGCTGCTGGAGGTGCTCGACCCGGCGCAGAACCACACCTTCCGGGACCACTACCTGGAGGTCGACCTCGACCTGTCCGACGTGCTCTTCCTCGCCACTGCGAACGTGGTGGAGAGCATCCCCGGCCCGCTGCTGGACCGGATGGAGCTGGTCACCCTGGACGGCTACACGGAGGACGAGAAGGTGGCGATCGCCCGCGACCACCTGCTGCCCCGGCAGCGGGAGCGGGCCGGGCTGACCGCCGACGAGGTGACCGTGGCCGACGAGGCGCTCGCCCGGATCGCGGGGGAGTACACCCGAGAGGCCGGGGTACGGCAGCTCGAACGGGCGCTGGCGAAGATCCTGCGGAAGGTGGCGGTCACCCTCGCCACCGACCCGACGCCGCTGCAGGTCGACGACGGCAACCTGGCCCAGTACCTGGGCCGGCCGAAGTTCACCCCGGAGTCGGCGGAGCGGACGGCGGTGCCCGGCGTGGCCACCGGCCTGGCGGTCACGGGCGCCGGCGGCGACGTGCTCTTCATTGAGGCCACCGGCATGGAGGGCGAGCCGGGGCTGACCCTGACCGGTCAGCTCGGTGACGTGATGAAGGAGTCGGCGCACATCGCGCTGTCGTACCTGCGCTCCAACGGTCGACGCCTCGGCATCGACCCGAACGAGCTGGCCGGACGGCGGATCCACGTGCACTTCCCGGCGGGGGCGGTGCCCAAGGACGGCCCCAGCGCCGGCATCACCATGGTGACCGCGCTGGCCTCCCTGGTGACCGGCCGGCCGGTCCGGCCCGAGTTCGGGATGACCGGTGAGGTGACCCTCTCCGGTCGGGTGCTGCCCATCGGCGGGGTGAAGCAGAAGCTGCTCGCCGCGCACCGGGCGGGCCTGACCGAAGTGATCATCCCGAAGCGCAACGAGCCGGACCTGGACGATCTGCCCACCGAGGTCCGCGAGGCGCTGACCATCCACACCCTCTCCGACGTCGCCGACGTGCTCGCCCTGGCGCTGCGCCCGGCCGAGCTGGAGACGGAGTCGCTGGACGGCCCGGCGCTCGCCGCGGCCTGACGCCTGATCGGGAAGGGCCCCCGACCACACCGCAACGGCGTGGTCGGGGGCCCTTTTCGCGCGTGCCGCGGTGGTCAGCGGTGGTCGCGGTCCCGCCGGTCGCGGCGGTCGCCCCCGTACGGCCGGTCACGACGGTCACCGCCGTACGGCCGGTCGCGGCGGTCCCCGGCGTACGCCCGCTCCCGGCGATCGTCGCCGTCGCCGTCCCGGTCGCGGCGTACCGTCGCCTTGCGGCCCTTGATGGTGCTGGCGCGCAGCCCCGCGATCACCTCGTCGGCGACGGCGTGCGGCACCTCCACCAGGGAGAACCGGTCCGCGATCTCGATGGAGCCGATGTCCCGGCCGCTGATCCCGGTCTCGCCGGTGATCGCACCGACCAGGTCCTGCGGGCGTACTCCGGCCCGGCGACCGAGCCCGACGAAGACCTGGGTGGTGCCGCCCGTGCGCGGCCGGCCGGTGGCGCCGCGCCGCTCGCCCCGCGCCCCCTCGCGCGGGCCGCGCAGCGACACCTGGGGGATCTCCTCCTCGTCGTCCGCGCCCGGCGACGTCGCCTCGTGCGCCAGCCGCACCGCGGCGAGGGCCACCTCCATCAGGTCGAACTCGTCGGTCAGCGACTCGACGATCACCCGGAACGGCTCCAGGTCGTCGTCGAGCAGGCTCTCCCGCAGCGCCGCCTGGGTCAGCTCCAGCCGGCGGGTACGCAGATCCGCCACGGTCGGGATGGTGTCGATGGAGATCCGCTGTCCGGTGACCCGCTCGATGGTCTTGAGCATTCGGTGCTCGCGCGGCTCGGCGAGGGTGATCGCCACCCCCTCCCGACCGGCCCGCCCCACCCGGCCGATCCGGTGCACGTACGACTCGGGAGCCGACGGCACGTCGTAGTTGACCACGTGGGTGAGCTGCTCGACGTCCAGACCGCGCGCGGCCACGTCGGTGGCGACCAGCAGATCCGCCGTTCCGGCGCGCAGCCGGCCCATCACCCGGTCGCGCTGCTCCTGGCTCATTCCGCCGTGCAGGGCCTCCGCGCGGTAGCCGCGGCCGTTCATGGTCTCGGTGAGGCGGTCCACCTCCTCCCGGCTGCGGCAGAACACGATCGCGGCGGTCGGCGACTCCACGTCCAGCACCCGGCCCAGTGCCGCCGGCTTGTGTGCCCGGGCCACCAGGTAGGCGCTCTGCCGGACCCGGGGCGCCTCCCCGGCGACCGGCTGCTCCCGCCGAATGAGGATCCGGACCGGGTCGGTGAGGTGCTGCCGGGCCATCCCGTCGATGCGCGCCGGCATCGTGGCCGAGAAGAGCACGGTCTGCCGCTGCTCCGGCGCGTGCTGCAGGATCGCCTCGATGTCCTCGGCGAAGCCCATGTCCAGCATCTCGTCGGCCTCGTCCAGGACGACGGTGGCGAGGCCACCCAGCCGCAGCGTCTCCCGGGCGATGTGGTCCAGCGCACGGCCCGGGGTGGCCACCACCACGTCCACGCCCGCGTCCAGCGCCCGCAGCTGCCGGCCGATCGGCTGCCCGCCGTAGATCGGCAGCACCCGGGTGCCGAGTTCCCGGCCGTACCGGTGGAACGCCTCGGAGACCTGCACCGCCAGCTCCCGGGTC
The DNA here is from genome assembly GCF_003626545.1 of Micromonospora musae. Lineage (NCBI taxonomy): Bacteria > Bacillati > Actinomycetota > Actinomycetes > Micromonosporales > Micromonosporaceae > Micromonospora > Micromonospora musae. Next base: position 113,517 of record NZ_RAZS01000011.1, read on the forward strand.
GGCACCAGCACCAGCGCCACCGGGTCGCCGCCGTCACGGTGCGCCGGCATGCGCTGCAGCAGGGGCAGCGCGAAGGCGGCGGTCTTGCCGGTGCCGGTGGCCGCCTGACCGAGCAGGTCCTGACCGGCCAGCAGGGGCGGGATCGCCTCCCGCTGGATCGGGGTGGGCTCCTCGTAGCCGAGGGCGGCCAGCGCGCCCAGCAGCTCGGGGCGCAGCCCCAGGTCCGCGAAGCCGTTCGCCTCGGTGTCGCCCGGGTCGGTGGGGTGGATCTGTGCCGAACTCATGCGACAAGCCTTTCATCACCGCCTCATGCCTGCCGCGCCGACCGGCACCTCTCCGCCGCCGACGCCTGCGGACCGCCCCGATGATCAAGCGATCCGGGCCCGGGTCGGGCCGTGCGGCGGCCCGCGCCGACCCGGCGGCGCGACCTCGGGGTCAGGTGGTCAGGAGCGCCAGGATGATCGTGACGCCGACGATCGCGTCGAGGACACCGCACCATTCGGCGTAGCCGCGGGGCACGACCTCGTCACGCCGGTGGTGCACCACGTCCCAGACCGCGTGACCGAGCCAGCCGAGCGCGACCAGCCACGCCGCGGCCCGCCCGCCGGCCGCCGCCGCGACCAGCGCCAGCGCCGACCAGGCGACCAGGCCGCCGAGCTGCCGGGTCAGCACACCCGGCCCGCGCAGCCGGCGACGGTACCCGCCGATGATCAGATACCCGACGGGCAGGATCAGCAGCGTCCACGGCCCGAGCACGGTCGGCGAGATCCAGAGGTCGATCGTCATCAGCAGAGCGAGGCCGGTCGGCCAGCGGCGCAGCAGGGCGGCGACCAGCCGTCCCCGGCGCGGTGTGGCGGCGGGCGGCTCGTGCCGGTGGCGCAGCGCCACGAGCACCATGGCGGGCACCATCAGCAGGTGACCGCCGAGCATCATCGCCTCGCCGTCGAGCAGGCCCGCCCAGTAGGGCGGGAGCAGCATTAGGAACGGGACGTACATGGCGGCGGCCATCCCGGCGCACGCCGACCAGGTGTGCCGGCGGTACCGCATCCAGACCGTCATCCCGGCGGTCATGTTCGTCGCCATCACCAGCGCGGCGACCTCCGGCTGGTCGAGCAGGCCGGCGAGCCCCGACGGTTCGGCGACGAGCGACCACACCGGGCCGAGGAGGAGCATCCCGGCGATCATCGCGAGGGTCATCTCGCCGAGGTGCCGCAGCAGATGGGCGACGCCGCCCGCCCGGCGCGGCGCGGCGGTGGTCGTCGGCTGGTGAACTCGGATCTGCGTCATGCCGTAGACCCTGCCGGTGAGCGCGACCCGTCGGGCAGACCAGGATGTCACCGGATCTCCGTGCGATCTGCACGGTCCACCCGTGACATTCCGCAGGGGCGGATCGGGCGGCGGCGGCCCTACGATCGGGTCCGTGGCGCAGCAGGCGGCGGGACCCCGGGCGGATCGGCGGCTGCGCCGCGCCCGTACGGCCATGCTCCTCTCGCTGGGCACCGGGATCTGGGCCAGCCTGCTGCTGCCCCTGCTCGGCGTCGCCCGGGAGCCCGACGGCACGCGCGCCGCGCTCGGCGTGGTGGGTGTGGTCGCCTTCGTCGCCGGCCAGGCCGCGGTGCTGTACGCGGCGGTGACTCCCTGGCTGCCGCAGCGGTGGCGCCGCCGGTCCCAACTGGGGTTGGCCGTGGCGGCGTCGCTGACCGTCCCGCTCGTCGGTCCCGTCGCGGCGGGCGCGTGGCCGACGTGGGCGTGGCTGGGCGCCTCGCTGGTCGGCATGGCGCCGCTGCTCGTACGCCCGCCGGTGGTGCTCGCCGTGACCGCCGCGACCCTCGCCGCCTCGGCCGGGGTGGCGGTATGGACCGGCGGCCAGATCTCCCGGTCCCTCCTGGTGACCGGCGGGGTCGGCGTGAGCGTCGCTCTGGTCAACTGGTTCCAGGTCTGGTTCTGGGACCTGCTCGTCGAGGCGCGGGACGGGCAGCGGGCGCAGGCCGGACTGGCCGCCGCCCAGGAGCGGCTCCGCTTCGCCCGGGACGTGCACGACGTGCTGGGGCACAGCCTCACCGTCATCGCGTTGAAGGCGGAGCTGGCCGCCCGGCTCGCCGAGGTGGATGCCGAACGGGCCGCCCGGGAGGCCGGCGAGGTGCAGCGCCTGGCGCTCTCCGCGCTGGCCGAGGTGCGCGAGGCCGTGCACGGCTACCGGAGCGTCGACCTGGGTGAACAGCTCGACGCCGTGGCGGCGGTGCTGCGCTCGTCCGGCATCCGGTGCACGGTCGCGCCCCCACCGGCCGACCTGCCGCCGGCGGCGGCGAGCGACCTGGCGGCCGTGCTGCGTGAGGCCGGCACGAACCTGCTGCGGCACAGCCGCGCCGGCTGGTGCCGGATCGAGATCGTGCGTGACGGCGACGTCGCCCGCCTGACGGTCGCCAACGACGGCGCCGCGGGTGGCGGACCGGACGAGCGCAGCACCGGTCTGCGTGGCCTCACTGACCGGCTCGCCGGGGTCGGCGGGCGGCTGCGTGTCCGGCGGGAGGAGAACGTGTTCACCCTCGAAGCCACAGTCCCGGTCGGGTCATGATCCGGCTCCTGCTCGCCGACGACGAGGAGCTGATCCGGGCGGCGCTGGCCGCCCTGCTCGGGCTGGAGCCCGACATCGAGGTGGTGGCGGAGGCGGCCGACGGGCCGTCGGCGGTCGCGGCGGCGCTGGCGCACCGGCCGGACGTGGCGGTGGTCGACCTGGAGATGCCGGGGCTGACCGGCATCCAGGTCGCCGCCGAGCTGACCCGGGCGCTGCCCGGATGCGCGGTGGTCCTGCTCACCGGGCACGGCCGACCCGCGCACCTGCGTCAGGCGCTGACCGCCGGCGCCCGCGGCTTCCTGCCCAAGGGCGCGCCGGGTGGGGCGCTCGCGGACGTGATCCGGCGGGTGCGTGCCGGCGGCCGGTACGTCGACCCGGCGCTGGCCGCCGACGCGCTGACCCTGCCCGACTGCCCATTGACGCCACGGGAGCTGGAGACGCTGCGCCTGGCCGAGCTGGGCGCCCCGGTCGCCGTGATCGCCCGGCGGGCGCACCTCTCCAGCGGCACGGTGCGCAACTACCTCGCGGCGGCGGTGCAGAAGCTCGGTGCGACCGACCGGGCGGAGGCGATCCGGAGGGCGCGGGAGAACGGCTGGCTCTGAGCCGGTGCCCGGCCGCTTCCGGGGCCGACTAGCGTGGGCGGGTGCGTACGGTCGAACTGCTCTGCTCGGCGGAGCTGGACGCCACGGTGCGGGCGGCGTGGGATCGACTGGCCGAGACCGGTCTGCCCAGCCTGGCCCGCAACACCCATGCCACGAACCGGCCACATCTGACCCTCGCGGCGGTGGACGAGTTCCCGCCCGGCGCGCAGGAGCGCCTCGCCGACCTCTTCGATGCGGCGCTGCCTCTTCGGGCGCGGGTCGACCGGGTGGCGGTGCTCGACGGCAGCGCCCCGCTGGTGTGGCTGATCCGGTCGACTCCGGAGCTGCTGGCCCTGCACGGCGCGGTCTGGGACGTGCTCGCGGGCGCGCCCGGCGCGCAGCCGTGGCACCTGCCCGGGCGCTGGGTTCCGCATCTGAGCCTGGCGCTGCGTTTCCGCGCCGCCGACCGTCGCCGGGCCCGGGCGGTGATCGGCGGGGACCGGCCGAGCGGGGAGTTCGTCGCGGCGCGCAGCTACGACTCCGACCCTCGGTCGGTCACGCCCCTCTCCGGGTGCTGACCGGGGCTCCGTCACCGGGGCCCCGGTCAGCGCGCCGTCAGCGGTAGAAGCGTAGGTAGTCGAAGTCGGCGGTGACCGCCGGCGCGGCGCCCCCGTGCGCGACCAGCCCGATCCGGGGGGTCGTGTCGGCCGGGAAGGTCCACACCCCACCCCAGGTCCAGTGCTCGCCGTCCCGGCTGGAGGCGGCCCGGAACTCGTGCTCGCCGGTGGCCCGGTCGACGTGGTGCGCCAGCCGCAGCCAGGTGGCGCCGGCCGGGGTGCCGACGATGCTGCCGCCGTACACCGGCTGGCCGGCGAAGGGCAGCTCGTAGCCGTACTCCACCTGCCGGGTGTTCCAGATCGCCACCTGCGCCAGCCGGGCGAACCGGTCGTCGTCGACGTACGCCACCAGGCCGGCCTGCTGGTAGTTGCGGACGCTCTCCTCGCCGAGGTCGAGGGTCACCTTCGTCTCGACCACGTAGTCGCCGACGGGCGCGTCGCGCAGCAGCACCCCGGCCGTGTTGCCGGTGCCGGTGAGGTCGGCGGACTGCACCGGCCAGCGCAGCGCGCCGCCGGCCACCGTCGCCGCCGGGTCCGGGCGTACCCAGCTCCAGGCCGGGCCGAGACCACCGGTGAACTCGTCCGAGTACGACGTGAGCACCCGCCCGATCCGGGGCGTCGTGACGGCCCGGGCCGGCCGGTACAGCCGGACCGCGCTCACGTTGTCGAACTCGGCGTCACCTCCGGTGGCGTGCAGGCCGACCCGGCCGGTCACCGGGCGGTCCAGCGGCAGTTCCACCACGGCGAGCTGGTCGCCGAGGCGGGCCGGGCTCAGCTCGGCGACGAGCCGGCGGTCGCGCACCTCGACGGCCAGGTTGTGCCGGTCGGCGGGAACGAAACCGGCGGGCAGCGGGGCGCTGGCCGTACGGCCGCCGTCGCGGGCCACCAGCCGGCCACCTGCCGCGTCGACGCGGACCTCGACCCGGTCGGCGAGGGTGAGCCCGGCGGAGGCCGCGCCGGTCAGCCGCAGGTCGGTCTCCGCCCGCAGGTCGCCGCCGACGGTGGTACGACTCGTCAACGCGCCGCCACCGGTGAGCCGACCGTCGTCGACCTGCCAGTCGCCGTCGGCGCGCCGCCAGCGCGCCAGGCCGGCGGTGTCGAACCGCTCGTCGAGCGGGCCGGTCGTCACCGGGGCGGGGCGTTCGCCGTCGGAGGGGCCGGCGCCGGCGTTCACGCTCGGCCAGCCGTCGATCCAGTCCAGCCGGTCGATGAGCATCGGCCGCTCGTTGACGCCGAACGGCTCGTCCAGGTACGGGTCCGAGCGGTCGATGGCGTGGTAGACGATCCAGTCCTGCCCGGACAGGTCGGTGAGGAACCCGTTGTGTCCGGTGCCGATCCAGCGGTTGCCGTTCTGGGTGAGCACCGGGGTGCCACCGGTCCGGGACGCGGTCAGCGCGATGCCGTCGCGGTCCAGGAACGGCCCGCGCGGGCTGCGCGCGCGTCCGACCTGCACCGAGTAGCCGGTGGCCGGGCCGGCGCAGCAGTTCGCGGTGGAGGCGAAGAGGTAGTACCAGCCGTCGTGGCGCAGCACGTAGCTGCCCTCGAACTTGTTGTCGACGGCGACCAGGGTGGGGGAGCCGACCGCGCGCAGCCCGTCGGGGGTGAGCTCGGTGACGGAGACGCCGCCGTAGTAGCTGCCGTAGTAGAGGTAGTTGGTGCCGTCGACGTCGGTGAACTGGCTCGGGTCGATCGTCCAGAGCCAGCCACCGCCGCCGCCGGGGCGTGGGGCGACCACCGGCTCGTCGGCGAAGGTCCACGGGCCGGTCGGGGTGGGCGCGGTGGCCGCGCCGATGGCGTAGTCGCTGCCCTCCGTGGAGACGGTGGTGTCGGTGACCGTCACGTACATGACGTATCGGTCGCCGATGCGGCGCACGTCCGGTGCCCAGAACGCCGCGCCGTTGGCCGCGTAGGGCGGGCGCTGGTCGGGCGCGAAGGCGTCGCCGGCGTACGTCCAGTCGACCAGGTCGGCGGAGCGGGCGGTGGGCACCCGGTGCGACTGCCGCTCGCCCTCCCGCAGTGGGTCGGTGGTGCCGTAGGCGTACCAGTAGCCGTCGTCACCGCGGACGATGACCGGGTCGGCGAAGGTGTCGCCCACGTCGACGGAGATCGGGTTGCGGTAGTGGGGGGTCGAGCGGGCTTCGGCGGCGGCCGGGGCGGCGGTGGGGGCCGCCAGCAGCAGAGCGAGTACGGCGGCGAGCGCGCCACCGCGACGTGGTTGTCCCATCAGACCTGCCTTGCGTGCAGTGGATGTCGGTGCGAGCCGCGTCCCTTCCTACCGCGCCTCGTGCAACGTTGTAAAGACCGGTCGGCGAAGAGCGAACCGTCCGCGTGCCAGCATGGCCGGATGCACCCGAACACCGCCTGGGCCCCGGGGCTCGCGCACCTCGCCGCGCTGCTGGCCGACACCACCCGGGCGCGGATCTGCCTCGCGTTGCTCGACGGTCGGGCCTGGACGGCGGGGGAGCTGGCCCGGGCCGCGGGCGTCGCCCCCTCCACCGCGAGCGACCACCTCAGCCGCCTCGTCGAGGGTGGGCTGCTGGCGCAGGAACGGCAGGGGCGGCACCGATACCTGCGGCTCGCCGACGCGAGCGTGGCCCAGCTCGTCGAGGACCTGGCCGCTCGGCCCTCCGCGCCGCCCGCCCCGGACCGGTCGCTGCGGGCCGCCCGGGCCGGCGCCGCGCTCGCGTACGCCCGGACCTGCTACGACCATCTCGCCGGGCGCCTCGGCGTGCTGATGCACGACGCGCTGCTGCACCGGGGACTGCTGGACCGCTCCGCCGGACTGGCGCTCACTCCAGCCGGAACGCGCTGGTGCGCCGAGCTGGGGCTGCCCGTGGCGCCGCTGCGCGCCACCCGCCGGCCGTTGCTGCGCGACTGCCTGGACTGGACCGAGCGGCGGCCGCACCTCTCCGGCGCCCTCGGCGCGGCGCTCTGCGCCCACCTGCTCGACCTGGGTTGGCTCACCCGGGGCGCGGGCCGGGCCGTCCGCCTCACCCCGTCCGGCACTCCGGCGCTCGCCGCCGCGCTCGGCCTGGACCCGGCCGACCTCGCCCCACCGGCCGACGCCGACACCGGCGGCGGACGCGCCTGACCTGGCGTTCACGATCATCCCGGCCGAGCCCGGTCGAGTCGATCGACCAGCTCAGGCATCGCGCTCGGTCCGACCGCCCGCGGCGACACTTCGGCGTCGGCCGCAGCGTCCCGGCCCTAGCGTCGTCGGGTGACCCTCACCCGGCCCCGCATCGCCCCGATTTCCGGCACCCCGCCCTGCGGCCCACCCACCGTGGACCCGCGGACCGGTTGCACGCTGACCCGGTACGCGGACGTGCGCGCCGCCCTCGCCGCCCCGGCCTGCCGCGTACCGCCCGCCCGCCCCGGCGCGGCCTACACGCTCGACTGGCTCCGTGGCCTGGTGAGCCGATTCAGCGCGCCGGAGAACCATCCCGCCCGGCGGTCGGCCGGCCTCGCGGCGCTGGCCCCGCTAGACCCGGGCGAGCTACGCGCCGAGGCCGTCCGGCGGACCACCGACGCCCTGGACCGGGCCGATGGCCGGTTCGACGTGCCGTCCGCGCTCGCCCGGCGCGTACCGGTGGGGGTGCTCGCCGCCCGACTCGGGCTGGCCGATCCGGTGGCCGCCGTCGAGGCGGTGGCCACGATCGCCGCCGCCTACCAGCCCGGCGCGGACGCGGCTGCGGTCCGGCGGGCCGACGGGGCGGTCGCGGTGCTGGTGGCGCTGGCCCCGCCCGCCCGACGTACGAATCCCATCCGCTGCTGCGGGTGCCGTCCCGGCTCGAGGTGATCCCGCGATGACGACACCATCCACCGCCACCGGCCGGTACGCCGACCGCTGCGCCGCCTTCCGCGCGCTGCATCGGCCCGGCCACCCCCTGCTCCTCCCCAATGCCTGGGACCACGCCTCGGCGGCGATCTTCGCGGCCCGGTCCTACCCGGCCGTCGGCACCACCAGTCTCGGCGTGGCCGCCGCGGCCGGCCTGCCGGACGGCGCGGGGGCGACCCGGGCCGAGACGCTGCGGTTGGCCCGACGGCTGCGCCGGCTCCCGGTGCTGCTCACCGTCGACGTGGAGGCGGGCTTCAGCGACGACCCGGCGGAGGTCGCCGCCCTCGCCGTCGAGCTGGCCGGGCTCGGCGTCGTCGGCATCAACCTGGAGGACGGCCACGCGGACGGTTCGCTCGCCGCACCCGCGGCGACCGCGGTCAAGGTGGCGGCGGTCAAGGCCGCCGTGCCGGACCTGTTCGTCAACGCCCGCACCGACGCGTGGTGGCTGGGCGTACCCGATCCGCTCGACGCCGCCGTGGAGCGGGCCCGGGCGTACCGAGCGGCCGGCGCCGACGGTGTCTTCGCACCCGGCGCCCCGGACGAGGAGACGATCCGGGTCCTCGTCACCGAGGTCGACGCTCCGCTGAACGTGCTGTACCGCCCGGGTTTCCTGGGCGTCGACGAGTTGGCGCGGCTCGGGGTGGCGCGGGTGAGCACCGGCTCGCTGCCGTTCCGAGCCGCGCTCGGCGCCGCGCTGGCCGGTGTCGACGCCCTCACCCCGGCGCGGGCGGGCGTAGACGCCGGTCGCGCCTCGGCCGGCCCGGTCGCGTCGCCCGGGCCGGCGTCGTACGGCGAGGTGCAGGCGCTGACGGAGGGGTGGACGCCGGAATCTTGAGGCGCCCTCCGGCTCGGCGCGGCGGCGCCACGCGTCGCGGCGGTTGACCGGTTCGTGCCCCACCCGGTCGGCCTGCAACCTCCCGGCTGGGCATCCCGTGCTTTCCGAACCGTCGCCGTTCGCGGGGTGATAGGAGGAATGTTCGGCCTCCTCCCGATCCGACTGGTTACCGTGTCTGTGCAGGGCGAACGACCCAGTGTCGGGACCGCGGAGAGGACCGATCATGCGAGTGCCCAGCCGAAGCCCCGGAGGACGGCCCGGTCCGACCGTCGCCTCCACCGCCCCGGCCCGCCGCCTTCCCGCCTCCTCCGGCCCGCCGCCGGCCACCGACCCGGATCTCGTGGCCTACCGGGAGGCCGTCGCCGATCTGCTCGTGGAGGTCGGCGCGCTCGCCGACGCGCCGAGCACCGCCGCCCGACAGGTGCTCATCGACGAGCGGCTGCGCGAGCCGGCCCTCGCCGCCGTCCTCGACGCCACCCCGCAGGGGCTGCTGGGCGCCCGGGAGACGCTGCTGCTGGAGATGGCCCGCTACCAACCGAACCCCCGCAGCTCCGCCCGGGACCTGACGGCGCTGGTGCGGATCTACCTGCTCTCCCGCATCGACGTCATGTGGTGGCGCGACGTCGCGGACTTCGTCACCGACGACCAGGTCCAGGGCAGCCCCGACCTGGTCGACCTGGAGTGGCTGCGCCGCCGTGACCTGCTCCGCTTCCGCTACCGGGAGCAGCCGGCGACCGTGGTGGGCCGCAGCTGGCACGCGCTGCGACGCCGGCTGCGCCCGGAAGCCACGCCGCGCACCGCCGGCCTGCTCGCCCGGCGAGCCCGCCGCGAGGTCGTCGCGCTGCTCAACGATCTCGGCCGGGAGTTCGCGGCGGCCACCCCACCCGGCACCCCGCCACTGTGGGTGACCTCGCTCACCCGCAGCGTCGAGCACCAGCATCGGCTGCGTCGCCTCGGGTACGCCGCCATGCTGCCCAGCGGGCACTGCACCGGGTACGCCATGGACGTGGAGATGACCTGGTACGCCCGCTACGGGGTCCAGGAGACCCTGGCGGCCCTCCTGCTCACCCGGCAGCAGGCCGGTGAGATCAACGTCATCGACGAGGGGCAGGCCTGGCACGTCTGCCTCGCACCGGTCGCCGGGAGGCGGCTGCGCCGGGCGTACGAGGCCGAGATGGGCGTCTGAGCCGATGTGCGGCATCGCCCTGAGCATCGGCCCGGATGCGGATCCGGTGGTCTTCCGCCGGACGCTCGCCGTGCTCGCGCCGCTGGGCGCGGTGACTGAGGCCCGGTACGAGGGCGGCCTGCTCGCCGGGGTCCGCCGCCCGCGCGTGGTGGACCGGGAGCGGGCGGTGCGGCCGTGGACCTCCGCCGACGAGCGCTGGCTGCTCTGCTACTACGGCGAGATCTTCAACCATCGGCAGCTGCGCGCCGAGCTGAGCCGGCTCGGTCAGGTCTTCCGCGGTGACAGCGACACCGAGGTGGTGCTGGCCGCCTTCGAGCGCTGGGGTGCCGACGCCGTGCACCGGCTGGGCGGCGAGTACGCCTTCGTCGTGGTGGATCGGTCCACCGGTCGCGCGTACCTGGCCCGCGACCCGCTCGGCGGGAAGCCGCTGTACTGGGCCCGTGAGCCCGGCTGCCTGCACCTGGCCTCCGAGGCCAAGGCGCTGGTCCGGTACGCCGTGCCGATCAACGAGGTGCCGCCCGGACACCACGGCTGGGCGGACGCCGACGGCCACGTCCGGCTGCGTCCCCACGTGGACCTGCTCACCGTCGGCGAGCGACTGTCCGCGATCGACGATCCGGACGAGGCCGCGCTGCTCGGCCGTGCCGCGGTGCGGGACAGCTCCGGGTCCGGGTGGAACGCGGCGAAGGTGGTGCGCCGGCTGGTGTTCACGCGTCGTACCCACGGCGGTGACGGGGCCCCGCGCTCCGGCTGAGCGGATGCTCGCCCTGGTCGAGGTCCGATCTCCGCCAGCATTCCCGCCGGAGGCGGACCAGGCTGGGCAGGTGACCGCTCTGATCCGCTTCGTCATCCGCCCGCTCCCCGCCGACCTGCTCGACGCCGTACGCCGTACCCGCCGGGACGCCGCCGGCCGGCCGGTCGAGGCCGCCACCGCCGCCGGTGGGGAACCGCTGCGCTGCTGCCTGCGCGACGCCGAGCCGGGGGAGGAGCTGCTGCTCTTCGGGTACGCACCGCCGGTCGCCGCCGGCCCCTACCGGGAGATCGGCCCGGTCTTCGCCCACGCCCTGCCCTGCTCCGGGCCGGAGTCGACCGGCTCCTATCCGGCGGCCTGGCGGGGGCGGGGGCAGGTCCTACGGGCGTACGACCGGCGGGGCCACATCCACGACGGCCGGCGTCACGACGGCGGTGACCCGGAGTCGGTGATCGCCGAGCTGCTCGCCGACCCGGCCGTGCGTCAACTACACAGCCGCAACGTGGTGCACGGCTGCTACATGTTCGCCGTCGACCGCGCCGAGGAGTGACCGGCGCGGGCGTCACGCGAACCGTGCCTGCGCCCAGCCGGTCCCGCTCGGCCGACCCCACCCCGCCTTCGGCGAGCGGAGAGCGGAGAGCGGCGAGCGGCGGACGGCGGACGTGGCCCTGCTCGTCGGGCTTGAGTACCACCACAGCGAGCCGACGTGCCGGCCACCGTTCGCCTCGTCGAGCGGATCGCGACGAGGTTGATACCTCAGGGGCATATCTATGCCTCTGAGGTATCGACCTCGTGCTGATAATCGGCCCGGTGGCCCGGTGGCCCGGTGGCCCGGTGGCCCGGTGGCCCGGTGGCCCGGTGGCCCGGTGGCCCGGTGGCCCGGTGGCCCGGTGGCCCGGTGGCCCGGTGGCCCGGTGGCCCGGTGGCCCGGTGGCCCGGTGGCGTCGCGTCGCTCAGGTCAGCAGCAGCGCGCCGACGGCCGCGGCGGTGCCGGTCAGGGCGAGCAGGGCGCCGGTGAGCAGGAAGCGGGGTAGCGACACCGTGACCCCATGCGAGCGGCACCGCTCGAACCAGAGCAGGGTCGCCACCGAGGCCCACGGCACGGCGAGCGGCCCGGCGTTCGTGCCGATCAGCAGGGCCAGCAGCCGCGTCGGGGAGTCGTGGGACAACACGGACTCGCCGGCGAGGTACGCGGGCAGGTTGTTCACCCCGTTGGCCAGGAGCGCCCCGGTGCCACCGGCCCGCAGCAGTGCGGCGGGACCGTCGCCCGCCCCGAGCAGCCCTGCGACCAGCGTGTCCAGGCCCCACTGGCCGAGCGTCTGTACCACCAGGAACAGGCCGCTGACCATGAGCAGCAGCCGCCAGGGGAAGAGTCGGGCGTGCAGCCGGTGCGGGGCGCGCAGCGCGAAGCCGGCCAGCACCACGACGGCGGCGACGGTCGACACGATCGCGAGCTCCACCTCGGCCAGCACGCCGACGACGAAGAGCACGCAGGCGGCGACGGCCGTCCGGAACAGCACCGGGTCGGCCGGTGGGCGACGGGGCGGCGGATCGAAGCGGCCCCCCGGCGGTCGGTCCCGACGCCACCAGGCGAACCAGAGCAGGAGCGCGGTGACCGTGACGGCGGCGAGCTGCGGCAGCCACATCCGGCCGGCGAAGCCGACCGGGTTCAGTCCGAGCCGGTCGGCGGCGAGCAGGTTGGTCAGGTTCGACACCGGCAGCAGGAGACTGGCCGTGTTGGCGAGCCAGACGGTGGTCACCGCCAGGGCGGTCGGCGCGACCCGCAGGCTTCGCGCCAGGGCGAGCATCACCGGGGTGAGCAGCACCGCCGTGGTGTCCAGGTTCAAGGTGACGGTGGTCACCGTGGCGAAGGCCACGCAGAGCAGGAAGAGCAGCGACCAGCGCCCCCGGGCCGCGATCGCGAGTCGGGTGCCGAGCACGTCGAAGACCCCGGCGACCGAGGTCAGCTCGGCCAGCACCACCACGGTGCCGAGGAAGACCAGCAACGGCGCGATCCGGTGCAGCGTGGCGGAGGTCTCCGCGTGTGGCAACAGCCCGCTCGCCGCGCAGCCCGCGCCGGCCAGCGCCAGGAGGACCGCCACCACGTCCAGGGGGTGGGGCCGCCACCGCCGGCCGGTGCCGGTCGGGGTGGGCGGTGCGGGGGCCGTGAGGGTCACGGCGGGCAATATTCGCACATCCGGCGGGGTGCCGCCCGTTACCGGGTGTGTGCTGCCGATCGGCTGGACGCCGCCTGGCTGGTGGGTCCGCGCGTCCGGGCGGTCCGGCCCATGGACAGGCGTGCGCCCGACGCATAGCGTCCTGTGGATATGCGGAGGACTCTACCGGCCGCCACCCTGGCCCTGCTGCTCGTGCTCACCGCCTGCTCGACGCCGTCGGAGACGTCGACGTCCGGGCCCACCCCCACCGGCACGCCGACCGCCTCACGGCAGGACGCCGGCCAGGTGGAAGAGACCCTGGCCAGCCTGCGCCGGGTCGACGACCTGCCGCTCTACGAGATGAACTACGTCGGGTCGTACGACGCCACCGTCGGCACCGACGCCGCGCCGGCCAGCCCGTTCGGCTGCTCGCTCTTCGTGGCGGCCGGTGACCGGAGCCGACCCCTCTTCGCCCGCAACTTCGACTGGGATCCGAACCCGGCGATGGTGCTGCGCACCGACCCGCCGCAGGGGTACGCGTCGATCTCGCTGGTGGACCTGTCGTACCTGGGCGTCGGTGCCGAGCTGAGCGGCGACCGGCGGCTGTTGAATGCGCCGCTGCTGCCGTTCGACGGGATGAACGAGCGTGGCCTGGCCGTGGGGCTGGCGGCCGACGACGCGGCGCGGGCCGATCCCGTACCGGGCAAGCCGACCGTCGGCTCGGTGCGCATCCTGCGCCTGGTACTCGACCGGGCGGCCACCGTCGACGAGGCGATCGCCGTCTTCACCGCGCACAACCTCGACTTCTCCGGCGGCCCGGCGCTGCACTACCTGGTGGGCGACGCCACCGGCGCGTCGGCCGTGATCGAGTTCGTGGACGGCCAGATGCGGGTCGAGCGGGGCCAGGGCAGCTGGCAGGCGTTGACGAATGTGCCGCTCATCGGGATTCCCGAGGAGAAGCGCCGCGCCGACCGTCGGTACGACCTGATCCACCGGGCGATGACCGAATCCGGTGGGGTGGCCGACGCCACCGCGGCCTTCCGGGTGCTGACCGGCGTCCGGCAGGCCCACACCCGCTGGTCGGTGACGTACGGCCTGCGCAGCGGCGAGGTGCGGCTGGTCACGGCCGGCGGCGCCGAGCGGCGGTACGACCTGACGGTCGGCTGAGCGGTCGGCGCCGCCCGCCGACGCGTATCCGCTCGACACGCGAGTGGGCCCGGCCCCCATCTTTCGGGGACCGGGCCCTTCTCGCTCGCCCGTGGGCGGTGCCGCGCAGCGGTGCCTACCAGCCGCCCAGGTAGCTGGGCTGGCTCTGCACGTTGAGCTCCTTGTACCGGACCAGCTCGGCCGGCCAGGTGCGCCAGTCGCTGAGCTTCAGCACGTCGAAGCCCTTAAACAGGTCGTTCGAGTAGATGTGGCCGTTGTAGTAGTACGCGGACCAGCTACCGCCGCCGATCATCTCCTCGTTCGAGATCGGACCGCGCTCCCAGAAGGCGATCTCCTTGGGCTGGGCCGAGTTGGTGAAGTCCCAGACCGAGATGCCGCCCTGGTACCACGCCTGGACCATGATGTCCTTGCCGGGCACCGGGATCAGCGAGCCGTTGTGCGCCACGCAGTTCTCGGTGTCGGCGTTGACCCGCGGGATCTTGAAGTAGCTGCGGAAGTTCATCTTGCGGTGGTCACCGCGACCGGTGATGTCGAAGATGGCGTCCGCGCCCCGGTTCGGGCCGACCTCCTCGTTGCAGGTGGCCGCGCCGCCGCCACCCAGCTCGTCGGTGAAGACGACCTTGGTGCCGGAGTTGTTGAACGTGGCCGAGTGCCAGAACGCGAAGTTGGTGGTGTCGCGCACCCGGTTGATCACCCGCGGAGCCTCGCGGTCGCGGATGTCCATCAGGATGCCGTCACCCATGCAGGCCCCGGCGGCGAGGTCCCGCGACGGGTAGGCGGTGATGTCGTGGCAACCGGTCGTCGCCGAGCCGGTCTCGCTGCCCTCGAAGCCGCCGTCCGGGAAGAGGTTCGGCGTGGCGACCACGGCCGCCTGGGTCGGCTTCTTCACCGGCACCTTGATGATCGAGATCGAGTCGTGCGGCGGCTGGCAATCCGGGAAGGTGGCCCGGGGGCTGTACGACGAGACGTACAGGTAGACGGACTTCTTGTCCTTGCCGGGCACCAGCGTGTGGGTGTGCGAGCCGCAGGCCGTCTCCACCGACTTGATGTAGCGCGGGTTGGCCTTGTTCTTGATGTCGAAGATCTTGATGCCCTCCCACGACGACTTCACGTCGGCACCCTGCGCCGCGCTGTTGCAGGAGTCGTCGCTGCGGGACGAGTCGGTGGAGAGGAAGAGCAGGTCACCGTAGACGGAGATGTCGTTCTGCGACCCCGGGCAGAGCACCCGCGACACGACCCGCGGCGAGCTGGGCCGGGAGATGTCGTAGGTGACGAACCCGTTGTAGTTGCCGGCGAAGGCGTACTTGCCCTGGAAGGCGAGGTCGCTGTTCGTGCCGTCCAGCGGGGCGACCTTGGGCAGGTTGGTGAGAAGGCGCAGGTTGGGGCTGCTGACGATCTCGTCGACGCCGGGGATGGTGTTGGTGGCCGCCGCCGGAGCCGCCTGGGCCGCCGGCACCACCTGCGCGCTGCTCGGCGGCGCGACGAGGAGGCTGGCGGTGAGGAGGCCGGCCGCGGCGATGCTCACGATCCGTAGCTGTCGTAAGCGTGGCTTGGGGATTCTGGTCATCGGCGAGACCCTTCGCACGGGAGTGATGATTGTGGACACCCTACAGCCGCGTGATGGACATCGATGTGATGCGCGTCACATCGATGTTCGTTCCTCAGTGGATAGCATCGCGGTGACCTCGATCTCAGGGAGTGGCTCATGACCGGTCGACGTGCCCGGGTCCTGGCGGCCGTCACATTGGCGCTCGCCCTGCCACTGGTCGCCTGGGTCGTGTTCGCCGCCAACGACGACTCGGGCCCGGCCACCCGCCCGGCCGCCGCGCCGACCGGCTCGACGCCGGGTAGCCCCGCGCCGACCGACGCGACGGTCATCATGCCCGGCCGGCCGGGGGAGCCGGCCGTCACCCGCGCCCCCGGTGAGGTCCGGGGTGTCGGCTCGACCCCGCACAACGAGATGGACGTCTGGTTCGTCCGGATGATGATTCCGCACCACGCGCAGGCGCTGGAGATGGCCCGGCTCGCGCCCGACCGGGCCGCCGACCCGGGCGTACGCGCGATCGCCGACCGGATCCAGGCGAGCCAGGACCCGGAGATCGGTCTCATGCGGGCCTGGTTGCAGAACCGTGGCCTCTCCGCCGACGTCGCGGGCCACGACCACGGGACGATGCGCGGCATGCAGACGCCGGAGGCGATGCGGCAGCTGACCGACGCCCGCGGCGCCGACTTCGATCAGCTCTTCGTGAAGATGATGACCGAGCACCACGAGGGGGCCATCGAGATGGCCACCAACCTGCTCACCGTCGGAGCCGACCAGCAGCTGAACGAGTTCGCCAACTCCGTGGCCACCGAACAGACCGTGGAGATCGGCCGGATGCGCGAGATCCTCGCCGGTTGACCGCCCGGGCCAGGGCCGCGACTCCGGTCGATGCGCGCTCGGACGCGTACCCTGGGTGACCGTGACGAGTACGATCCTCGGCCGCCCGCTGCGCGCCATCGCCTTCGACGTCTTCGTCGCCGGGCTGGTCGTGCTGATCGCGGTCGTGGCGGCGGCGTCCCAGCCCGGCGGCTGGCCGGCGGCCCTGCTCGGCACGGGGATGGCGGTCGCACTGCTGTTCCGCCGGTCGCACCCCTCGGCCGTGGCCGTCGTCGTCGGCGCGCTCGGAGTGGTCCAGCTGATCGCCGACTGGGGGCCGCTTCCGTTCGACTTCGCGGTGCTCGTCGCCCTCTACAGCGTCGTCAAGTACGCCGACCGGCTCCGGGACGCGGTGCTCGCCGGACTCGCCGCCGCGACCGGCGCGGTACTCGCATCGCTCCAGGTGCGCGGCGGCGGGCCCTGGTGGGCCGCCGCCGTCTACTTCACGCTGGTCACCGCCGCGACCTGGCTCGTCGGGCTGAACGTGCGTACCCGCCGGCTCTATGTGATCAGCCTCGAGGAGCGGGCCACCACCCTGGAGCGGGAACGGGAGGCCGAGGCGCGCGCCGCGGTCGCCGGCGAGCGCACCCGGATCGCCCGGGAGCTGCACGACGTGGTGGCGCACAGCATGGCCGTCATGATCGTCCAGGCGGACGGCGCCCGGTTCATGCTCGACCGGGACCCGGAGACCGCCCGGCAGGCGGTGAAGGTGGTCGCCGACACCGGCCGGCAGGCGCTGGAGGAGATGCGGCGCCTGGTCGGCGTGCTGCGGGAGACCGACCCGCCGGAGCCGGCGCCCGCGCTCGCCGGACGGGCCGGCCCGGACGGCGAGGCGGTGGCCGGCGACCCGGAGCGCAGACGGCTCGCCCTCACCGAGCTGCCCGCCCTGCTCGACCGGTTCCGCGCCGCCGGCCTGCGGGTTCGCGACACCGTCAGCGGCGAGCCGACGGCGCTCCCGCCCGGGCTGGAGCTCACCGTCTACCGGGTCGCACAGGAGGCGCTGACCAACGCGCTCAAGCA
This sequence comes from Micromonospora musae, assembly GCF_003626545.1. Classification (NCBI taxonomy): domain Bacteria; kingdom Bacillati; phylum Actinomycetota; class Actinomycetes; order Micromonosporales; family Micromonosporaceae; genus Micromonospora; species Micromonospora musae. Next base: position 130,662 of record NZ_RAZS01000011.1, read on the forward strand.
CGCCGGGGTCGGGGCCGAGGTGGAGCTGACCCTCGAGTACGGCCCGGACGTCGTGGTCGTCCGGGTGGTCGACGACGGGCAGGGCCGGCCGGTCGTGAACCCGGCGCCCTCCGGCGGTCACGGGCTGATCGGCATGCGGGAGCGGGTCGGGGTCTACGACGGCACCCTCAGCGCCGGGGCCCGGCTGGCCGGGGGCTGGCGGGTCGAGGTGCGACTGCCGCTACCGTCGGGCGCCGGGACGACGGAGGTGATCGCGGCATGACGATTCGAGTGGTGATCGTCGACGACCAGGCGTTGGTGCGCGCCGGATTCCGGATGGTGCTCGACTCGCAGCCCGACCTGGAGGTGGTCGGTGAGGCCATCGACGGCGCGGACGCGCTGCGGGTGCTAGATCGGGTCGCGGCCGATGTGGTGGTGATGGACATCCGGATGCCGACGATGGACGGCGTCGAGGCGACCCGGCGGCTCTGTGCCGGGCGTCCGCCGGGCCCGCCACGGGTGCTCGTGCTGACGACGTTCGACACCGAGGCGGACGCCTTCGCCGCGCTCCGGGCGGGCGCGAGCGGCTTCCTGCTCAAGAACGTGCCGCCGGAGGAGCTGCTCGCGGCGATCCGGGTGGTCGCCGAGGGCGACTCGGTGGTCGCGCCGTCGATCACCCGGCGGCTGCTCGACCGGTTCGCCGACCAGCTCGGCTCCGGCCCCACCGAGGATCCCCGGATGAGTCAGCTCACCGAGCGGGAACGGGAGATCCTGCTGCTGGTCGCGCAGGGGCTCTCCAATGCGGAGATCGCCGGCCGGGTGCACGTCGCGGAGGCCACCGTGAAGACCCACGTGGGGCGCATCCTCGCCAAGCTCCAGCTCCGGGACCGGGTGCAGGCGGTGGTCCTCGCGTACGAGAGCGGGCTGGTCGTACCGGGCGCGGAGACCCGTACGACCTGAGTCGTACGGGTCACCCCGATCAGGGGCGACCCGGGGCGTACCGAGGTCGAGCGTGCGGGTGGAGCCGCTCCGGCCACCCGGTCCATAGCGTCGGAGAGGTCAGAACGTCCCTCTCCACCGGGAGCAACACGTTGCGCGTCTCATCTCCCGTACCCGCCGTCGCCGACCAGCGGTCCGGCTCCGGCGGCGCCGCGGTCAGCGCCCGCGCCCTGAGCAAGCGGTACGGCGACGGCCCGTCCGCCGTCGTCGCCCTCGACGGCGTCGACCTGGATTTTGTTGTCGGCCGGTTCACCGCCATCATGGGCCCGTCGGGCTCCGGCAAGTCCACGCTGCTGCACTGCCTGGCCGGGCTGGACCGGCCCAGCGCGGGCTCGGTGCGGATCGGCGACGTCGACCTCGACCGCCTCGACGACCGGCGGCTCACCCTGCTGCGCCGCGACCGGGTCGGCTTCGTCTTCCAGAAGTTCAACCTGCTGCCCGCACTGACCGCCGAGGAGAACATCGTCCTGCCGCTGGCCATCGCCGGACGGCGCCCCGACGCGACCTGGCTGCGCCAGGTGGTGGCGGCCGTGGGACTCACCGACCGCCTGCGGCACCGGCCCGCCGAGCTCTCCGGCGGCCAGCAGCAGCGGGTCGCGATCGCCCGCGCCCTGATCACCCGCCCGTGGGTGATCTTCGCGGACGAGCCGACCGGCAACCTCGACTCCCGTGCCGGCGCGGACGTGTTGCGCCTGCTCCGGGAGGCCGTCGACACCCTCGGTCAGAGCGTGATCATGGTGACTCACGACCCGGTGGCCGCCGGGCACGCCGACCGGGTGGTGCTGCTCGCCGACGGCCGTCTGGTCCATGACCTCGCGGCCCCCACCGCCGAGCAGGTGCTCGACGCGCTCGCCGGTCTCGACCCGGCCGGCGCCGTCCGGGCCCGCTCGGTGGGGCGGTGACCGGGATGTTGGGTCTGACCCTGCGTTCACTGCGCGCCGAGGCGCTGCGGAGGCTGCTCTCCACGCTGGCCGTCGTGCTCGGCGTCGCGTTCATCGCCGGCACGCTGATCCTCAACGACGCCATGACCGACGGCGCGTACGAGCGGGCCGGCACCTTCGACCGGCACACCGACGCCGGTGTGTACGGGGAGAGGAACACCCTCTCGCCCGCCACTGTCGACCGGGTCCGCGCGGTCGACGGGGTGATCGCCGCCGAGGGCGAGTTGGTGGGCACCGGCGGGGTCGTCGGCTCGGACGGCCGACCCGTGCTCGGCTACGCCGTCCTGGCCGCCGTCCCCACCGATCCGGCGCTGCGTTCGTACGACGTGGTCGCCGGCCGGCTGCCGGACCGACCGGGTGAGGTGGTGCTCGACGCGCCGACGGTGGCGCGGGAGGGGTTCGCCCTCGACGCGCCGGTACGCATCGGCGGCGTCGCTGCCGCCCGCCCGTACACCCTGGTCGGAACGGTCGACGTGGCGCGCACCACCCGCGATGTCGGTGGGCCGTTCATCGGGATGGTCGGCTCGGACGCGCTGGCGGTGACCGGGATGCAGGGGTACGGGAGGATCATGGTGGCCACCCGTCCCGGTACCGACGCGGCGGCGTTGATCGGCCGTCTGGCCGCCGCCGCCGGCCCGGGTGCGGCGGTGAAGACCCGCCAGCAGATCCTCGACGACGCGGTCGAGGACGCGGTCCGCGACGCCCGCCAGTTCACGATGGCGCTGCTCACCTTCGCCGCCGTCGCCGTCGTGGTGGCCGGCTTCGTCATCGCGAACACCTTCGCGATCGTGCTGGCCCAGCGCACCCGTCAGACGGCGCTGCTGCGGGTGGTCGGCGCCACCCGGAGGCAGGTCTTCCTGGCAACCGTGCTGGAGTCGGCGGTGGTCGGCCTGGTCGCCTCCGCGCTCGGTGTGCTGCTCGGCGCCGGCCTGGCCGCGGGGCTGGCGGCGTTGCTGTCCCGGACGACCGCCCCGATCGGTGCTTCGATCACCCTGGCCCCGGGAACCGTGCTGGTCAGTGTGCTCCTCGGCGTGCTGCTGACTGTCGGCGCGTCGTTGCTGCCGGCCTGGCACGGCACCCGGGTCGCGCCGGTCGCCGCGCTCACTGACGCCGCCGTGCAGTCCACCCGGCGGGCCGGTCGGCTCCGGCTCGCCGCCGGCGCGCTGGTGCTGCTCGCGGGAATCGCCGCGCTTGTCGGTGCGGCCGTCGCCGGCCAGTTCGTCCTGGTGGCGTTGGGTGGCGTGCTCGCCTTCTTCGGCATCGTCCTCTTCGGACCGCTGCTCGTGCCGGCGCTGGCGAGGGTCGTCGGCTGGCCGCTGCGCCGGCTGATCGGGGCGACCGCCGGGCTGGCCGTGGCGAACGCCGTGCGCAACCCGCGACGGATCGCGGCGACCAGCACCGCCCTGGTGATCGGCATCGGCCTGGTGTCGGCCTTCGTGGTCGGCGCGCACAGCACCAAGGACGGCATCGAGCGCAGCGTGGACGCCCAGATCGGGGTGGACTACGTGGTCACCGGGATCGGCGGAGACCTGCCCGCCGGGCTCGCCGCGGCGCTGACCGCCCGTCCTGAGCTCGGTGTCGTGCACGAGCAGCGGGCCGAGGTGACCGCTGGAATCGAGGTGCGTGCCGCCCACCCCGCGCTGGTCGGCCGGACGCTCACCGCGACGGCCGGTGAGCTGGGCGCGTTCGGTCCGGGCACGGTGCTGGTGCACCGGGAGTTGGCCGCGGCGCGCGGTTGGACCGTGGGCGACCAGGTCACCGTCGGGAGCCGGACGTTCCGGGTCGCGGCCGTGGTGGACGACGAGAGTCGGCCCGCGGCCGGCAGTGGGGCGTCCGCCGGACACATGATCGACATGACCGACGCCGACTTCAGTGCGATCTTCCCCGCCGAGCGCGGCTACCTCGCGGAGATCGATCCGGCAGACGGTGTGGACGCCGGCCGGGCGCGGGGCGCGATCGAGTCGGTGCTCGCCGGGTATCCGACGGTGAACCTGATGGACCAGGCCGCGTACAAGAAGATGCTCACCGGCACCGTGGACATGGTGCTCGCGCTCGTCACCGCGCTGCTCGGGTTGGCGGTGGTGATCGCCCTGGTCGGCGTCGCGAACACGCTGAGCCTCTCGGTCCTGGAGCGCACCCGGGAGAACGCCGTGCTGCGCGCGGTGGGGCTCACCCGGGGGCGGATGCGGGTCATGCTCGCCGTCGAGGCGACGCTCATGGCGGCCGTCGGGGCCCTGCTCGGGCTCGCGCTCGGCACCGGGGTGAGCGCCGCGGCGATGGCGATGCTGGACCGCCTGGGTGGGGACTTCCACCTGGTCCTGCCGGTCGGCCAGCTCGGCCTGATCCTCGCGGTCGCGGTGGTGGCGGCGTTGCTCGCCTCGGTGCTGCCCGCACGCCGTGCGCTGGCCCGGCCGGTGGTGGAGGCGCTCGCCGACCTGTGACAGCGCCGGTGCGGTCCCGTCGTCGTTGACGCCGACCGCACCGGCGGTGCCGGTCTACAACCGCTCGACCACGTCGCCGGCGCAGCGGTTACGGGAGTCGAAGACGTAGCGGGCGTGCCGGGTGACCAGGTCGTAGTCGAACACGTCGTGGTCGGTCACCACGATCACCGCGTCCGCCTCCCGGACCTCCCGTTCGGTGAGGCTCACGACGGCCACCCCGCCGGGAATGTGGTGCGGTTCGGCGTACGGCTCCACGGCGCGCACCTCCGCGCCCAGCGCCTGCAACCGCTGGGCCACGTCGACCGCGGGGGAGTCGCGCATGTCGCCGGTGTTCCGCTTGTACGCGAGCCCGAGCAGCAGCAGCCGGGATCCGCTGATCGCGCGGCCGCGCCGGTTCAACCCGGCCATCACCCGCTGCGTCACGTGCTCGGGCATCTCGTGGTTCACGTCGTTGGCCAGCTCGATGAAGCGGAACTGCCGGCCCAACCGCCGCTTCACCTGCCAGGACAGGTAACACGGGTCGATCGGCAGGCAGTGCCCGCCCACCCCGGGGCCCGGCCGGAACGGCATGAATCCGAAGGGTTTCGTCTCGGCGGCCTCGATCGCCTGCCAGACGTCGATCTCCAGGTGGTGCGAGAGCATGGTCAGCTCGTTGATCAGAGCGATGTTGACCTGGCGGAAGGTGTTCTCGATCAGCTTGGTCAGCTCGGCCACCCGGGTCGAGTCGACGGGCACCGTACGCTCGACGATCCGCCGGTAGAAGTCGTCGACCCGGGCCAGCGACTCGGCGTCCACGCCGGAGACCACCTTCGCGGTGTTCTCCAGGCGCCAGGTGGGGTTGCCCGGGTCGATCCGCTCCGGGCTGTAGCCCAGGTGGAAGTCGCCGGGGCTGCGCAGACCGCTCGCCGACTCGAGCAGCGGCCGCAGCAGCTCCTCGGTGGTGCCGGGGTAGGTGGTGGACTCCAGGACGACCGTGCAGCCCGGCCGGACGTACGGGCCGATGCCGATGCCGGCCTGCTCAACGAAGCTGAGGTCCGGCGTGCCGTCGCGCAGCGGAGTGGGCACCGTGATCACGCATATGTCGAATCCCTCGGCGTCCGGGTACTCGGTGCTCGGCCGGTACCGCCCGGTGCTCAGCGCGCGGCCGAGCCGGTCGGTGCTGATGTCCTCCACGAAGGACTCACCCGAGGCGAGCCGCTTGATCCGGTCGCCGTCGACGTCGAGCCCGACCACGTCGAGTCCGGCCTCGACGGCCCGGATGGCGAGTGGTAGTCCGACGTAACCCTGGCCGATCACGACCAACTTCTCAGCGCTCACCCAAGCTCCTGGGGCAGACGGGGGAAAAGACCTGCTTGGAGCGTAGGGCGCTGTCTGCTGCCGTAAGTCCGGTTTGGGGATATCGGGACGGGTGAGGTTGGTCGTGCGTCCGGCGAACCGACGCCGTCAACCGGCCGTCGGCCGCCTCCGGTCGGTCACTCCCTCCCACCCAGCGGCGGGTCCCCGCCGTCCGGGGTGGTCGGCGTGGTGCTCGGATCCGTGGCCGTGGGCTCCGGCGACACGCTGGTCGAAGGGGATCCGGTCGCCGAAGCGCTCGGCGTCGGGCTCGGCGACTCCGGGCTGGCGGAGTCGCTCGGCTGGGCGCTCTGGCTCGGGCTGGTCGAGGCCGGTGCGCTCGTGCGGGGAGCGGTCGGCCGCACCGGCCGGTCCGGGTCGGTGGGCTTCACCTCGTTGCCGATCGACAGGTCGGTGTTCTGGGTCGGTGTGACCGCCGGGGTGGTCGGGGTGAGCTCCACCGCCGGGGCGTCCCCCGCGTACTTGGTGGCGCCGAGCGCGGCGGCCAGCCCGACCAGCCCGACCAGCACGGCCGCGGCGGCGCCCAGCAGCGCCGGTCGCCCGCGCCGGGCCGGGCCATCGGCCACCAGCGCGCCGGGGGTGAGCTCCGGCTGGGTGTCCGGGCCGGCGCCGCGCAGCGGAGTCACCGAGACCATGGCGGTCGGCCCGGCGTCACCGGTCACCGCGGTACGCGCCGCCTCGGCCATCGCCGCGCCGCTGCTGAACCGCTCGGCCGGATCCTTGGCCAGGGCGCGCGAGACCAGGGCGCGGACCGCCTCGGGGATGTCGTGCGGCAGCTCCGGTGGCTCGTCGTCCAGGTGCCGCACCGCCACCTGGAGCGGGTTGTCCCCGGTGAACGGGGGCGTGCCGGTGAGGCAGCAGTAGGTGACCGCGCCGAGGGCGTAGATGTCGGTGGCGCCACTGACCGGTCGCCCGGCCGCCTGCTCGGGCGCCATGTAGAGCGCCGTGCCGGGCACCGCGTTCGTACTGGTGATGCTCGTGACGTTCGTCGACCGGGCCACCCCGAAGTCGACCAGGACGACGGAGCCGTCCTCCTGCACGAGCAGGTTGCTCGGCTTGACGTCGCGGTGCACGATGCCTCCGCGGTGCGCGGCGGCCAGCGCCTGCGCCGCCTGCGCCACGATCGACATTGTCTCGGCCACGCCGAGCTTCCCGGCGGCCTCGATCCGCTTGGAGAGCGGCTCGCCGTCGACGAACTCCATGACCAGGTAGTCGGCCCGACCACCGTCGGCGAGCTCGTCCTCGCCGCAGTCGAAGACCTGCACGATGCCGGGATGCCGCAGGGCGGCCATGATCCGCGCCTCGGCGCGGAACCGGGCGATGAAATCGGGGTCGGAGACCAGCGACGGCAGCAGAACCTTCACCGCGACCTGCCGGCCGAGGACCTGGTCTGTGCCCCGCCAGACGTCGCCCATGCCGCCGGTGGCGACGCGTTCGTCCAGGCGGTAGCGACCGCTGAGCACGACCTCCGATGACAACACGGGATTACCGTACCCAGAGGGGTCGGTGGGCACGCACGGCGCAGTCCCGCGTGCGGGGCGGTCACCGCCGTGCGGCCGGTGCCGTACGCCCGATTCGCCGTCGCTGCGTGACGCATTGATCACGCTGCGCGTCCGTTTCCTGCCGGGAACCCGCCCGGCGGCCGCGCCGACGGGGGTGGAGGAGGTGCAGCGTCCGAGGTCGTCGAAGTGTTACGCCGACACGCGGCGCTGCGCTGTTGATAATTGTCACTCTTCTGTGACGTGCCGTTAGCTTGTCGCTCCGGTTGCCTGATCCTAGCGTTGGCCCGCTGACTACGCCGGTGTGGCTTTGGGTCGGCGTCGAGCGCCGGGGGGTGCCCGGAGAGGTCGCCCGCGCCGCCGCGGTCGCGGGAACAAGGGGCAGCGGAGGTCTGGGAAGAGGTGCGGGGAGAGGCCCGGTCCAAGAGCCGGCCGGTACGGCGTTCGCCGGCCTGCGGGGACCGATGCCGCCCACCGGCTGCTCCAGGGCCGGCGACGGCATGACGGCGGAGCTGAGCGAGGCGGTGGCGAAGGCGCGCTCCGGCGACGAGGAGGCCTTCCGATTCCTCTACCGGAGCATCCAACCTGGACTGTTGCGCTACGTGACGGCGCTGGTGGGCGCGGACGCGGAGGACGTCGCGTCGGAGACCTGGCTGCAGATCTCGCGGGATCTGCCCAGCTTCACCGGCGGCGAGTTCCGTGCCTGGGCCATCACCATCGCCCGCAACCGGGCCATGGACCACCTGCGTCGGCAGCGTCGCCGCCCGTCGCTACCGGTGCCGGTGCAGGCGCTCAACGAGCTGGCCGGGGACGCGGACACCGCCGAGCGGGCCGGGGAGAGCCTCGGCACCGAGGCCGCGCTCGCGCTGATCGCCACCCTGCCGCCCCGGGAGGCGGAGGCCGTCCTGCTGCGGGCGGTGGTCGGGCTCGACGCCGAGACCGCCGGCCGGGTGCTCGGTCGTCGGGCGGGCGCGGTGCGTACCGCCGCGCACCGGGGGTTGCGGCGGCTCGCCGCGCTGCTGGAGCAGCACGGCACGGAGCCGTTCCCGGTGATGTCGGAGCGGGCGACGCCGCCCCGCTCGCGCGGCGAGTTGCGTCCGCGAGCGCCGCGTGCCGAACCGGCGGATGGTTGACGTGGGGGAATTCAGGATGAGTGACGGTCGCGAGCCGGATCGGCTCGCCGACCGCGCGGAGGCCGATCGGCTTCTCGACGCGGCCCGGGCGGGCGAGCCGGCCGAGGCGGACGGCCCGCCGGATCCGCTCGCGGAGCTGCTCGCCGCCGCGGCGGCGCCGGCCCGTGCACACGAACTCGAGGGGGAGCAGGCCGCGCTGGCGGCCTTTCGGGCGGCCCGCGCGACGCCGACGACCCTCCGCGCGCCACGGCGGCGTCGACTCACCGCGGGCGCGCTGGCCTGGGTCGCCGGCCTGCTCGTCACCGCGACGGCCGGGGTCGCCTTCGCCGCGGTCACCCTGGAGCAAGCGGCGGCGCCGCCCGTCCCGGTGAGCCCGACGCCCGCCACCGGCCGCCCGGAGTCCCGCCCCGCCGAGAGCACCTCCACCGACGCACGACCCGACGTGGCGCCGAGCCCCGACCCCGAGCGGTCCTCCGGCGGCCCCGAGCAGGACGAGCAGGCGGTCCGGTTGTGCGCGGCGTACCTGGCCAAGAAGCCGGCCCAGCGGGAGAAGGCGCTCACCACTCCCTCGTTCCGCCCGCTGGTCGAGGCGGCCGGCGGGGTCGGCGAGGTCGAGGCGTACTGCCAGGAACCGGCACGGGCCGGGAGGCCATCCCCGCCGCCCGTCCCCGCCGAGCCCGGAAACGGGCAGGGCAAGGTCAAGGACAAGGACAAGGACCAGGGCGACGACCAGGGCAAGGTCAAGGACAAGGGCGACGGCAAGGGCAACGGGAGCGGCCCGGCGTCGGCCCTGCCGGTGGGCTGAGCAGGGCGGGTCGGCGGCGCCGGGCCGCGCCGGTGTCGTGCGGACCGTCCGTCGTCCGCCGTCGTCGTCGCCCAGCGCCGTGGTCGCGGCGTACGCCCGCGACCGTGGTGTCCGGCGCGGTTGTTCGCACCGGCCGTTCCGCCACGGTCTGCTAGACAGGGGTTGACGGGCCCGCAGACCGGCCCGCGGTGTCGGTGGGTGCCGCTACGGTGACACCCGGTCCGGATGCCGGTGCGGGAGGGGGCCGACCGATGACGACGCCACCCGAGCTCGATCGCGGAGCGATCCTGCACGAGTCCGGGGCGGCCGCCCGTCACCTCGCCCGCATCTGCTTCAAGACCGGCCCGCCGGTCCGCACCGGCGTGGAGCTGGAATGGACCGTGCACGACGTCGCCGACCCCGCCCGCCCGGTCGACCCCGCACGGCTGCGGGCGGCGCTGGGGCGGCACAGCCCGGTGACGCTCGACGAGGCGAGCCCGGCGCAGCCGCTGCGGCGCGGCAGCGCGGTCAGCCTCGAACCGGGCGGCCAGGTGGAGCTCTCGACTCCGCCGCACACCTCGATCGGCGCGCTCATCCGCGCCACCGAGACCGACATCGCGCAGGTGACCGGCCTGCTGGAACGCGCCGGGCTGACCCTCGGCGGCACCGGCATCGACCCCTACCGGCAGCCGCAGCCCGTCCTGGAGACGCCCCGCTACCGGGCGATGCGCCGGGTGTTCGACCGCGGCGGCGCAGCCGGCCGCACGATGATGTACTGCACCGCCGGCCTGCAGGTCTGCCTCGACGCGGGTGAACCCGAGCAGGTGCCGCTGCGCTGGGCCGTGGCGCACGCCGTCGGGCCGCCGCTGGTCGCGGCCTTCGCCACGGCCGATCGACACGCCGGGCGCGGCACCGGCTGGGCCTCCTTCCGCATGGCGGCCTGGCTCTCGACCGACCCGGCCCGCACCGGCCCGGTCTGGTCCCCGGCAAGACCCGACGACGACCCGGTGACGGCGTGGACCCGCTACGTGCTCGCCGCGCCGCTGCTGTGCCTGCGCACCGCCGGGCCCGACTGGACACCCCCGCCCGACGTCACCTTCGCCGACTGGCTCGCTGGTGCGCTACCGAGGCCGCCGACCACCGACGACCTCGACTACCACGTGAGCACCCTCTTCCCGCCGGTACGACCGCGCGGCTACCTCGAACTGCGCTACCTCGACGCGCAGCCGGGCCGGGACTGGATGATCCCGCTGGCGGTGCTGGCGGCCCTCTTCGCCGATCCGGCGACCCTGCACGCCGCATACCTGGTCAGCGCGCCGGTGGCGCACCGGTGGCACGACGCGGCCCGCGCCGGACTCGCCGACCGGGCGCTCGCCACCGCCGCGGCGCACCTGCTCGACCTGGCCCTCGCGGCGCTGCCCCGGCTCGACCTGCCGGCCGAGCTGACCGACGAGATCCACCGAGGCGTACGACGGCGACGAGCCGCCGCGGAGGGAGGAGACCGGTGACCGACACGAGCATCGACCGGCTCGGAACGGAGCAGCTGCGGGCCCGCATCGCGGCCGAGCTGGACCGCACCCGGGCCCGTACCGCGCTGCTGACCGAGGTGGTCGACGACGCCGACCTGATGCGGCAGCACTCGCCGCTGATGTCCCCGCTGGTCTGGGACCTCGCGCACGTCGGCAACCAGGAGGAGTTGTGGCTGGTCCGCGACGTGGGTGGCCGGCCACCCGTGCGGCAGGACATCGACGACCTCTACGACGCGTTCAAGCAGCCGCGCAAGGACCGCCCGTCCCTGCCGCTGCTGCCTCCGGCCGAGGCCCGGGCCTACGTGTCGACCGTCCGGAACAAGGTCTACGACCTGCTCGACGGGGTTCGGTTCACGCACGGGCGGCTGGTGGCCGAGGGCTTCGCGTTCGGGATGATCGTGCAGCACGAGCAGCAGCACGACGAGACGATGCTCGCCACCCATCAGCTGCGCGCCGGCCCGGCCGTGCTGCACGCGCCGCCGCCGCCCGAACCGCGGGCACCGGTCGGCGGTGAGGTGCTGATCCCGGCGGGCCCGTTCACCATGGGCACCGACACCGACCCGTGGGCGCTGGACAACGAGCGCCCGGCCCACCCGGTGGAGCTGCCCGCGTACGTCATCGACGCGGCCCCGGTGACCAACGGCCAGTACCAGCGGTTCGTCGCCGCCGGGGGGTACGACGATTCGCGCTGGTGGAGCAGCGCCGGCTGGGCGCACCGGATGGCGGCCGGGCTTTCCGCACCGCTGCACTGGCGTCGTGACGGCGACGGCTGGGCCTACCGGCGGTTCGGGCGGTGGGCGCCGGTGCGTGACGACGAGCCGGTGGTGCACGTCTGCTGGTACGAGGCGCAGGCGTACGCGAGCTGGGCGGGAAAGCGCCTGCCCACCGAGGCGGAGTGGGAGAAGGCCGCCCGGTGGGACCCGGCGACCGGACGCTCCCGCCGGTACCCGTGGGGCGACGACGACCCGGCCGCCGCGCACGCCAACCTCGGCCAGCGGCACCTGTGGCCCGCCCCGGTCGGTGCGTATCCGGACGGGGCGTCACCGCTCGGCGTGCACCAGCTGATCGGGGACGTCTGGGAGTGGACGTCCACCAACTTCCGAGGGCATCCGGGGTTCACCGCCTTCCCGTACCGGGAATACTCCGAGGTGTTCTTCGGCGACGACTACCGGGTGCTGCGCGGCGGCTCGTTCGGTACCGACCGGGTGGCGTGCCGGGGGACCTTCCGCAACTGGGACCTCCCGATCCGCCGGCAGATCTTCAGCGGGTTCCGCTGCGCCCGGGACGCTCGGCCGGAGGAGTCGCGGTCGTGACGGGGCTCCGACGGCCTCGGCCGGCCTCGCCGGAGCGGTCGGCGGTGGGCCCGGCTCCGACTGCGGGTACCGGCCCGGCCGTGGGTACGGGCCCGGCCGTGGGTACGGGCCCGGCCGAGGCCCGTGGCGGAGCCGCCTGATGTGCCGACACCTCGTCTATCTCGGGCCGCCGGTCACCCTCGCGCGGTTGCTGTTCGAGCCGCCGTTCTCCCTGGTCCGCCAGGCGTGGGCGCCGCGCGACATGCGGGGCGGGGGCACCATCAACGCCGACGGCTTCGGGATCGGCTGGTACCCCGGTGACGGTGCGCCGGTGCGTTACCGGCGGGCCCAGCCGATCTGGAGTGACCCGACGATCGCGCAGCTGGCCGAAGTGACCTCGGCCGGCGCGGTGCTGGCCGCCGTCCGCTCCGCCACCGTCGGCATGGCGGTGCTCGACGACGCGGCCGCGCCGTTCTCCGAGGGGCGCTGGCTGTTCAGCCACAACGGTGTGATCCGGGGCTGGCCGGACACGGTCGTGCCGCTCGCCGCCGAGCTGCCCGTACGCGACCTGCTCACCCTGGACGCCACCACCGACTCGGCGCTGCTCTGGGCGTTGGTACGGCACCGGTTGCGCGGTGGCGCGGACGCGGCCGACGCGGTGGCCGCGACGGTGCGAGCGGTCGCCGAGGCCGCCCCCGGATCCCGACTCAACGTGCTGCTCACCGATGGCCGTGCCGTGGTCGCCAGCGTCCTCGGGCACGCGCTGTCGGTGCGCGAGAGCCCGGACGCGGTGCTGCTCGCCTCCGAGCCGCACGACGAGGAGCCCGGCTGGCGCGAACTGCCCGACGGTCAACTGGTGAGCGCCGTCCCCGGCCGGGTGCGGCTGCGCCCGCTCACCTGAGCACGCCCCCGGTGCCTGTGCAAGGTCCATCCATGGGAAGGGAAGTGCCGTCAGATGAGCGCCGAGCCGCTGGAGATCCACCTCGAGGAGCAGGACCTGGCACGGGGGCTGCGTGAGGACGTCCGCCTCGGGCTCACCGCCGACGCGAAGTGGCTGCCGCCGAAGTGGTTCTACGACGCCCGGGGCAGCGAGCTCTTCGAGGGGATCACCCGGCTGCCCGAGTACTACCCGACCCGGGCCGAGCGTGCCGTGCTGGCGCGCCGGGCGTCGGCCGTCGCGGCTTTGACCGGCGCCAAGACGCTCATCGAGCTGGGATCCGGCTCGTCGGAGAAGACCCGGCTCCTGCTGGACGCCCTCACCGACCGGGGCGGGCTGGGCACCTTCGTCGCGTTGGACGTCTCGGCCAGCGCCTTGCGCGCCTCGACCGCACGGATCGCCGCCGACTATCCGGGCCTGCGGGTACGCGGCATCGTCGGGGACTTCACCCGGCACCTGGACCGACTGCCCACCGGTGGGCGGCGACTCGTGCTGTTTCTCGGCGGCACGATCGGCAACCTGCTCCCCGACGAGCGGGCGGCGTTTCTAAGCGCGATGCGGGCCGCCCTGGAGGCCGGCGACTGGCTCCTGCTCGGCACGGACCTGGTCAAGGACCCGTCGATCATCGTTCCCGCGTACGACGACGCCGCCGGACTGACCGCCGAGTTCAACCGCAACGTGCTGCGGGTGATCAACCGTGAGCTCGGGGCGGACTTCGACCCTGCCGCGTTCACCCACGTGGCGCGCTGGGACGCGGCGTGCGAGTGGATCGAGATGCGGTTGCGCGCGGACCGGCCGATGCGGGTGCGGATCCCCGGCCTCGACCTGGAGGTGGCGTTCGCCGCCGGAGAGGAGCTGCGTACCGAGATCTCGGCGAAGTTCCGTCCGGAGGGTGTGGCGGCGGAGCTCGACGCCGCGGAGTTCGCCGGTCGGGCGTTCTGGACCGACCCGGACGGGCTCTTCGGCGTCACGCTGGCCCGAGCGGTGTGATCCGCCCGCGCGGCGCGGCGCGGCGATCGCCGTCGGCCGGCGCGGCTCGGTCGTCCGCAGCAGTGGTCGGCGATCGCCCGACCGGGCCAGGGCGTTTCGACCGGACGCGATGACCCGTGCCGCAGGCGGCAGCGCCGGTCGGTTAAGCTCGGTCCCGCGAAGGGGAGTAGCCCCCAACGTCGTGGTCGACATACTGGTGCCTCGCGCATCCGGCCAGGCGGCCCTGCTTCCGGTGGGGCGGGCGAGACCTTCGACTCAGGCTGTGACAGCCGGGTCGAGGGCACCCCTGTACCTCCTCCCGGCATGATCGGGAAGGATGTCATGGAGGGATTTCTCGCCGCGCTGGTCATCAGCTTCGGCGTCATCTTCGTCGCCGAGTTGGGGGACAAGAGCCAGCTGATGGCGCTGGCGTTCGCCACGCGATACAAGCCGGTGCCGGTGCTGATCGGCATCACGGTCGCCACCGCGGTGGTGCACCTCGCGTCGGTGGCCATCGGCGTCGGCCTCGGTTCGGTGCTGCCGACGGACTGGATCTCGCTGATCGCCGGTGTCGCGTTCCTCGGCTTCGCCGCCTGGACCCTGCGGGGCGACTCCCTGACCGAGGAGGAGCGGCGTAAGGCGGAGAAGGCGACCAAGTCGGCGATCCTGACGGTCGGCGTGGCGTTCTTCCTCGCCGAGCTGGGGGACAAGACGATGCTCGCCACCATCACCCTGGCGACCCAGCACGGCTGGGTCGGTACGTGGATCGGCTCCACGATCGGCATGGTCGTCGCCGACGCGCTGGCGATCCTGGTCGGGCGGATGCTCGGTCGTCGGCTTCCCGAGAAGGCCATCCAGTACGGTGCGGCCGCGCTCTTCGCGATCTCCGGCCTCTGGCTCATCCTCGAGGCCGTCGCCGAGCTGACCTGAGGACCGACTACCCCTGCCATGGCCGGGTAACGGCCCGGGATGGACGTGGAGGGGTTCCTGCGCCACGCCGACGAGGTCCTGGTCGGCGTGGTGGAGGTGGCGGGCGCTCTGATCATCTTCGTCGGGGCGGTCCTCGCGGCGGTGCGGTTCGTGGTCGAGGGGCTACGGCACCGCACCGCCGCCATCTTCACCCCGATCCGGCTCAGCCTCGGCCGGTTCCTCACGCTCGGCCTGGAGTTCCAGCTCGCCGCGGACATTCTGCGTACGGCGGTGTCGCCGACCTTCGAACAGGTCGGTCAGCTGGCCGCGATCGCCACCATTCGGACCCTGCTCAACTACTTCCTCGGGCGGGAGATCCGCAAGGAGAAGCAGCAGGTGAGCGATGGGGAGCGGAGCGCGTGACGACGCTGCTGGTCGGCGTGGTGACCGGGCTGGCGCTGCTCTGCGCGGCGGTCGTGCTGGTCGGAACCGGTCGGGCGCTGCTGGCGGTACGGGTGCTGCTGGACCTGCTGACCGCCGCCGGATTGCTGCGGCTCGCCACCGGCCGTAGCTGGACCGCCCTGGCCGCGGCCGCGATCATCATCGTGCTGCGCCAGCTGGTGTGGGCCTCGCTCAACGTCGCCGGCCCGTGGCCCCGCCGACAATCCCCGCCTCGCTGCGGGAGCAACGATCACCACTTACGGTTGGCGGTAGAGGCGAAGCGGGAGAAATCGGGAGGGTGACCGGATGAGCAGGCACGACGAGCCCAACGAGTACGGCTTCGCCGGCGACCCCACCGCGCCCGAACCGCCGCCGCGCGGGCAGCAGGACGAGCAGGACCGGGTCGAACAGGTGGCGGTCCCGGGCGACGATCTCACGGAGCCGGCCGCCGAGGCCCTCTACGAGGAGACCGACGACGAGCACGGGACCGAGCGGCGCCGCTGAGCCGTACCCGCAGCTTGATCGTTTTCGAGTTCATCGAAGTCGGGGACGCCCCGACTTTCCCTGAGGCGAGTCGACTTCGGCACGTCGTGCGGCGCGGTGATTTCGGGCGCCTTGCGCGATTGCCGTGATCCCCCGGGGGTTGGCGGCCTGGCGGGACTCTCCGGGGAGTGAAAGAACGCCGTCCCGACGCCGGTCGACCGCGGTGCACGACCATTCTCGCGATCTGTCGCCGCCTGCGGCGAGATCGATCGAGATGAGGCCGAGCAGCCGGGCGGCTCCGGTCTCTCATCCGCTCCGCGCTGTCGTGACGGCCGACAGGCGTCGCGTGTCGCGGCGTCCGCCTGCCTGGAAGTTCGTCCGGGTGTCGCTCCGGCCAGGAGGTGCGGAGGCCCCGACGACCCCCGTCGCGGATTCGTCACCCAGCGGCGCCGGAGGGGCGATGCGGGTCGTCCCGCAGCCGCTGTCGGGCGGTCACCGACTTTTCCACCAGCGCGCCCGATGCCGAATGGGTCTTTCCCGGGTTGGTAATTCGGGCACACGGCTCGTCACAGAAAACACATAACTCCGGACATAAGCCGCATGAGCCGCTTTAATGGTTTCACGAGTTACGGACGACCTTGGGGGTTTTCGTGAAGTTCTTTGGCGATACCGGTCCGGTACGGAGGCGCACCTGATGGACCTGCTCCGCCAACTTCGCCACGTGCGTCGGCACTGGTGGGTCGCGCTGGTCACCGTGATGGTGGCCCTGGGCGCCAGTGCGTTCCTCACCGTCCGGGCCCAGCCCCGGTACGAAGCCTCGGTGACCTTCTTCGTCACCACGCCCAACCAGGGAGTCACCGACGCCTACCAGGGTGGCCTCTTCCTCCAGCAGCGCGTCAAGTCCTACGCGGACCTGCTGACCAGCGACCGGCTCGCGCAGACCGTGGTGGCCGAGAACCCCGTGGGCCGGACCGCCGAGGAGGTGCAGCGGAGCGTCAGCACCTCGACCGAGGCCGGCACCGTCCTGCTGCGGGCGGCGGTGACCGACACCGACCAGGCCCGGGCGCTGAAGGTGACCGAGACGCTCGCGGCCAAGTTCGTCGAACTCGTGCAGACGGTCGAGACGCCGCCGGAGGGCAAGGCCCCCATCAAGATCGAGATCGTGAGCGGTCCCCGGGTCAGCTCCAGCCCCGTGTCGCCGCAGCCGGTGCGCAACCTGACCCTCGGCGGGCTCATCGGCCTGGTGCTCGGGGTCGGCCTGGCCATCCTGCGCGGCGTGGCGGACGTGCGGCTGCGCGACGCGGCCGGCCTCCAGCGGACCACCGGCAGCCCGCTGCTCGGTGAGATCCCGTTCGAGACCGGCGCCAGGTCCGCACCGCTGATCGTCGGCGAAGCGGCCAACTCGTCCCGCGCCGAGGCGATCCGCAAGCTGCGTACCAACCTGCGCTTCGTCGACGTGCACGAGCCGGCCCGGGTCATCGCCGTCACCAGCGCGCTCCAGGGAGAGGGGAAGACGACTCTCTCCTGCAACCTGGCGATCGCCCTGGCCGAGGCGGGCTGGCGGGTCCTGCTCGTCGACGCCGACCTGCGCCGACCCAAGGTCGACGACTACCTGGGCATCGACGCCGGCGTCGGTCTCACCGACGTGCTCGTCGGCGACGTCCAGGTGGGCGACGTCGTGCAGCGCTGGGGCGACAAGTCGCTGCTGGTGCTGCCGAGCGGCTCCGCCCCGCCCAACCCGAGCGAGCTGCTCGGCTCGAAGGCGATGGCGGACCTGCTGCTCGCCCTCCGCGAGTCCGCGGACATCGTCATCATCGACACCGCGCCGCTGCTCGCGGTGACCGACGGCGTCGTCGTGGCGGTCCAGGCGGACGGCGCCCTGCTGGTGAGCCAGCAGGGGCGGACCTCGCGAACTCAGGTCGCCGCCGCGTCCCGCGCGCTGCACGCCGTCTCGGTGCGGCTCCTCGGCTGCGTGCTCAACATGGCCAAGATGCCGAAGGCCGAGGCGTACCAGTACGAGGCGTACCGGGTGGTCGCCACGACGGAGTTGGCCGAGGCGCCCGCCGAGCGGCCCAAGACCGCGCGACACAGCGACAGCGGTGAGCCGAACGCCGTCAGCGATCACACACAGGAACTCACCCGGCTGCCACGATGAGCGCGGCGAGGGGTCGTATGGACCGTTCGATCTCCTCGGCGCAACGGCGGAAGTCGGCGGCGGTGCCGCCGATCGGGTCCCGAAGGTCGTCAGTGCCGGGGGCGGCGGGTTGCAGCCGCCCCCGCGCCAGGGCGGCGGCCTGGACGGCGGCGCGCAGGGGGTCGCCGGCCGGGTCCTCGGGCGGCTCCGCCGCGGCGGCGAGTCTGCCGAACTGGCGCAGCGTGAACGTCCGGTGCAGCGCCGACGGCGCCAACGCCGTGCAGACCGAGCGCTGGCGTCGCGTCGCCGTGAGCACCAGCGTGGCGTCGGCCAGGTGCTCGGCGTTCAGCCGCCGGCTGCGGAAGTCCGTCGGATCCGCACCGGTCTCCGCCGCGAGGTCGGCGGCGTACGGGTGCATCGGCAGACCCGCCACCGCGTCCGTACCCACGCTCTGCACGGTCACCGGTCGTCCGGCCAGCACCTTGCGGGCCAGGTACTCGGCCATCGGGGAGCGGCACAGGTTGGCGTGGCAGACGAAGAGCACCCGGTCGGTCATCAGAACCCCTCTCGTCGGTACCGCCGCAGCCGGTGGGACCACGACGGGACAGCGCCGGCGGTCGCTGCCGGACGCGGAGGGGTTGCCCGAATCGTACGCGCGTCCCGTGGCCGCCGGTCCTGCTGCCGCGCCGGGGCGGAGGAACCGGAGGGCGGTGACGAGCGGATGAAGATCGGGATCCTGTCGTACCACTTCCCGCCGGAGCCGGCCTTCATCCCCGGCAGCCTCGCCGAGGAGCTGGCGGCCCGGGGGCACGAGGTGCGCGTCCTGACCGGCTTCCCGGACTACCCGGGCGGGCAGGTGTACCCGGGCTGGCGGCAGCGATGGCGGCACCGGACCCGCGACGATCGGCTCTCCGTACGCCGGGTGCCGAAGTACGTAGCCACCGGGGAACCCTCCACCGGCGCCCGGATGGCGAGCTACCTCACCTTCGCCGGTAGCGCGGCGCTGGTGGCTCGGCGCTTCCTCGCCGGCATCGACGTGCTCTACGTCTTCCAGCTCCCCGCCACCAGCTTCGCGGCCGTCAGCGTGTCCCGACTGATCGGTCGGGTACCCACGGTGCTGCACGTACAGGACGTCTGGCCGGAGGACGCCGCGGGGGGTGACGGGCGGTGGACGGCCCGGCTCACCGCCGCGATGACCCGGGCCTTCCGCGCCGCGGACCGGATCGCCGTGGTCGCGCCGTCGATGCGGGACCTCGTGGTCGCCGCGGGCGCCGACCCGGAGCGGGTCTCGGTGGTGCTCAACTGGACCGACGAGCGGATCTTCCAGCCGGCGCGCCCGAGTGCGGAGGCCAACCGGCTGGTGCGCCGCGACGGGCGCTGCGTGGTGATGCACGCCGGCACGATCGGCGCCCGGCAGGGGCTGGAGACCGCGGTACGGGCCGCGGCGGAGCTGGACCGCTCCATGGACCTGGTCCTGGTCGGCTCCGGCGCGGACGAACCGCGGGTGCGGGGGCTCGCCGCGGAGCTGCGGGCGGAGAACGTCCGGTTCGTCGAGCGGCGTTCGCCGCTGGACATGCCGGACCTCTACGCCGCGGCGGACTACCAGTTGGTCATGCTGCGCGACCTGCCCGAGCTGCGCGGCACCGTCCCCGGCAAGCTGCAGGCCGCGCTCTCCTGCGCCGCGCCCGTGGTCGTCTCCGCAGGTGGGGACACCGCCGAGCTGGTGGAGCGGACGCGGGCCGGGCTCTCCTGCCAGCCCGAGGACTGGGCGAGCCTCGCCGACCGCTTCTGGCTGGCCGCCACGATCCCGCCGTCCGCCCGGGTCGACATGGGGCGGCGGGGGCGCGAGGCGTACCTGCGCGAGATGTCGTTGCCGGCCGGCGTGGACCGGATGGAGCGGCTGCTGCGTGAGGTGGCGCGGAACCGCGCGACAGCCTGAGTCACCCGAACGAACCTCGCCTATCGATGAAGATCCGTCGAAACGTCACGATTCGTGTGCGACGGGTGTTAAGAACAGCGGAGTAATGGGACTTCTGTCCGATTCCGGCAACGGGGAGTGTGGAGTGACGGAGAGCGAACGACCGCGGCGACGGCGCAGCCGGTCCCGCCGGCGCAGGCGAGCCCGCCTGCGCCGGGCACTGCTCGCCGCACTCGTGGCCGGATCCCTGCTGCTGCTGACCGGCGGCTGGGTCGGCTTCCGTGGCTGGCAGGCGCGGGCCCACCTGCTCAACGCCGCCGGACTGGCGCGGGAGCTCAGCGCCCAGGTCGTCGGCGGCGACGCCGAACGTGCCCAGCGCACTCTCGCCGCTCTCCAGGAGCAGGCCGGCGCGGCCCGGTCGGCGACCGGTGACCCCGGGTGGGCGCTCGGCCGGCACACGCCGTTCGCGGGCGACGACCTCGGCGCGGTCCGGCAGATCGCGGTGGGCGTCGACGATCTGGCCCGGAAGGCCTTTCCGGCCCTGCTCCGCGTCGACCTCGCCAACCTGGTTCCGAACGAGGGGCGGCTGGACGTCGGTCGGCTGCGTGCCGTCTCCGCCGACCTCACCGCCGTCAACCAGACGATCCAGCAGACCCGGCAGGACCTGGCCGAGGTCTCCGCCGGCGGCCTGGTCAGCCAGGTGCGTCAGGCCCTCACCGACCTGCGGGACGAGATCGACCGTCTGGCCACGATGACCGCGGCGGCCGACCAGGGCGCGCGCCTGCTGCCGACGCTGCTCGGCGCCGACGGTTCGCGACGCTACCTGCTGGTCTCGCAGAACCCGGCCGAGCTGCGCGCCACCGGCGGCATGTTCGGCGCGTACGCCGTGATCGAGGCGAAGAACGGCCGGGTCCAGATGGGACGGCAGGGCAGCAGCTCCTCGCTGGGGCGGTTCAACCCGCCGCTGCCCGTGCCGAAGGAGGTCCACGCGCTCTGGGCCGATCTGCCGGGCATGTATCCGGCGGACGTGAACCTGACGCCGCACTTCCCGACCGCCGCGGCCCTCTACGGCGAGATGTTCCGCCGCAAGACCGGTACGAAGGTCGACGGGGTGCTCGCCGTGGACCCCGTCGTGCTCTCCTACCTGCTCAAGGCGACCGGGCCGGTGATGGTCCCGGGCGGGGTGCCGCTCGCCTCCGACACGGTGGTGCGGACGCTGCTCAACGAGTCGTACCAGCGTCTCGAACCGGAGAAACAGGACGGCTTCTTCTCGGCGGCGGCGGCTGCGGTGTTCGACGCCTTCTTCACGAAGAATGTGGACCCGAAGGCGTTGTTGTCCGCATTTGACCGTGCTGTCACGGAACGCCGGATATTGTTCTGGAGTGCCCGCCCGGAGGAGCAACGACAGTTCGGCGACAGCCGGCTGGCCGGCGCCCTTCCGGAACAGGACACCGTGCCGACGGTCGGCGTGTTCCTCAACGACGGCAGCGGCGCGAAGCTCGGCTACTACCTGCGGCCGGCGGCCACCCTGACGGTCGGCGAATGCCGATCCGACGGGCGCCGCGAGCTCCGACTGCGGGTCACGCTCCAGTCCACGGCGCCGAAAACCGGTCTCAGTGAGTCGGTTCTCGGCCTCGGCATGGCGGGTGACCCGTACACGGTCCGCACGCTTGTCTCGATCTTCACACCAACGGGTGGGGCGGTGCTCGACGCCCGGCTCGACGGTGCCGAGACGGCGGTCGGCAGCGGCACCGAACGCAGTCGCCAGGCCGCGACGGCGAGCGTCGACGTCCGGCCCGGTACGAGTCGGACGTTGGAGGTCACCGTCCTGACCGGAAAGAAGACCGCGACCGGCGAGGCCGAGCTGTGGCTCACGCCCATGGCCACCCCATGGACCACCCAAGTAGATACCGCACCAAGCTGTGACCAGTAGGAGGGAACCAACCATGCGGCTATCCCGCATCATCATGGCACTCACGGTCGGTCTGGCCGTGGTGACCGTGCCGACGGCAGCGGGGGCGGCACAGCCGCAGCCGCCGGCGCCAGGCGTCACCACCGACCCACCGCAGCCACCGCCGTACACGCCGCAGCCGACGCTGACCGTCAACCGACCGGCCATCAACCTCGGTCAGACGGTCCTGCTCACCGGACTGGGCTTCGGTGCCACGGAGACGGTGAACATCGTCGTCACGGTGAGGCCGCTCGCGGCCCCCGCCGCGAACCAGGCGCCGGCCCGCCGCAGCGACGGCACCACCGTCGCGATGGCGCCGGTCGCCTACCAGGCCGCCGCGCCGCTGACCTTCAGCGCGTACACGGACGGGAACGGCAAGTTCACCCGGAACTACAAGCCGTCGGTGACCGGTCTGCTGACCTTCACCGCGACGGGTGCCGACTCCCGTCGCGTCGCCACCACCCAGCTGCGGGTGGACGACCCCGTCCAGCCGCCGCCGCTGCCCGTCACGGGTGACAGCCTCGGCACCCCGATGAAGGTCGGTGGTGGCCTGGTCGGCGCCGGTGCGGTGCTCCTGCTCCTGACCTTCGCGTGGCGCCGCCGTCAGCGCTTCATGGGGTCGCACTGATGCAGGACCGTCCGGGCGAAGCCCGGGCATGAATTGAAGCTGGCGCCCGTCGGACTCCTCCGGCGGGCGCCAGCTCATGCCCGCCGGCCGACTCGACCCCGCGCCGCCCACCCGGATGATCGACTCGGCTCCCTTGAGGTCGGGGTGTCCGGGGTGGGTGGATGCGGCGACTTCATGGAGGTCGAGTGGACCTTGGGTGGGGGTCGCTGGGTGGGGGTCCCGCGGGTGCGGTGTCGTGCTCCGTCACCGTCGTGGGGCGGGCGATCGACTCGGTTTCCGTGAGGTCCGGGTGTCCAGGGTGGGTGGATGCCGAGACTCCATTGATCTTGACGGACCTTCGTCGAGGTTTGGCCGGGCGCGGGAGGTTCCTGGGCATGGGGGAGTCCCGGGGTGCGGTGTCTGGTTCGGTCACCGTCGTGGGGCGGGTGATCGACTCGGCTTCCGTGATGTCGGGGTGTCCGGCGTGCGTGGATGCGGCGACTTCATGGACCTCGAGTGGACCTTGGGCGGGTCTCGCCGGTGGCCGGGGAGTCTCCGGGGCGACGTCGCGCCTCCGTCGTACGCGTTCGCGGTTGATCGACTCGGTTTCCGTGAGGTCGGGGTGTCCGGGGTGGGTGGATGCCGCGACTTCATGGAGCGCGTGTGGATCATCGGTCGTCGGGGGTGAACCGGGGTCGGTTGTTCGGTTTGTGGGAGGCCGGGTCGGGGTGTGGCTGTGGGTTGGTGGGTGGTTTGGGCGGGTGTGGGGTGTGACCGGTGGCACCCTGGGGGTGGAATCGTGGCGGGGTCGGGGGCGTTGAACACCTGCGACGGCCGAGGTAGCAGGCCCGCCGCTCGGCGTGTGGCCCGGTTCTGAGGGTGTGGGTCGCCGGGAATGGTGGCGGGCCGTCGACCGTTGAACACCGTCCCGGCGCGGTGAAGCCCCCTCACCCCGGGACACCGGCCCGGCCCCGCGAACACCCCCGGTTCGCGCAGGCGCCGACCGACCACAAACTTTTCCCCCTTCCTGTGAAGCGCCCGAGCGTGGCGCTGACCTGCACACCCCCCCCGGGTGTGGGTCATCACCCCCGAAGGAGCTTTGACATGAACACGATCATGCGTAAGAGCGTTCTCGGTATCGCTGGTCTCGCGTTCGCCGGTGGTGTCATCGGCGGCCCCGTCGCCGCCCACGCCGCCACCCCGGCGGTGGATGCCAAGCCCGTCGCTGTCGTGCAGGCTGACAAGCCGGGTGTGGACAAGGGCAAGCTGATGCCCATGCCCAACGGCACCCACGGCACCCAGTCCCGCATCAACCTCGACGACGAGCAGACCGCCAACGTGAAGGCGATCATCGCCGCCACGAAGAAGTCGGACATGAACGAGCGGGCCGCGGTCATCTCCATCGCCACCAGCCTGCAGGAGTCGAAGCTGCACAACCTGGGTCACCTCGGTGACGCCAACGACCACGACTCGCTGGGCCTGTTCCAGCAGCGCCCGACCTCGGGTTGGGGCACCCCGGAGCAGATCACCGACCCGCAGTACTCCACCACCGCGTTCCTCAAGGGCCTCAAGCAGGTCGACGGCTGGCAGGACATGCCGCTGACCGACGCCGCCCAGACCGTCCAGGTCTCCGCCTACCCCGACGCCTACGCCCAGTGGGAGCAGCAGGCCGCCGACCTCGTGGCCCAGTACTGGAACAGCTGACAACCAAACAGCACGACCAACCGCTGGCCGGCACCCCACACGGGCGCCGGCCAGCGGCGTATCCGCCCCACAAAACGGAAGCCCAAGCAGCGCGCCGCGGCGCGTATGAGGGTGCAGAGCAAGACGGAGTGCAGAGCAAGCGGTCGGCAGCGCAACAGCACGACGGCCGGCACCCCAGGGCGGGGTGCCGGCCGTCGGCGTAACGGGTCGGCGGTCAGGTGGCGCTGATGGCGCCGGTCATCAGCAGCGCGAGGACCAGCGTGCCCAGCGCCACCCGGTAGAGCACGAAGACGTAAAGGGTGTGGTGGGCGACGTAGCGCAGCAGCCAGGCGATCGCCGCGTACCCGACGCCGAAGGCGATGATCGTCGCCACGACCAGCATGGCGACGGTCGGGGCTGCCGTGCCGGGCGCCGCCGGCTCGAACACGTCCCCGAGGCTGAACACACCGGAGAGCACCACCGCCGGAATGGCCAGCAGGAACGAGTAGCGGGCCGCCGTCTCCCGGGTGAGGTTGAGCAGCAGGCCGGCGGTGAGCGTACCGCCGGACCGGGACACTCCCGGGATCAGCGCCATGGCCTGGGCGAAGCCCATGACGACGCCGTCGCGCATCCGGAAGTTCTCCAGGGAGCGGGTCTGGCGGCCCCAGTACTCGGCGAAGGCGAGCACGAAGGCGAAGACGATCAGCGTGGTGGCCACCAGCCAGAGGTTGCGGCCGGCGGTGCGGATCTGGTCCTTGAACAGGAAGCCGAAGATGCCGATGGGGATCGTACCGACGATCACGTACCAGGCCATCCGGTAGTCCAGGCTGGAGCGCACGGACTTGTCCCAGATTCCGACGACCCAGGTACGGGTGATCCGCCAGATGTCCTTCGCGAAGTAGATCAGCACGGCCGCTTCGGTGCCCAGCTGGGTCACCGCGGTGAACGACGCGCCGGCGTCCCGCCCGAAGAAGAGCTCGGAGGTGATCCGTAGGTGCCCCGACGAGCTGACCGGCAGGAATTCCGTGAGCCCCTGGACCAGGCCCAGGACGATGGCCTCAACCCAGGTCACTCGCCAACTCCAGCAAGCTCGAGCGCCTCGGCGACGGTACGAAGGGTCTGCACACCGCTCTCCCGATCCGCCACGAAGAGCGTGACCGACAGCGTGGTCACACCGGCGGCCGCGTACTCCCGCAACCGGTCGGCGATGCGTTCCTTCGGCCCGAGCAGCGACGTACGGTCGATGAACTCCAGCGGCACCGCGGCGGCGGCGTCCCGATGCTGCTTGCCCAGGTAGAGGTCCTGCACCTCGCGGGCGGCGTCACCGTAGCCCATCCGGGTGGCCAACTGGTTGTAGAAGTTCTGCTTGCGGCTGCCCATGCCGCCGACGTAGAGCGCCGCATACCAGCGGACCAGTTCGGCGCAGGCGGCGACGTCGTCGCCGACGACCACCGGCACGGACGGCACCACGTCGAAGCCGGCCAGCTCCTTGCCGGCCCGCTCCCGGCCGGCGCGTACGGCGGCGAGCTGCTCCTGCGCGAACTCGGGGGCGTAGAAGACGGCGAGCCAGCCGTCGGCGATCTCACCGGCGAGTTCGAGGTTCTTCGGGCCGACGGCGGCCAGGTAGATCGGTATGTGGTCGCGGGGCGGATGGAAGCTCAACCGCAGCGCCTTGCCGGGGCCGTCGGGCAGCGGCAGGGTGTAGTGCTCGCCGTCGTAGGCGACCTCCTTGCGCGCCACGGCGAGCTTGACGATGTCCACGAACTCGCGGGTGCGGGCGAGGGGCTTGCCGAAGCGGACACCGTGCCAGCCCTCGGAGACCTGCGGCCCGGACACCCCGAGACCCAGCCGGAACCGGCCCCCGGAGAGAGTGTCGATGGTCGCCGCTGTCATCGCGGTGGCGGCGGGTGTGCGGGCGGGGATCTGCATCACCGCGCTGCCCAGGTCGATCCGTTCGGTCTGCCCGGCGATCCAGGCCAGCATGCTGGGCGAGTCGGAGCCGTACGCCTCCGCCGCCCACACCACCGAGTAACCGAGCCGGTCCGCCTCCTGGGCGAGGGCCAGGTGATCGGCCGGTGTGCTCCACGCCGTCTGGTATCCCAGGCTGAGCCCGAGTCGCAATGGTCCTCCCCCATCGGCTCCACAGGTCGCATCAGGTTACGCAATGCCGGTGAACGACTGGATCACCGGCTCACCGAAACGGCGATGGAGTGGGCGGATTCGGGCGCGACAGCGGCAGGAACACCGGCAGAACCCGGGAGACATGACGGGAGCGAGGATATCGGTTGCGCCGTGTTCGAAATAAGGTTCACCCATGCAACAGCGACCGCTCGGCCGAAGCGGGCTGGCGGTTTCGCGGCTCGCGCTCGGCACCATGACCTGGGGTCGGGACACCGATGCCGACGATGCGGCCGCCCAGCTGAAGAGTTACCTCGACGCGGGCGGCAACCTGATCGACACAGCCGACGTCTACGGCGACGGCGACGCCGAGTCGGTGATCGGGTCGCTGCTCGGCGCCCTGGTGCCCCGCGACGAGCTGCTGATCGCCACGAAGGCGGGACTGCGACCGGGTAACGGCCGCCGCCGCGACAACTCCCGGGGCCATCTGCTGCGTACGCTCGACGCCTCGCTGCGCCGCCTCGGCACCGATCACGTCGACCTGTTTCAGGTGCACGGCTACGACCCGGACACCCCGCTGGAGGAGACCCTGGCCGCGCTCGACCACGCTGTGGCCAGCGGCCGGGTCCGGTACGTCGGCGTGTCGAACTTCTCCGGCTGGCAGACCGCCCGCGCGGCGGCCTGGCAGGCGGCCTGGCCGGGGCGGTCGCCGGTGGTGGCCGCCCAGGTGGAGTACTCGCTGCTGGAGCGGGGCGTGGAGCGGGAGGTGCTGCCCGCCTGCGACGCGCTCGGCCTGGGGGTGCTGCCCTGGTCTCCGCTGGGGCGGGGGGTGTTGACCGGCAAGTACCGGCACGGCCGCCCGGCCGACTCCCGGGCCGCCTCGCCGCACTTCGAGCGTTTCGTCGCCACCTACCTGGAGCCGCGCTGCTCGAGCATCGTGGAGGCGGTGGCCACCGCGGCCGGCGGGCTGGGCGTCTCGCCGCTGGAGGTGGCGCTGGCCTGGGTGCGGGACCGGCCCGGCGTGACGGCTCCCATCCTCGGCGCCCGCACGGTGGGCCAGCTGCTCGGGGCGCTTCAGGTGGAGCGGATGACGCTGCCGGAAGAGATCATCACCGCGTTGGAGGATGTCTCGGCGGTGCCGGTCGGCTACCCCGAGCGCGACAGCTGAGGCGGCGAACCGGCCAGGGTGCCACCTGTGGGCACGAAGCGCCCGCGGCAGCGGTGTCGATCACCCCGCCGGGGGTGGCAAACCACCGCCGGCCTGGGCAGCATAGGGAACATGGACTACGAATACGCGCCGCTGCGGTTGCCATCGAACGTCGACCGGCTGACCGCCGCGGCGCAGCTGGCGATCCAGGCGGAGTTCTCCGGATGGGAGCTGGCCCGGGTGCGGCTGTTCCGGGACGGCACGCGGCAGGTGATGCTGCGTCGCCGCCGGGTCAACCAGCCGCAGCCGGGCCTCTCGTACTGAACGAACCGCCAGGCGTACGCCCCGGGGCCCGTGCCGTACGGCCGGACCCCGGGGCGGCATCGCCTAGTGGACGTGGTCGTGCTCGTCGTCGAGCTCGAGGAACGGGTGCTCGTCGAGACGGCCGATCAGCCGGTCGTCGGCGGCCGGCTGGAACGGGCCGACCGCGTCGTCGTCCTCGAACGACTCCAGGTCGACCGGGGTGCCGACCTCGCTGACCATCACCACCCCGTCGAGCGGTTCCAGCTCGGGGATGTCCAGCGCGCTGAGCGAGCCGTCGCCGCTCTGCAGCAGCTCCAGCACCGCCTCGCCGACCCCCTCGACCGGCGCCGGCTCGTCGTCCTCCGGGGTGCTGTCCCGGCGGGCCACCTCGGCGACCCGCATCAGCGCGGAGACGCTGGGCACCCGGTAGTCGCGACGCTGGCGTACCGAGATCACCCGCGGGTGCGGGTCGGTGGCCTCGATCGCCTCGGCGCCGCCGGCGAAACGCTCGTCGGCCTCGTCCGGGTCGATCGCCTCGACGTCCCACGGGGTGACTTCGCCGAAGGCGTCCAGGAGGCGCTCGTCGTAGGCGTGGGAGGCGTTGTTCAAAGCGACGTACGCCTGCCAGACGTCGTCGTCGTCGATGCGGCCGTCGGCGGCGCGTACCGCGGACAGGTGGCGACGGGCCGCGTCGATCACCCGCTCGAGAGCAGCGTCCAGCTCACCGTGCTGGTCGGTCATGCGAGGTGTTCCCTTCACGATGGGAGGTGCCGCGCGGGCGCAGCAACCGGAGGCGGGTCAGCAGGTACGCAGGAACCGGTCGAGAACCCGCACGCCGAACTGTAGCCCGTCCACCGGAACCCGCTCGTCAATGCCATGGAACAACGCGGAGAAGTTCAGGTCGGCCGGCAGTCGCAGCGGGGCGAAACCGAAGCAGCGGATGCCGAGTTGGGCGAAGGCCTTCGCGTCGGTGCCGCCGGAGAGCATGTACGGCACCGGGTGCGCGCCCGGGTCCTCGGCGCGCAGCGCGGCGGACATCGCGTCGACCAGGTCACCGTCGAAGGTGGTCTCGATGGCCGGCTGGCGCTGGATGTACTCGATGGCGATGTCCGGCCCGATAAGCGCGCGGAGCTGCTCCTCGAGCAGCTCCGACTGGCCGGGCAGGCTGCGGCAGTCGATGGTGGCGGTGGCCCGGCCGGGGATGACGTTGTCCTTGTAGCCGGCGGTCAGGCGGGTGGGGTTGGCGGTGTTGCGGATCGTGGCGCCGATGATGTTGGCGATCGGCCCCAGCTTGGCGATCGCGGCCTCCGGGTCCTCCGGGTCCAGCTCGATGCCGAGCAGCTCGGAGACCTCTTCGAGGAAGGCCCGTACGGTCGGGGTGACCACCACCGGGAAGCGGTGCCGGCCGATGCGGGCGACGGCCTCGGCGAGGGCGGTGACGGCGTTGTCGTCGTGGACCATCGAGCCGTGCCCCGGGCGGCCCTTGGCGTGCAGCCGCAGCCAGTCCACGCCCTTCTCGGCGGTCTCGATGAGGTAGAGCCGCCGGGCGTCGTCGACGGAGTAGGAGAAGCCGCCGACCTCGCCGATCGCCTCGGTGCAGCCGTCGAAGATGTCCCGGTGGTGGCGGGTGAGGAAGTGCGCTCCGTAGTCACCGCCGGCCTCCTCGTCGGCGGTGTACGCGAGCACGATGTCGCGGGTGGGGCGTACGCCGGTGCGCTGCCAGTGCCGCACGACGGCGAGCACCATCGCGTCGAAGTCCTTCATGTCGATCGCGCCGCGACCCCACAGGTAGCCGTCGCGGATCTCACCGGAGAACGGGTGCACCGACCACTCGTCGGCGTCGGCCGGCACCACGTCCAGGTGGCCGTGCACCAGCAGCGCGCCGCGGCCGGGGTCGGTGCCGGGGATCCGGGCGACGAGGTTGGCCCGGCCGGGGGCGGACTCGTGGAGCTGGGATTCGACGCCGACCTCGGCGAGCTTCTCCGCCACGTACTCGGCGGCGGCGCGCTCGCCCGCGCTGGTGTCGTTGTCACCGGTGTTGGAGGTGTCGATCCGGAGCAGGTCACGGCAGAGGTCGACGACCTCGTCGGTGAGGGCGGGTCGGGCGGAGGTGGCGTCGCTCGTCATCGCTTCTTCATACCAGCCGCGGCGTCCGATCGACTCGCCGCGGCCGGGTCGGCGGTCGTGCGCCACCGTCTCCCGCGGCGGGTCGGCGGTGGGCGCGGTTTCGCGATCCGCCGCCCCGGGTACCGCCGCCCGCGACCGCACGTCCCCGATCCGCACCCCCGGCCAGACGAGGAGAGCACGATGACCGTTCCCCTGCCTCCGCTGCCACCCGCCCCCGACGAGGGCTACCGGCCCGGTGGTCGCAGCGTCGCCGACATCGTCGGGCAGGAGCACCGGCAGCTGCTGGAGCTCGTGGCGCGGCTGACCGGGCCGGACCCCACCGCCGACGAGCAGCTGGCGGTGCTGACCGCCGCGCTCTCCCGGCACCTCTCCGCCGAGGAGCAGTACCTGCTGCCGGCGGTGCGGTCGGCGGTGCCCGAATCGGCCGATCGGGTGGACCGGATCCTCGACGCGGACGCCGCGCTGCTGGGCGCGCTGCGCACGCTCGCCGAGGACGACCTCAACGACGTCGCCGAGCGGGTCCGCCGCCACGTCGAGGAGGTGGGCGCGCTGGTCGTGGAGCTACGCGCGGTGGCGACCGAGGAGGAGTTGATCCGGCTCGGCAACCGCCTGGAGATCGCCGAGGAGGCCGCGCCGACCCGGCCGCACCCGGACACCCCGGCCACTCCGCCGTGGAACCGGGTGGTCGAGCCGGCGCTGGGCGTGGTGGACAAGGTCCGCGACGTGGTCAGCGGCAGGCCCACCTACCTCGCCGACCTTCCGGAGCAGCCGCGCGGCTGACCGCCGACCTTCATCCATAATCGCCGATCCATCCGGCTCTTCCGGAGAACCGGAGCGGGGTCATACCGTCACGGTATGAATCTGGAGCTGCGACACCTTCGGGTGGTGTGCGCGATCGCCGAGACGGGAAGCGTGACCAAAGCGGCGTCGACGCTCGGCCTGGCCCAGCCGGCGCTCACCGCCCAGCTCCAACGGATCGAACGCACACTGGGCGGCCCACTCTTCGAGCGGGACCGTCGCGGCGCCCGGCCGACCGCGCTCGGCGAGCTCGTGCTCGCTCGGGCCCGGGTGCTGCTGCCCGCGATGAAGGGGTTGCAGGACGAGGCCGCCCGTCTCGCGGGGGCGACGGACGCGCCCCGGCGGTACCGGTTCGGCGGGGTGAACAGCCCATTCCTCGGCCGGCTCGTGCACCGGGTCGCGGCCGCGCAGCCTCAGGCGCAGATCACCACGTACGCGTCCTGGTCGGTGGACGAGCTGGCGCAGCTGGTCGTCGGCGGTCGGCTGGATTTCGTGCTGACCGGCGTCTGCGGCGACTCCAGCCCGTCGGCCGAGTGCGGGCTCAGCTGGCGGGAGGTGTCGGTCGACCCGGTGCTGGTGCTCTTGCCGGAGTCGCATCCGCTGGCCGAGCGGGAGGAGGTGCGGCTGGTGGACCTGCGGCACGAACAGTGGGTGGCGGCGCCGGGCGACGGCTGCTTCGGCGACTGCTTCGCGGCCGCGTGCGCCCGCGCCGGCTTCACGCCCCGCAAGCTCTACGAGACGGATGTGCGCGGCTGCGTGGACCTGGTGGACGCGGGCGAGGCGGTGGCACTCTGCCAGGCCACCTTCCGGCCACCCGCCGGCCTGGTCACCCGCCGACTGGCCGGGGTGCCGCTGCGCTGGCGGTTGATGTTCGGCTGGCATCCCGACTCCCCCGCGGCGCGGGCCGCCGAGTGGGTACTGCAGACGGCGAAGGCCGCCTACGACGACTCGCTGGCCCCGCACCCGGCGTACCTGGCCTGGTTGGTGGCGAATCCGGAGTTCGGCGTGCGCCGGTCGGCCGTGCTGGCTCCGGTCGCCGACGCGAACGGGGTGCGAACGGCGTAGCGACGGGTATCAGGGCCCCATGACCGACGTTTCTCCCGCCGCGGACGACCGTGACCTGCTGCGCCGTGCCGCCGCCGCGCACACCGCCGCCGCCCAGGACCTCGAGGCCTTTCTGCGCCGGCTGCCGGAGGTGCCGGGGCCGGCGGAGCTGACCGAGTACGCCAACCTGGTGACCCGGGAGGAGCGGATGCGCGCCGACCGGGAGGCGGCCGCCGACGCCGCCGGGCTCACCCTGGGCAGCCTGGAGTCCGACCAGGGCACCTGAGGCGGGGCGGTCGCGGCCGGTCAGCGTTCGATCAGGATGTCGTGGCCGAGGTCCAGCAGGGAGTGCCGCCACTCGTCGTCGGCGTTGCCGCGCGGCGGCCGGGCGTCCACCAGGGCCTGGATCCGGTCGACGGCGTCCTGCATCACCTCGATGTCCTCCGGGGTGAGGTCGACCTTCCGTTTGGTCAGCACCTTGAGGATCTGCCGCCCCGGCTCCGGCAGGTTCAGGTCCGGGTCGGGGCCGAACGCCTCCTCGCCCGAGCCGCGGGTCAGCAGCCACTGTCGCAGCTGTTCGGACGGGACGTTGACCTGGGCGTGGAAGTCGTCCCAGAGCACCGCAACCTCGGGATCGAGCCGCTGCTCGCGTACCATCAGGTCTCCTCTCCGGGTGGCGGCCCGGACGTCTCCGGGTCCCCTTCGTCGGTCTTGCGGCGCCAGCCTTCCGCCGGCATGCGGACCCGCGCCGGGTTGGCCGTGGGCCGGGCCTGGATAGGTTCGGGGTGTTCGGCGTCCTCCCGGGACTCCTCGGTCTCGGCAGGCTGCTCCGCCTCGGGAGGCTGCTGCGGCTCGCGCGGCTCCGGGCGACTCATCGCGGATGCGACGTCGTGGCCGCGGTGTAGCCTCGCTCGCCGGCGCCGACGTCGAAGGTGAGCGCGCCGTCGCGAGCGTCGACAGTGACCTTCTGGCCGGGCGAGATCTCCGACGCCAGCAGCATCCGGGAGAGCTGGTTGTCCACCTCCCGCTGGATCACGCGGCGCAGTGGCCGGGCGCCGAACTCCGGCTGGTAGCCGTGCTCGGCGAGCCAGTCGACGGCGGCGGTGGTGACGTCCACCTCGATGTCCTGGGCGTGCATCCGGCGGCGGGTCTCCTCCAGCAGCAGCTCGGTGATCTGACGCAGCTGCGCGGCCTCCAGCCGACGGAAGATGATCACCTCGTCGATGCGGTTGAGGAACTCCGGCCGGAAGTTCTCCTGCAGCCGGCGCATCAGCCGGTCCCGCAGCTCGTCGCTCTCCTGTTCGCTGCCCGGCTCGCCGGCGCCGAAGCCGACGGCACGCTGCGCACCGGTGATCAGCTCCGAGCCGAGGTTGCTCGTCATGATCAGGACGGTGTTCTTGAAGTTGACCGTCCGACCCTGCCCGTCGGTGAGCCGCCCGTCGTCGAGCACCTGGAGCAGGATGTTGAACACGTCCGGGTGCGCCTTCTCGATCTCGTCGAGCAACACCACCGCGTACGGGCGGCGGCGGACCGCCTCGGTGAGCTGCCCGGCCTCCTCGTAGCCGACGTATCCCGGCGGCGCGCCCACCAGACGGCTCACGGTGTGCCGCTCCTGGAACTCGCTCATGTCCACCCGGACCATCCGGTCCGACTCGCCGAAGAGCGCCTCGGCGAGGGCGCGGGCCAGCTCGGTCTTCCCGACGCCGGTCGGGCCCAGGAAGAGGAAGCTGCCCATCGGCCGCTCCGGGTCGGCGAGACCGGTACGCGAACGGCGGACCGCCTCGGCGACCGCGGAGACCGCGTCGTCCTGCCCGACCACCCGCTCGTGCAGGTGCCCCTCGAGGCGCAGCAGCCGGTCCCGTTCCTCCTCGGTGAGCTGGTTGACCGGGATGCCGGTGGCACGGGACACCACCTCGGCGATCTCCTGCGGCCCCACCTCGGGCACCTGTGAACCGCCGTTGCCGTCCTCGCCGTGCGCCCGGCGGACCTGCTCCTCCAGCTCGGCGATCCGGTCGCGCAGGGCGGAGGCGCGCTCGTACTTCTCGTCGGAGACCGCCTGCTCCTTGTCCCGGCGTACCTCGTCGAGCTGCCGCTCCAGGTCCCGTACGTCGGCGGCCGGGGTCCGGGTGCGCAGCCGGACCCGGGCGCCGGCCTGGTCGATCAGGTCGATCGCCTTGTCCGGCAGGAACCGGTCGGTGACGTACCGGTCGGAGAGCTCGGCGGCGGCGATCAGCGCCTCGTCGGTGAAGCGCACCTGGTGGTGCGCCTCGTACCGGTCGCGCAGTCCGCGCAGGATGGCGATGGTGTCGTCGACGCTCGGCTCCGGCACCAGCACCGGCTGGAACCGGCGGGCGAGCGCCGCGTCCTTCTCGATGCTCTTGCGGTACTCGTCGAGCGTCGTCGCGCCGATCACCCGCAGCTCGCCGCGGGCCAGCGCCGGCTTGAGCATGTTGCTCGCGTCCATGCCGCCCTCGCTGCCGGCGCCGCCCGCCCCGACCAGGGTGTGGATCTCGTCCAGGAAGATGATCAGCTCCTCCCGGTGGGCCCGGATCTCGTCGATCACCTTCTTCAGCCGCTCCTCGAAGTCACCGCGGTAGCGCGTGCCGGCGACGAGCCCGGCCAGGTCCAGCTGGATCACCCGCTTGCCGAGCAGGGTCTGCGGCACGTCGCCGTCGCAGATCCGCTCCGCCAGCCCTTCGACGATGGCGGTCTTGCCGACACCGGCCTCGCCGATGAGCACCGGGTTGTTCTTCGTACGCCGGGAGAGGATCTCGACGGCCTGTTCGATCTCGTCGGCGCGGCCGATGACCGGGTCGATCTGGTCGTTGTGGGCCAGGTCGGTGAGGTCCTGCCCGTACTGGTCAAGGGTCGGTGTGCCGCGGTCCGGCTTCGGGCCGGTCATCGGCCCGCGCTCGGCGTTGGCGGCCTGCAACGACTCGGGTTGGATCCGCCCCGCGGCGAGCATCCGACCGGCCGGCGACTCCGGGTTCAGCGGCAACGCCATCAGGATGTGCTCGGGGCCGATGTAGTTGGCGCCCATCGCGCGGGAGAGCTGGTGGGCGTCGAGCAGCGCCCGCTTCGCCGCCGGGGTGAGCGACAGATTCGGCGGCACCTCCCCACGGGGCGCCCCGTCGCCCTTGCCGCCGAGGGCGTTGAGCAGGGTGTCCGGGTCGGCGCCGGCCCGTCGTACCAGATCGCGCAGCGGCTCGCGTTGCAGCGCCGCCCAGAGCAGATGGTCGGTGTCCAGGTCGGTGCTCTGTCGCTGCGCCGCGCGCCGGGCCGCGTCGGCCAGCGTCTCCCGCGCGTCGGCGGTCATCAGCCGAGTGATGTCGACCCGGTGCGGCGGTCGGCGCCCGCCCTCGCCACGGCCGAAGTACCGGGCCAGGAACTCGTCCCAGGGGTCGGTGCCGAAGTCGCCGGGTCCCATCATCTCTGTCCTCCGCAGTAGCGTGCGGCACGGTCGGCAGGGGCTACCCGGCGGTCGGCCCGACAAACGCCGCGCGGAGGCCGCCGGGGCGGGCACGACGGCCGGTCCCCGCGTCGGTCCGGTGGCGCACGGCGCGCCGGTGGCGGCGGTTCGGCGGCGCGCGGCACTCGGCGCGCCGGTGGCGGCAGCGCGGCGCGCCGGTGGCGGCGGCAGCCGGGTCGGCGGGCGCCCGCGGTGGCAGGCTGGGGTGATGGACGTACGGCCGCTGCTGATCGTGGACGCCGCGAACGTTGTCGGCTCGCGCCCGGACGGGTGGTGGCGGGACCGGGCCGGGGCGACCGCCCGGTTGCGGGACTCGCTCGCCGGGCTGGGCGAGGTCGGGCTGCCCCCGCAGCTGTTGCCGCCGGTGGTGGTGGTGCTGGTGGTGGAGGGTCGCGCGCGGGACGTTGCGGCGGTGCCGGGCGTCGAGGTGGTCGGCGCCCGGGGCTCGGGCGACGACGCGATAGTCGACCTGGTCCGCGCGGCCCCGCAGCGCCGGCGCGTCGTCGTCACGGCCGACCGTGAGCTGCGCGATCGGGTCGTGGCCGAGGGGGCCGAGGTGTACGGGCCGCGCTGGCTGCGCGAGGGTTCGGAGGGCCGCATGGCGGGTCCGGCGGTCCGGGCGCAAGATGCGGCCAGTCCCGCCAATCGGACTCCCGGCGCTTCAGGGTGACAAGCGGTCACCGGGGCAGGAACACTGACAGGGCGGATGACTTCCCGCCGTACCCATAGGCTCTAATGAAAGCCTCCCTGCCCCCAGGAGGTAACCCCCGTGGCGAGCGTCGCCGAGCTCAAGGCAGCCATCGACGTGGCACTCCAGCAGATCGGCGACGGCCAGAGCGCCGTGCAGGCCGCCGGCGAGAAACTCACCGAGGCGCAGCAGACCCTGGCCGGGGCGCTGGAGGGCAGCGGGCACGAGACGGTCGAGGCGGCACAGGCCTCGCTGACCCAGGCCGGTCAGGAGCTGGAGGAGTGCCTCGCGGCGACCCTGGTCGCCGTCGAGCAGGCGCAGCTCTACGTCGCGGCCCTGTAGGCGACGGCCGTGTCGATCGTCGAGGATGTCGGCGCCCAGGTCCACGCCGCCGCCGAGGAGCTGCCGCTCGGCCTGGTCGCCCAGGCGTTGGAGAAGTTCGGGTTGGCCAGCGAGCGACTGCGCTGGGTACGTCAGGAGTCGGCCAACCCGATGGGGGTGCCGGAGCTCTCCTCCGCCACCGAGCACATCGAGACCGCCGGATACGCGTTGCGGCTGGCACAGGAGCAGCTCGCCGCGTACCTGGCCGCCATCGGGCTCGGCGCCGGTGGCATCGCCCCGGCCCAGCCACGTGACTCCGAGCGGCCCCGGCACGACGCGCCGCGGGACGCCGCCCCGGTCGTCGTACCACCCGAGCCGGCCGAGCAGGTGCGGCTGCGGCGGTGGTGGTCGGTACGGGTGGCGGAGCTGACCGGCGGCGCGGAGGGCGCGGACGAACCGGACGAGCAGATCACCGACTCCACCGAGCTGCTGCGCCGGGTGGTGCGCGGGGTACGCGCCGGTGACCGGGACCGGCTGCGCACCGAGCTGCGCCGGGCACACGCCGACGTCGGGCTGGGCATGGCCGCGCTCGCCCCCCAGCTGCTGCGGGAGTTCGCCACCGAGCTGCTCGGCCATCCGCCCCGCTCGGACGATCTGGGCCGGCTGCGCAGCGCCCTGGACGGTCGGGTGCGGGATCTGCTGCCCGGCCTACCGGCGCCGGTGCTGGAGACGCTGCTGACCCGGCTGTGCCGGATGCCCCCGCCGCGCCGCTCCGGCGAGGCCCCGCACGCCGCGGACTCGGCGGTGGCCGGCGGTGTGCTGACCGGTGTGCTCCTCGCCCGCCTCGGGCGGGACCTGCCCGAGGCGGCAACGGCGGATCGCCGGGGGACCGGCGACTCGGCGCCGACGGGCGCAGGCAACGGCGGCCGGGCGGGCGAGCGGGTCGGCGCCGACCGTGGTGGGCGTTCCACCCCGGGTCGGGCCGCGCCGGGCGAGCTGACCGGCGCCGGCGCGAACCGAGCGCAGTCGGGTGGGCTTCCCGACCGGACGGCCGCGGGCACCGGTACCCGTCCGCGGC
The DNA here is from genome assembly GCF_003626545.1 of Micromonospora musae. Classification (NCBI taxonomy): domain Bacteria; kingdom Bacillati; phylum Actinomycetota; class Actinomycetes; order Micromonosporales; family Micromonosporaceae; genus Micromonospora; species Micromonospora musae. Next base: position 167,737 of record NZ_RAZS01000011.1, read on the forward strand.
GGCCGGGTCCGTGGGTCGACGCGCCCCGGCGCCGGGGCAGCGATGGCTGACCGGCGCGCGCAGCTGGTCAGCCGGGTCCGGGGCACGCTCGCCGACGCGCTCGGCGCGGCCCGCACCCGGCTCTTCGCCGCGCAGACCGAGCTGGCCGCCGGGCGGGAGCGGCTGACCCGGGTACGCCGGGCCGCCGCCGAGGTGCCGGGGCGGGTCGGCGCGGAGCGCGACCGCCGCCTCGCCGAGATCGACGAGCGGCACGCCGCGCGCATCGCCGAGCTGGCCCGGCGGGCCGCCGACGCCGCCCGCTGGGAGGCGCCCGGCGCCGCCGCCGAGGAGTGGTCCCGCTGGCGCGCCACGCCGGCCGAGCGGTCCGAGCCTCCCGGCGCGCTGCGGATCGGCACCCTCGGCATTGCGGGCGCCGAGCCGGTGCCGGCCCTGGTGCCGCTGCTCGATGCGGGACACGTCGAACTCTCCGGCGCCGACCGGGACGGCTGCGACGCGGTGGTCGGCGCGCTGCTGCTGCGCGCCCTGGGCCGGACGGATCCCGGCACCGTCCGGTTGATGGGGTACGACCCGGAGCACCTGGGTGGCGGGCTGGCCGGTTTCGCCCCGCTCGGCACCGCCGGCTTGCTGACCTTCGTCGGGCCGGGTGGGCTGGGTCGGTTGCTCGACGACCTCGTCGAGCAGATCCGGCGGATCAACGAGACGGTGCTGGCCGGGGAGCACAGCTCGCTGCGGGAGTTGGCCGCCGCGACGGGCCGCCGGCCCGAGCCGTGGCGGGTGGCGGTGCTGCTCGGCGGCGACGAGCTCTCCCGCCACGAGCGCGGCCAGCTCGACCGGGTGGTCCGTACGGGCGCGGCGTGCGGGGTGCACCTCGTGGTGCGGGGCGTGGCGCTGCCGGACGATCCGACGGTCACCCGGGTGGTGGCCGAACCGGAGGGCGCGCGAGTCGGCGCGTCGCCGGGGCTGCCGGTCCGGCTCGACCCGCCGCCGCCGGCGCCCCTGGTCACCGAGACCTGCCGGGACGTGGCGGCCCGGGTCAACGCCGGTCCCGCGCCGACGCCCTTCACGGACCTGCTGCCGCCGCCGGAGCGGATGTGGCGGGAGGACTCGGCCACCGGCCTGACGGCACCCATCGGCGAGGGGCCGCAGGGCCGCCCGGTGCTGCTGACGTTGGGCGACTACCCGCCGCACGCGCTGATCGGTGGCCCGTCCGGCACCGGCAAGACCAACCTGATCTTCACCTGGATCGGGGCGCTCGCCGCCCGCTACTCCCCCGCCGAGCTGGAGTTCTACCTGCTCGATTTCAAGGAGGGGGTGTCGTTCGCCCGGTTCGCGCAGGGCCGGCGTGACCCGAGCTGGCTGCCGCACATGCGGCTGGTCGGGATCAACGTCAACACCGACCGGGAGTTCGGGCTGGCGCTGCTGCGGTTCCTCGCCGAGGAGCTGCGCCGGCGTGCCGACGCGGCGAAGAAGCACGAGGTCACCAAGCTCGCCGAGCTGCGCGCGGTGGACCCGACCGGCCGCTGGCCGCGCATCGTGGCGGTGGTCGACGAGTTCCAGATGCTGCTCGCCGGGCGCGACGTGGTCGCCCGGGAGGCCGCCGACCTGCTGGAGGACCTGGCCCGCCGGGGTCGCTCGCAGGGCATCCACCTGGTCCTCGCCTCGCAGGACGTGCGCGGGATCGAGGCGCTGTGGGGGCGGCCGGCGCTGGTCGCCCAGTTCACCCTGCGGATCGCGCTGCCGAAGGCACTGCGGATCCTCGCCGAGCGCAACGACGCCGCCCAGTCGCTGCCGCGCTGGCACGCGGTGGTCAACGCCGAGTCGGGGCTGCCGGAGGGGAACCAGGTCGCCCGGATCCCGTCGGCGAGTGACTGGGAGACCTGGAGCGGCCTGCAGCACCGGCTGTGGCGGATGCGCCCGCAGGACGCCGCGCCGGCCCGGCTCTTCGACGGTGACGCGATCCCGCGGCTCGTCGACGCGCCGGACTTCCGGGCGCTGAGCAGCGGCGACGGTACGACCCGGGGCCCGGTCGCGCTGCTCGGCGAGATCATCGACGTGCAGGCCCGGTCGGCGGCCTTGCGGCTGCCTCGCGCGCCGGGACGGAACCTGGCGGTGCTCGGCACCCGGGTCGACGAGGCGTGCGCGGTGCTCGACGCGGCGGCCCGCTCGCTGGCCCGGCAGCACCGCCCGGGCACGGCACGGTTCTCCATCGCCTGCCTCGACCCGGACGCGGACCCGATCGCCCGTGCCCTCTACGAGGAGCTCGCCGAGGACGCCGCCTGGTACGACGAGGAGACGGTCGCCGAGCTGATGACCGAGACGGCGGACGGGTTGGCGAGCGCCGGCGATCCGCACTATCTGCTGCTCTTCGCGGTGGACGCGGCGGCGGGCGCGTTGGCCGCCCGAGCCGGGGGGCGTACCGGGTTGGAGCGGCTGCGCGGGATCCTGCACGACGGGCCGGAGCGGCGTACGCACGTGCTGGCCTGGTGGCGGGGCGTGGCCCGGATGCGGGCGGATCTGGGCGGCCCGGCGGCGCGCACCGATCAGATCGGCGCCTGGGTGGCGCTCGACACGCACGGCGGCGAGCTGGGCTCGTCGCTCTATCCGGGCACCGGTGGCCCGGACTGGTACCCCCGCCCGTGGCGTGGGCTCTTCTTCGACCGAGCGGTGCACCGCACCGGCCAAGTGATCATCCCCTATGGACCGTCCCGATGAACCAGCCGGTTGCCAGCGAGACGTACGCGGCGCAGGTACGCAGACTCGCCGATGTCAGCGCCCGCGTGCACGCCCAGCGGGAGGAGGCGCAGAGCTGGCACGAGCGGCAGTGCGTCGCCGCGGACCGGGCCGTCGCCGAGGCGGAGGAGCAGGTGGAGCAGGCCGAGCGGGAGCTGGCCGACGCGCGGGAGCTGCAGGAGCGGGTGGACGCGGAGGCGGCGCACCTGTGGCAGCTGCTGCGTGAGCGGCTCGGCTCCGCCGGGCGCCGGCTGACCGGGGCGCCCGCGCCGACGGCCGGCGTCGACGCCGATCCGGTGCTGCTGCTGGGCCAGGTGCGCGAGCTGCTCGACCGTACCCGCCAGCCGGGTGAGCTGCCCGGCTCGGTCAACCCGCTGCTCGCCGCCTGCGGCGTGGCCGGCGCCGTGCTGGCGTACGCCCTCGGTGCGGTGGCCCGTGCGGCCGGGGTGGGCTACGGCGGCGACCTGGCGGTCGGGATGCCGGTGCTGGCGCTGGTGGTGACGCTCTTCGGCCCGCTGGTCGGGTTGGTGCCGGCGAAGATGCTGGCGGATCGGCGTAATGCCGTGCTGGGTCCCCGCCCGATCACCGTGGTGCTCGCCGCCGGGCTGGCGGCCACCGTCCTACTGCTGGTCCTCTTCCGCTGACCGGCGCGCCGGTCGTCGACCGGGCGGCTGGTCGGCTGCTCGGCTCAGCCGGGGACGACCACCGCCTCGCGGAGCAGTCGGCGGGCCAGCACGAGCCGGTCGGCGTCGTCCGGCAGGCCGGGCAGGTCCCCGACCCGGCCGACCGCGCCGGTGAGCAGGGCGCGGACCGCCGGTTCGCACTCGGCGGGCAGGCTGACGGTCCGGTCGAACAAGCGCAGCGCGACCCGGTCCGCGGCCTCGGGGACGAGCTGCCAACGGAGCCCGGGACGCAGGGTGAGTCGGCTGTCGACGTCGAGGGTGTCGATGGCGGCGGCCTGGGCGAGCGGGCGGATCGGCGCCGGGCGCGCGGCCGGCCAGGACCGCCGCCGCAGCCGGTCGGCGAGCGCGGTCGGGTCGACGCGCAGCAGCCAGTCCCGCAGCGCCTCGACCGTCTCGGTGAGCTCCGGCTCGACGGCGTCCGGGTCGGACAGGTCGATGCCGAGCGGCAGGCCGGCCCGCAGTCGGCGGTCCTCGACGGCGAGCGCCAGCAGCTCCTCGACCAGCGCATAGCGGGTGAGGGCGCGCACGCCGACGGTCAGGTGCAGCGACGAGGACTCCTGGGCCTGCGCGCTGTGCAGCCAGCCGCGGGGCAGGTAGAGCGCGTCCCCCGGGGCGAGCACCACGTCCAGCGCGGCCGGCCCCTGCGCGGTGGCGGCCACCTCGTCGGCCCGGCCGCCCCAGGGCTGCTTCTCCAGCGGGTCGGGCAGCACCGGCGGGTGGATCCGCCAGTGTTTGCGGCCGTCGACCTGCAGGACGAAGACGTCGTGCGTGTCGTAGTGGGTGGCGAAGCCCTGGTTCCCGGCCGGGGTGAGGTACGCGTTGACCTGCAACGGCTGGCCGAGCGCGAGACCCAGGTCGCGGGCGAAGTCGATCAGTGGCGGCCAGTTGCGGTGCAGGCCCTGCAGCACCAGGGTCGCGCCGGCGGCGTACTGCTCCAGCACCCGCTCGTCGAGCACCTGGTCGCCGATCTCGGCTCCGGCGCCGCCGCCGCCGGTCCAGCGGACCGGCGGCACGAGTTCCCCGTCGCGGGCGATGCGCAGGAAGGGGGTGCGCAGGCCGCGCCGGCTGAGCAGCTCGTCGGCGTCGCCAGGGCTGAACAGGTCGGTGAAGCCGGCCGGGTCGGGTAGCTCGTCGGCGCGGGAGAGCAGTGGGGTCTGGCCCCAGTGCGCGGCGGCGAACTTCGCCGGTTCGACGGCCACGCACCGGGCGAGCGCCGCGGACGCGCTCGCGGGCTGCGCCGCCGGGCGGCCGTGGCCGCCCGGCGGGTCGAGCTGCGTGACGGCCATCGCTCAGCGGGCGGGGCCGTCGGCGCCGCCGTCCTGTTTGCCGGGGGTCGCGCCCCCGTCGGCCGGTCCCTCCGCCCCACCGTCGGCGCCGCCGTCCTGCTTGCCGGGCGTCGCACCGCCGTCCGCCGGTCCCTCCGCGCCCTGGTCCGCGCCGCGGTCCATGCCGCGTTCGGCGCCCTGGTCGGCGCTGCCGTCCGCGCCGCCGTCCCGCTTGCCCGGCGTCGCGCCACCGTCGGCGGGGCCCTCGTCGCCTCCGGCGCCCATGGTGGTCATGTCGTCGTCGCTGAGTGCCATCGGTGCTCCCTCGTGCCGGCCCCGCCGTACGCCGGGGTCTCTGTGCAGCGAGTGCTACCCCCACGCTCGCTTCCTAACCTCACGGTAGACGTCCGACATGGCGGACATCGGTGGTTCGGGGTCAGCGTGGGACGGGCCGCCGAACGCCGGTCTCGGCGGCAGCGGGGAGACGGCCGCGGTGGCAGGATGGGGCGGACGAAGGCGCAGGAGGTGTCGATGACCGAGCCAGCCGTGACTCCACTCGAACCGGTGACCGAGCAGTGGCAGCGGGCCCTGGCCGTGGTGGCCCACCCCGACGACCTGGAGTTCGGCGTGGCGGCGGCCGTGGCGCGCTGGACGGGGCAGGGCAAGCAGGTCGTCTACTGCCTGGTCACCAGCGGCGAGGCCGGTATCGACGGGCTGGCGCCGGAGCAGGCCCGCCGGGTCCGCGAGCAGGAGCAGCGGGCGTCGGCGGCGCTCGTCGGGGTCGACACGGTCGAGTTCCTCGGCCTGCCCGACGGGATCCTGGAGTACGGTGTGCCGCTGCGCCGGGCCCTCGCCGAGGTGGTGCGCCGGCACCGTCCGGAGATCGTCATCACGAACAACTTCCGCGACACCTGGGACGGCGCGTACGCGCTGAACCAGGCCGACCACATCGCCACCGGCCGGGCGACGCTGGACGCGGCGCGTGACGCGGGCAACCGCTGGATCTTCCCGGAGCAGTTGACCGACGGGGTGCAGCGGTGGGACGGGGTGCGGGAGGTCTGGGCCGCCGGATCGCCGCAGGCGACGCACGGGGTGGACGTCACCGCGACGTTCGCGCAGGGGGTCGAGTCGCTACGGGCGCACTCGGCGTACCTGACCGGGTTGGGCGACGGCGGCTTCGACGCCGAGGAGTTCCTGGAGGGTTTCGCCCGGCCGATCGGCACCCGGCTCGGGGTCCGCTACGGTGCCGCGTTCGAGGTCTTCCCGCTGCAGCTCTGGTAGTCCGGCGGTGATCCTGCTCGGCACGTCGGGCTGGCAGTACCGCGACTGGCGGGGCCGGTTCTACCCCGACGGCCTGCCGCAGCGGCTCTGGCTGGAGCACTTCGCCGAACGGTTCGCCACGGTGGAGGTGAACAACGCCTTCTACCGGCTGCCGGAGCGGGACACGTTCGCGGCGTGGCGCGCCCGTACGCCCGACGACTTCTGCGTGGCGGTGAAGATGAGCCGCTACCTCACCCACATCAAGCGCCTGCGGGATCCGGCCGAGCCGGTGTACCGGTTCCTCGACCGGGCCTCGGCGCTCGGCGACCGGCTCGGGCCGGTGCTGCTGCAACTGCCGCCCACCCTCGCCGCGGACGTTCCGCTCCTCGACGCCACCCTGCGCCTCTTCCCACCGCAGGTGCGGGTGGCGGTGGAGCCGCGGCACACCTCCTGGTGGACCGCCGCCACCCGGGCGACGCTGGAGCGGCACCGGGCGGCGCTGGTCTGGGCGGACCGGCTCGGCCGGCCCGTGACGCCGCTGTGGCGTACCACGGACTTCGGCTACCTGCGCCTGCACGAGGGGCGGGCCCGCCCGCACCCGCGCTACGGCCGGGCCGCCCTGACGTCGTGGGTGCGCCGGCTCGCCGATACGTTCGGCGACGCGCCCGTGTACGTCTACTTCAACAACGACCCGGGCGGCGCGGCGATCGCCGACGCGGTCGCCTTCGCCGCCCGGTGTCGCCGGGACGGACTTCAGGTGAGCCGCGTCCCGGCGGGGTGACCCGCCCGCCCCGGGTCGGGGCGGGCCGGCGTCACCTCACGGCATCATCCGGGCGAGATCCCGCGGCATGGTGTCCTTGACGTCTTCCCACTCACCCTGGGTGACGTGCCGGCGCAGCGTGTCGAGCACCACCTGCACGACCCGCTCGGTGCCGCCCTGCACGTCGTACGGGAAGCCCTGCCGCACCTCGTAGAGGAAGTCCTCCCGGTTCAACTTCACCGGTACGTCGGACGGCTTCCACCCGTCGAAGTAGATGCCCCGGACGAGGATCGGCAGTTGCTGCGCGAACTCGACGCTCTCCTGCACCGGCATCCGGTCCCGCAGCAGGTGCAGCACGGTGCGCAACGCGGCATAGGACTGGTTGCGCTGCTCCTTGGGCCAGCCGTAGGCGCTCTCGATGTCCTTCAGGATCAGGTTCGTCTTGTCCAGCGAGGACTCGACCGCAGATATGAACTGCTCAGCCATCTTCCCACCCCCGTTCGTCGTTGACCCAGCGTCGATCGTCGTCGCGCCGCGGCGGCCCCGCCGGGCCGGGCCGGGCCCGAAGGGGGCTCCGTCGACCCGCCTGCCGGGCTGCGCGCGTGTCACGCGACCCACCGACCACGTGCAGCACGGCCCCGCGTCGCGGATCCATCACCACCCGAGCCGTCATTGCCGGTCACCTCCTCGTGGTGCGCCGGTCGCCGCACCGACCGCACGCAGCCTCCACGGTGTCCCGCGCCCGGGTGACTCGTCCTCACCCTTCGCGGGTGACCCGGCTGGGCGGCCGGCATCACTCCGCCCCGAGCAGGCCGGCGAGGGTGGCCGCGTTGGTCTGCGCGTAGTCCCGATAACAGTTGTTCATGAGCACGTGGGTCCGCTGGGCGGAGTCGGCCAGCTCGCGCAGCTTCGGCGCCCAGTCGCGCAACTCCCGGTCGGAGTAGTGGTAGCCGAACTTCTCGTGGATGTCGGTGCTCGTCCACTTGTCGCTGTGCCCGTGGAACCGCACCACCGCGAGGTCGGCGGTCGCCGCCAGCACCGGCGGCACCGAGGAGCGGTGCCCCTGGGGCATGTCGACGCAGACGTACGGCAGGCGGTGCTTGCGCAGGAACTCCACCGTCTCGTCCCGGTTGTCGCCGTCGAACCAGGAGGCGTGCCGGAACTCGTACACCGGCCGCAGCGGAGAGCAGCGCTTCGCGACCTCCAGCAGGTACTGCTTGTTGTCCCGCTTGATGGTGAACCAGGGTGGGAACTGGAACAGCAGCGCGCCGAGCTTCCCCACCTCGACGAGCGGGTCGAGCGCCGAGAGGAAACGCGTCCACACCTCCTCGTACGCCTGCGGGGCGAGGTCGTCGGGGTAGACGTTGCGCTTCTCGGTCTCCGGTCGCAGGTCCTTGTAGAGGGCGTTGACCCGGGTCGGATGTCGGGTCAGCAGGCTGAACGCCTTGACGTTGAAGGTGAAGCCGGCCGGGGTGCGCTCGGCCCAGAGCCGCGCGGTCCGCTCCGCGGGCGGTGAGTAGTAGGTGGCGTCCACCTCGACCAGCGGGAACTGCCGGGCGTAGTACGCGAGCCGCTTCTCCGGCGTGTCGGCGGTCTGCGGATACCAGCCGGAGTCCAGCAGCGTCCGGTCGGTCCAGGAGGCGGTGCCCACCAGGATGTCACCCATCTGTGGAGTTCACCGCGTTCCGGACCGACCGGCAACCGGACGCTGCGGTCAGGCCGCCCGCCGCTCGCGGGTCTGCTTGCAGGTGACGCAGGTGGTGGCGGAGGGGAAGATCTCCAGCCGCTCCACGGGAATCGGCGCCGTGCAGCCTTCGCAGAAACCGTAGGTGCCCTCTTCGAGCCGGGCGAGGGCGTGCTCGTACTGGGCGCGGCGGTCGAGGATCGTACGCAGCAACGACTGCGCGGTGTCCCGCTCGGCGGTCTTGGTTCCACTGTCGGCCTGGTCGTCGCCGGCGGTGTCGCCGACCTCGACCAGCCGCAGTACCTGACTCTGCAGCACCGCCTGCTCGTACTCCGCGGACAGCTCGTCGTAGCGCGATTGGAGGGACTGCCGGATCTTCCCGGTCTCCGCCTCGGTTCGGCCCGTTCCTACCGTGTCGTGGACGAGCATCGCTGCCTGCCTTTCCTGCCTCTGGTCAACCGGGGGCCCGGCGCGCGGCGGCCCCGGTCACGGTCGCGTCCGGTGCACGGGCGATCACCCGTGCGCTGTGAGCCGGGCGAATACCCACCGGATCCGGCGATCAAACCGGGGATTTTCCGGTCAGGCGAGGTCGTTCGGGGCACCGGTTTTTCAGGCTGGTGCCGCGTACTCGACGAGGGCGGGGTGACGGGGGTCGTCGACGCGTACCACGACGTCGGCGAAGGAGGCCGGGGCGACTTCGGCGGCGTACCTGTCGAAGGCCGGCAGCGTCCACTGCTCGTCGGCGTCGGTGCGTCGGTGCAGGGCCGCCGGGGAGAGCAGCAGGTGGACGGTGACGTCGAGGGGCAGGCCGCCCCCGAGCAGCAGCGGACCGCTGAGCAGCACGACGCCGCCGGGTGGCAGTTCGACGTACGCCGCCCGGCTGGCGCGGTCGGCGGTGGCGTCCCAGAGCGACGGCAGCAGACGGCCGGAGCCGCCCGGCCCGGCCGGGTCGAGCACCTCCCGGCGTAGCCCGGCCTCGTCCGTCCAGCCCTCGTAGTAGGCGTCCGGGTTCCTCCGACCGTGTTCGAGCCGGACGGAGGCGGGCCGCAGGAAGTTCTCGGCGCGTACGTGCAGCACCGGGCGACCCCGCGCGCGCAGCGGGTCGACGAGCGCGGCGGCGAGTTCCTCCGGTCGCGCGGCGCCCGGACCGTCGACGCCCACCCGCAGCCGGCCGGGCGGTGCGGTGTCGGCCTGCGCGGCGAGCCGGTCGGCCAGCTCGGTGACGAGTCGCTCGGGCGAGATGGGGCGGATGCGCACGCCACCATCCTGCCTGGCGGTGGTGGCGGTCAGCCGCTGCGGTCGAGGGTGACCCGGGCGTCGTCGGCGAGCCGGTAGCCGACGCCGTAGACCGTGGTGACCAGTGGAACGTCGACGCCGACCTTGCCGCGCAACCGGCGTACGTGCACGTCGACGGTGCGTACGCCGGCGTGCTCGTAGCCCCAGACGGCGTTGAGCAGTTGCAGCCGGGTGAAGACCCGGCGCGGGTGGGCGACGAGGTGCAGCAGCAGGTCGAATTCGAGCCGGGTCAGCGGCAGCGGCTCGCCGTCGCGCAGCACCGAACGGGACGAGGCGAGGATGTGCAGGGCGGGGGCGGCGGCGAGCGAGCGGGACGCCGCCCGGTTGGCCGGTACGTCGACTCGCCGCTCGGTGGTGGGGGCGGGCAGGGTCACGGTGCATTCGCCCCGCTCGATCAGCTCGCGGGCGGCGTCGAGCAGTCGGCGGGCCGGCGGGGTCAGCGACTCCTCGCACGTCAGCGGGATGGAGAGGGTGACGGTGAGCACCGGCGCGGGCGTGTTCGCCGGGCGGCGTTGACCGCCGGGAGGCCGGCCGGGTACCACGGGTTGGGCCGTATGCCATCCGGCGCGCGACGAGGCGGGGCTGACCGACATGGTCCTCCTTGGCTGGTCGGGAGATCTCCCCACGGCCCGGGACGCCGCTTCATCGATGCTTCCCGGCACCCGTGCGAGGGTCAAGAGGCCGCTACGTTGCATGAATGTGACATTTGACGAACACATCGGAGCCGAATGCTCGCTCTGCGTACGAGGTTTGATGATTACAGCAGAGTCGCCCGGATGACCCGATACAGGGGGTCCCCACCGGGTTCACATTCGGTCACCGGCGGCCGGAGAGGTGGGCCAGCTCCACCTGGGCACGCTCCCAAGAGGAGCGACAGTCGCGATGGGCGTCAGCGGCGGGCCACACCGGCGGCCATCGGGAGCGGCGACGCCGGCAGCGGGGTCGGGCCGAGGGCCGGCAGGCCGGCGATGCGCCAGGCGGCGAAGCCGCCCACCACGTCGGTGGCGCGCCGGAGCCCGAGGTCCTTCAGCGCGGCGGCGGCCAGCGAGGAGGTGTAACCCTCCTGACAGAGGATCACCACCGGCAGGTCGTAGCCGACGGCCTGGGGCAGCCGGGCGGGACAGCGCGGGTCGAAGCGCCACTCGAGGACGTTGCGCTCCACGGCGAGGGAGCCCGGGACGGTGCCGTGCGCGGCGCGCTGCGCGGCCGGCCGGATGTCGACCAGCAGGGCGCCCGCCCGGTGAGCCAGGTGCGCCCGCTCGGGATCGAGACGGTCGAGCCGGGCTCGGGCGGCGGCCAGGATCTCGTCGATTCCTCGGGAGCCCGGCGGGGGAACCGGAGCGGGCGAGTCGGTGGTGCGGGGCTGGTGCACGAGGGTTCCTTCCGACGAGGACGGACCGGCGGACGCGAGGCGGGGGCGCCGAAGGTGTGACTGGGCGTGCCGCGCACCGGCGTCGGTGCCGGCCCGAGAGCAGACCGGGATCACCAGGCCACGCCCGCCTCGGCCACCTCGGCGACCCGCAGCCGGCCGCCGGTGAGGTGGTAGCGGGTCATCCGGCGCAGCGCGGGCCGGTAGACGTGCACGCTGACGGCCGGAACGTCACCCCGGTTGGTCACGGCGTGCACGTGCCGGGAGCCGAAGCGGCGAGCGGAGCCGGCGGGGAGCCGGTGCGGGCGCAGCCGCCCGCCGGCGACCGTCTCCTCGGTGAGCACACCCGCCACGACGAGGAAGGCGCCCGCCGACCCGCCGTGGTCGTGCAGGTCGGCGCCCTGCCCGGGCAGCCAGCTCAGCGCCCACACCTCGTGGTCGGCGTCCGCGGCGAGCCGGGCGTACCAGCGCTGCACGGGGTCGAAGCGCAGCGGCACCGGCCAGCCGGCCGGTTCGGCCGCCCACCGGGCGGCGACGGCGAGCGGGTCGGGTTCGGAGCGGCGGCTCATGGCGTCCTCACGGGTCCGGCGGTACGGCCACCTCGAACTCTAGTCGGGAAAACCTATAGGTTTAGTAGGTATTTCGAATGCTGAGACAGCACCTCTCACGACGAGGGCCGGTCAGCGCAGGACGGGCGGCTCCACCCGGTAGCCCGGCACGGAGGGCCAGCGGACGGTGAGCACCACGGACTCCTGCTCGGCGAACCAGGAATGGTCGACCCCGGGACCCCACACGACGTAGTCACCGGGTGCGCCGAGCACCACCGTACGATCGCGCAACTCGACCCGGAAACGACCGCTGACCAGCACCAGCAGGGCCGTACGCTGCTCTCCGGTCGCCCACCGGGCCCGGGTCTCCCCCGGCGGATGCACCCCCCACTTGATCTCGACGTCGGTGCTGTGCCGGACCTCGCCCTTCGGCATGAAGTGCCCGAGCAGCCAGCCGCCGTTGGTGGCGCCGTCGGCCCCGGCGTTGCCCACGTAGACCGTCTCGTCCATCGTCCTCCCCCAAACGCCGCAGACCGTATCAAGCGCGCCGGGATCTTCGACCCGGCCCGGACCGGCATCCGCGGCGACCTCGATGCCGGCAAGGGCGGGGTGTCCGCGAGCGGGCCGTGACCGGGCCCGGGTATACAGGGGCGGTGGAAGATCCGCTACCCGAGCAGATGCGAGCGGCGGCCGGCACGCTGCTGTCGGCGCTCGACGAGCCGGCGAGGGCCGGCGTCTCCTACCGCTTCGACGACACCGGCGCCCGGCGCTGGCTGGAGTACCGCCCCCGGCCCCGGCCTGGGGTGTGCCTGGACGACCTCGACCGCGCCGGGCGCAAGGCCGCGCACCGGCTGCTGGCTACCGCGCTGAGCCCCGCCGCGTACGCCCAGGCGATGGCGATCGTCGCGCTCGAGGAGGTGCTCGACCGGGCCGAGGGCTGGCGGCTGGGCCGGCACAGCGGCGACTACTGGGTGGCGATCTTCGGGGACCCGGAGCGCGACGACCGCTGGGCGTGGCGGATCGAGGGGCACCACCTCTCGGTCAGCATGACCGTGGCGGACGGTCAGGTCTCCCCCGCGCCGATCTTCTTCGGCGCGAACCCGGCGGCCGTACGCCACGCCGGGCACCCGGTCTCCCGCCCGCTCGGCGTCGAGGAGGACCTGGCGCGGGCGTTGCTGGAAGCGATGGGCCCGGCGGCCCGCGACGCGGCGATCATCGCCGACCGGGCGCCCGACGACATCATCAGCGCCACCCGGCCCCGGGTCGACGGCCCGCTGGAGCCGCTCGGCGTGCCGGCGGACCGGCTCGGGCCGACCGGACGGGCGCTGCTGGGGCAGCTGCTCGCCGTCTACCTGGATCGGCTCCCACCGGAGCTGGCGGTCCGCGAGGCGCGCCGGCTCGACGGCCGCGAGCTGCACTTCGCCTGGGCCGGCCCGACCGGCACCGGCCAGCGGCACTACTACCGGGTCCAGGGCGACGACCTGCTGATCGAGTACGACAACACCTCCGACGACGGCAACCACGCGCACACCGTGCTGCGCCGCCCGGGCAGCGACTTCGGCCAGGACGTGCTGGCCGCGCACCGGACCGACGCCCACTGACGCCGCCCGCCCGATCAGGGGCGGCGGGCCTCGGACCGGCGGGTCAGGGTGTGCCGACCTCCGGGCTGGGACGGACGATCTCCGGAGCCGTTCCGGTCACCGCGCCCAGGGCGTCGAAGGTGGTGGCCTCGGCCCGTCCCTCGTCGAACCGGCGCACCAGCCGGGCGCCGAGGCGTACCCCCACCGCGCCGACGCCGAGCGCCACCAGCTCGGTGGCGAGCAGCACGGGTGACGCGCCGTTCTGCGGGGCGTCCGCCCGGATCAGGCAGACGAGCAGGAACAACCCGGCCATCGCCAGGTTCACCAGGTTGAAGGCGATGGCGGTGCGCCGGGTCCGGTCGCCGGGCACGTCCCACAGGTCGACCATGCCGGCCACCGCCGCGAGCGCGGCGGCGACCAGGGCGGCCACCGCACTCCAGTAGCCGACCTCGCCGAGGAACGCCGGCCCGCCCAGCACGTCGGCCAGGTCGAAGATGACTGCGGTGGCGAAGAGCCCGTACGGGAACGTCACCAGCATCGGTTGGATCGGGTGCCCCTGGACCCGCAGCCGGCTCTGCATCGTTCCCTCCCCGGGTTCGCGGCGCGTGAACCCAGAGTGCTACCCGGGCGCACGCGGGGTGAAACGACGCGCGGTGGGAGGAGGGTGCGAAGCGGCTCAGTTGTCCCGGGCGCGGGAGACCGTCCGGACCAGCCGCTGCGCCACTTCCCGTAGCGGGATGTCCAGCGAGGCCGCGGCGCTGCGCAGCACCTCGAGCGCCTCCTCGGCCGGGCAGCCACGCTGAGTCATGATCACCCCGATGGCCTGCCCGACGACCCCGCCGTCGAGCAGGGAGGAGTCGCGCTCGTCGGCGACCTCGAGCTGGCGGGCCCGGTCCCGGACGGCGGCCAGCAGCAGGCCGGCATGCTCCGCGAGCAGCATCGCGGTGAGTTGGTGCCCGGTGGTGAGCACGTCGGACTCGCCGGCGTACAGGTTGATCGCGCCGAGCACCTGGTCGTCGACGTCGAGCGGAGCGGAGATCACCCCGTACACGCCGAGGTCGACCGCGCGGGGCGTCCAGTCCGGCCAGCGCCGCTCACGCCCGAGGTTCTCCGACAGCACCATCTCCCGGCGGCGGATCGCGTCCATGGCCGGCGAGTCGGGGCCGTACCGGAGGTCGTCGAGGCCGGCCAGGGTCGGATCGGAGGCCGCCGCCCCGGCCGGCTGGCCGGCCCGCAGGACGGTGAAGCCGGAGAAGCTCACCCCGGCCACCGCGTCCCGGGTGATCCGGACCAGCGCGGTCAGCGCATCATCGAAATCGGTCACCGCGATAAGGCCGGCGGTGAGTTCCCGCAGCAGCGCGGCTGTCTCCAGCACGCCGACGGTGGGCACCGCCGGCTGGTCGGTGTCGAGGTTCACGGGCGTGCAGCCCCCGCCCCGCGGCCTGTCACGGCACGCCCGGCCGGTGCCATCACCTGTGTCATGTCTGCTTCTCTCCCGAGTCTTCGGACCCGCCCTACTACCCGGCGTCACCCGGGTCGAAACGGGCTGAAGCCCAGGTCCGGCCGGCGGTGCCGGCGCCGGCCGGTGCCCTGGGAACGTCAGCGGGAGGCGCCGGTGAGCCGACGCCCCACCGAGGCGATCAGCCGGTCCAGCTCCGAGCCGAACGGGTTGTCGTGCACGAGGTACGTCCAGGTGGCGCTCGGCCGGGTCAGCTCCGCCTCATCCGGCTCCCAATCCTCATCGAATTCGGTCTCGGTGAAGGTCGCGATCGTACGCGCCTCGATCTCCGGGACCAGCTCGTTGAAGGCCGGCACGGCGGCCCGGTGGAACTCGTCCAGCGGATCCAACCGGCCCAGCGCCCGCAGGTGCACGCCCTCGCGCACCTCGGAGAGTTCGGCGAGGTGCGCCGCCCAGAGCCGGTCGAGGTGGTAGAGCGCGATCGAGCGGGCCACCTTGGCGAGCAGGTCCTCGTCCATCTCGCCGGCCTTCTCGGGCATCTTGTCGAGCAGCATGAGGGCGGCCACGTCGCTGGTGAGCAGACGTTCCCGCCGCTCGGCGAGCGCCTTACGCTGCTGCTCGATCACCACGCTGTAGCGCCAGGTGTTGCGGTGGATCTCGTGGTTGACGCCTTCGGCGACCCGCTGGGCGTGCTCGACGGCGTAGTCGACCTGGTCGTCGGTGACCAGACCGTCGGCGTTCATCCGGGGCGACGGCGGGACCGCGTCGGCGGCGTGCCGGACGACCAGGTCGTCCTCGAGACTGACGAAGAAGACCGACCCACCGGGGTCGCCCTGGCGACCGGCCCGGCCGCGGAGCTGGTCGTCGACCCGCCGGCTGTCGTGCCGGCCGCTACCGATCACGTACAGGCCGCCCAGCTCGGCCACCTGCAGCCGGTCGGCCTGGTCGCTGCCGCCGAGCCGGATGTCCACACCACGACCGGCCATCTGGGTGGAGACGGTCACCGCGCCGTGCGCGCCGGCCTCGGCGATGATCGCCGCCTCCTCGTCGTCGTTCTTGGCGTTCAGCACGACGCACGACACGCCGGCGGCGTGCAGGCCCGCGGCGAGCTGCTCGGACTCCTTCACGTCGAGGGTGCCGACCAGCACCGGCCGGCCGGCGGAGTGGCAGCGCTTGATCTCGTCGATCAGCGCCTCCTCCTTCTCCGCCCGGGTGGCGTAGATGCGGTCCGGCTCGTCCTGGCGGATGCACGGGGTGTTCGGCGGGATCACCGCCACCTCGAGATCGAAGAACTCGCGCAGCTGGTCGCCGACGAGGACCGCCGTCGCGGTCATGCCGCAGACCTTCGGGTAGAGCGCGATGTACGCCTGGACGGCGATGGTGCCGAGTACCTCGCCCTCGGCCGTGGCGTCCAGCCCCTCCTTGGCCTCGACCGCCGCCTGCAGCCCGTCCGGCCAGCGCCGGCGCTGGGCCACCCGGCCGCGCATCTCGTCGATCAGCTCGACCGAGCCCTCCCGGACGATGTAGTCCACGTCGCGGTGCAGCAGCGCGTGCGCGTGCAGGGCGACGTTCACGGCGGAGAGCTGCTCGACGTGCTGCTCGTCGTAGAGGTCGATGCCGAGCTTGGCCTCGACGGCGGCGAGCCCGGCCGAGGTGAACGCGACGCTGCGGCCGTCCTCGGCGACCGTGTAGTGCCGCCCCTTGCGCAGCCCGCGCACCAGCGCGGCGGCGGCGTGCACCGGGTCCTGCTCGCCGGGGACCGCGCCGGCGAGCACCATCGGCACCCGCGCCTCGTCGATCAGGATCGAGTCGGCCTCGTCGACGATCGCGGTGGAGAGCGGCCGCTGGACGCGGTCTTCGATGTCGGTGACGAGCTGGTCGCGCAGGTAGTCGAAGCCCGCCTCACTGACCGAGACGTACGTGACGTCACAGGCGTACGCCTCGCGCCGCTCCTGCGGCGTGGAGGCCTCGTTCACCCAGCCCACGGTGAGGCCGAGCAGGGTGTAGACCGGCTCCATCCACTGGGCGTCGCGGCGGGCCAGGTAGTCGTTGACGGTGAGCACGTGCACCGGCCCGTTGCCGATCCGCACGTGCCCGTAGGCGGCCACGGTCGCGGTGAGCGTCTTGCCCTCACCGGTGGCCATCTCGGCGACCTTGCCGGAGAGCAGCGCCATCGCGCCGAGCAGCTGGACGTCGTACGGGCGCTGGTCGAGCCCACGACGGGCGGCCTCCCGGCCGATCGCGCAGATCTCCTCATAGCCCGCGGCCTGGCCGGCGGCCTCGGTGAGCTCGGCGTCGTCAAGCGCGCGGAGGTCCCCCTCGCGCGCCTCGATCGCCGGCAGCAGCTTCTCCAGCGGAGCGAGGTCCACCGTCGTCCCCGGGCGCTGGAGGAACCGCCGGAACCTGCTCTTGAACCGTTGCGAGACACCCATGAGCGGCAACGGTACGCGAACCCGGGGGGCTTCCGCGTCCCGCCCGGGCGGCATGTCGCATCCGCGCGGTGACCGGTCGGTCACACCGCGAGGACGACCTGCAGCTCCCGCCTGCGGCGCTCGGCGAGATCGGTCAACAGAGCAGGGGCGTCGTCGAACGGCACCACCGCCGTGACGAGGTGCTTGCGGATCACGTCGCCGTCCCCGCGCAGCAGGTCGATCGTCTCCGCCGAGAGGCGCTCCCGGTCCCAGACCGAGCCCAGCCCACGGGGGACCCGGCCGATCTGGGCGCACCGGACGGAGAGGCCGTTGTGGTGAAATTCCTCGCCGAGCCGGACGCTCTCCGCCCCACCCTGGTAGAAGGCCAGGTCGATCACGGCGCCCTGCGGGCGGAGCAGGCGCAGCGCCAGGTTCAGCGCCCAGGCCTGTCCCCGGCACTGGAACACGACGTCGGCGCCGCGGTCGCCGGCCGTGTGCGCCCAGCGGGTCTTGAGCACCACGGCCGGATCGTCGGCGTCCGGGTCGAGGGTCTCCAGCCCGAGCGCCTCGGCGGCCTGGCGGCGCTGCGGCGTCGGGTCCAGCACCACCACCGAGGCGGCGCCGTGGCGCCGGGCGAGCAGGGCGGTGAGCAGGCCCACCACGCCGCCGCCGACGACCGCCACGCGCCGTCCGCGGACCCCGTCCCCGAGGGAGCGCACGTCGCTGCCGTGCAGCTCGGCCGCGGCGTGCAGCAGCCCGTTGGCGCAGATCGGACCCATGTGCGCCACGTAGACGCCGAGCAGCGGGTCCAGGTCGGCGGGGAGCGGCACGAAACGCTCGGCGAGCGGGTCGGCGACCCAGCCGGTGCGGTGGCCGTAGGTCATCGCACCGACCGAGCCCTCGGCGACGGCGGGGGTCGCGCTCTCCACCACCCGGCCCACCTGCATGTAGCCCAGCCGGGTCACCGGGTACGGGGTGCTCGGCTCGCCCGGCCGGAACAGGCCGAGGTCGGCGTCCCAGGTGACGTTGAGGTAGGGGTTCGTGCCCTTGACGTAGCTGAGCTCGGTGCCCGCGGAGACCCCGCTGAACAGCGTCCGCACCCGGAACGTGCCCGGGCGCAGCGGCGCGGGGTCCTGCTCGACGAGGCCCACCCGACCGGGCGCCTCGACCACCACCACCCGGTCACGCATCGACGGTCACCCCGGCGCTCTCCAGCGTCGTCGTGGCCGGCGCGTCGAGGCGTACCGGCCGGCCGGTGCGGGCCGAGTCGGCCACCGCCAGCGCGAGCCGGTGGGTGGCGAGCGCCTCCGCGTACGGCACGCGCACGTCGTCGCCGATGCCGCGGACCGCGTCGACGAAGGCCCGGTCGACGGCCGTCCGGGCGGTCTCCGGGTCGGCGGGCAGCCGGCGCTCCCCGTCGGCGTCGCAGACCAGCAGCCCCTCCTCGGTCAGCGTCAACGCCAGACCGTCGGCGAGGATCTCCAGCCCGGCCCGGTGCTTCCAGCCGAGCACGCAGGCGGCGCTGAGGGTGCCCACGGCGCCCCCGGCGAAGCGCAGGGTGGCGGCGGTCACCGAGTCGACGTCCGCCCCGTCGACCGGTGGTGGGGCGCCGTCGCCGTACGCGGTCACCTCGGTGGCCTCGCCGACCAGCAGCCGGATCAGGTCCAGCACGTGGGCGGCCTGCTCCACCACCTGGCCGCCGGAGCGGTCCCGCCGGCTCCACCACTCGACCGGTGGAACCTTGTCCCACCAGGCGCCGGAGACCATCCGGACGGTACGGCCGGCGAGCAGGTCCCGGGCGTGCTGCACCACCGGCAGGTACCGCCAGTGGTGGCCGACCGCGGTGAGCAGCCCGCGCCGGGCGACCATGCCGGCGATCCGCTCGGCGGTGACCAGGTCCACGGCGACCGGCTTCTCCACGAACATCGGCACCCCGGCGGCGACCACGGCCTCCTCGACCGCGCCGTGCGCGAACGGCGGCACGCAGACGTACACGGCGTCCGGCCGGGCCGCGAGCAGGGCCTCGACGTCGGGGTAGGTCCGGCTGCCGTGCAGGCCGGCGAGCGCGGCGGCCGCGGCGGGCCGTACGTCCGTCACCCCGATCAGCTCCGTGTCGTCGAACCCGGCCAGTACCCGGGCGTGACGCTGCGCCACCCCGCCGGCCCCGACCAACCCCACCCGGCACCTGTCCATGGCCCCGCCTCTCCGCCCGATCCCGCACGTTGTGCGGCAAGCACTCCCCGCGCGGCCGTTCGGTCAAACGTCCACCGCGCGTGGTCCCCGGCAGGAACGTCGCGATCCCGCTGTTGGGCATGATTGGTTAGCGCGAGGCCGGCGGTGGGAAAAAGGACGTTCGTTCTCGCCACGATCTGGGGGGTGCCCGTGCGGCAGACTGATTCGAGCGTCTCACCGGTGGTGGAGGCCTGGGCCACCTACCGCACCACCTCGGCGGCCGACTGGAACGCCCGGCGTCTGCTACGGGCCAAGGGCGAGACCCGCGTGAGTGTGGTGCTGCCCGCGCGCAACGAGGAGGCGACCGTCGGCGCGATCGTGTCGACGATCCGTGAACACCTGGTGGACCGGGTCGCCCTGGTCGACGAGCTCATCGTGGTGGACTCCCGGTCCACCGACCGGACCGCGCAGGTGGCCCGGGCCGCGGGCGCGGAGGTGGTCGGTCAGGACGAGATGACCCGCGGGCTGCCCCGCCTCGCCGGCAAGGGCGACGCGCTCTGGGCGGGTCTCGCCGCCGCGGGGGGTGACGTGGTGGCCTTCGTCGACGCCGACCTGCGGGAGTTCCGTCCGCACTTCGTGACCGGGCTGCTCGGCCCGCTGCTCACCGACTCCTCGGTCGACTTCGTCAAGGGCTTCTACCACCGCCCCCTGGTCGGTACGACGAGCGTGGAGCCCGACGGCGGTGGGCGGGTGACGGAGCTGATGGCCCGGCCGCTGCTGAACCTCTTCTGGCCGGAGCTGGCGGGCTTCGTGCAGCCCCTCGCCGGTGAGTACGCGGGCCGGCGCGACGTGCTGGCCCAGGTGCCCTTCGTCTCCGGTTACGGGGTGGAGACGGCGATGCTCATCGACCTGCTGGAGCTGGTGGGGCTCGACGCGCTGGCGCAGGTCGACCTCGGCGAGCGCAAGCACCGGCACCAGGACACGGCGGCGCTGGGCCGGATGTCCGCGCAGATCCTGCTGACCGTCTGGTCCCGGCTGCAGCGGCGGGGCTGGGCGGCCCCGGGCGTCGACCCGACCCCGCTGCTGACCCAGTTCCGCCGGGGCGGCTCGGAGGGGCTGCCGAACCTGGAGCGGGAGATCGTGGTCAGCGACGTCTCCGTCCAGGAGCGGCCGCCCCTGGCGGAGCTGCAGGACCGGCTGCCGGGCCGACGGGTGGCGGCG
Source organism: Micromonospora musae (assembly GCF_003626545.1). Classification (NCBI taxonomy): domain Bacteria; kingdom Bacillati; phylum Actinomycetota; class Actinomycetes; order Micromonosporales; family Micromonosporaceae; genus Micromonospora; species Micromonospora musae. Next base: position 188,175 of record NZ_RAZS01000011.1, read on the forward strand.
GCGTGACCGCCGGGCCGGTTCGGCGCGGCCGTCGCAGGGTCTCCGGTGTCCCGCACGGCAAGTCGACAGGTGTTCCGCGCGGCACGTCGACAGGTGTCCCGCGCGGCACGTCGACAGGTGTCCCGCACGACACGTCGATCGGTGTTCCGGCCGCCGCCGGTGCCGTCGCCCGGGAGAGGGGCCGGGCCCGATGAGCCTCACCGTACTGATGAACGCCGGTCCGTGGCTCTCCGTCCCGCCGCCCGGCTACGGCGGCATCGAGAACGTGATCGCGACCCTGGTGCCGGAGCTGCGCCGCCTCGGCGTCCGGGTGGTGCTCGCCTCGGTCGGCGAGAGCACCCTGCCGGTCGACGAGCTGGTGTCGGTCTTTCCCGACGGGCAGTTCGGCGCCCTGCAACGGCCGTACAACCAGGTGTGCGGCGTCGCCCAGGCGCACCTGGCCAGGGTGGTCCGAGAGCTGCGCGCCCGCGACGACATCGACCTGGTGCACGACCACGTCGAGGCGGTGGGGTTGGCCACCCTGACCGCCATGGGCCCGGACGGGCCGCCGGCGCTGCACACGCTGCACTGGGACCTGGCCAAGCATCCCGCCCTCTACGGCAACCTGGACGGCGGGGACCGGGTCCGGGTCAACGGGGTCTCCGCGTCGCAGCTGGCCCGCGCCCCCCGCGCCCTGCGGGACCACTCGGTGGGGCACGTGCACCTCTCCACCCCGCTCGCGGTGGGAGCGGAGCGCCGGTCCCGGCCGGAGAAGGGCGAGCACGTGGTGGTGCTCGGCCGGATCAACCCGGGCAAGGGGCAGGACCTGGGCGCGCGGCTGGCCCGGCAGGTGGGTTTCCCGCTGGTGCTGGCCGGACCGGTGGGGCCGTACCACCGGCCGGAGGACCTCGCCGCCGCCGGTGCGGAGGCCCGGCAGAACCCGGACGTGCGCTTCTTCCACGACGAGGTCGCGCCGCACCTGGACGGCGAGCTGGTCCGCTGGGTCGGGACAGTCGCCGGGCGGGAGCGCGACGACCTGCTCGCCGGGGCCCGCGCGGCGCTCTTCCCGCTGCGGTGGGAGGAGCCCGGCGGCACCGCGGTGGTCGAGGCGCTGGCGTTGGGCACCCCCGTGGTCGCCACCGCGCGAGGCTGCCTGCCCGAGCTCGTCGAGCACGGCCGTACGGGGCTGCTCACCACCGACGAGGAGGAGCTGGGTGAGCTGGTGCTCGCCGCCGGCCTGCTCGACCCGGACGAGTGTCGCCGGGAGGCGGCGGCCCGCTTCACCCCGGCCGTGATGGCCGAGCGGTACCTCGCGCTCTACGAACGGGTCCGGCACCTGACCCCGGCCGCCGACCTGCAGCCGGCCTGACCCGGACCGCGGCGGATCCCCGATCGACGGCGGAGCCGGGGGCCCGTCCGGCCCGCCCCCGACCCTCGGTTTGGGCGGCCGGTTCGCGGGTAGCCGCGGCTGGCCGAGGGCGGTGGCGGGAGGAGGCGTCGGTGATCGGACCGCTGGCGCACTCCCGAGCCCGACCCAATCCGGCCGACGGTAAGGCGCCGGTGCGCCGGGCCGCCGGCGTGGTGGCTGTCGTCTTCGTCGTCATCGGGGTGCTCGGCTTCGTACCGGGTGTCACCAACCCCTACGACGAGCTGCGCTTCGCCGGGCACCACTCGGGGGCCGCGCTCTTCGACACGTTCCAGGTGTCGGTGCTGCACAACCTCGTCCACCTCGCGTTCGGGGTGGCCGGGCTGGTGCTCTCGCGGACGGTCACCCGGGCCCGGGCCTACCTCGTCGGCGGCGGGGCCGTCTACCTCGTGCTGTGGCTCTACGGCGTGGTGATGGACGCCAGCAGTGGGGCGAACTTCCTCCCGCTCAACGACGCCGACAACTGGCTGCATCTGGGTCTCGGCCTCGGCATGGTCGCGCTCGGCCTGTCGACGGCCCGGCGAGCGCCGGGGTGACGGCGTCGACGGTTTCGTCGATTCGGGCCGAGGGTATTTCCTGAGTCCCACCGATGAGACGCGAAAGGGTTGGGGCCAGATGTCGAGCCGGATCACCTGCGAGGTGCACGACGAATCGCCGGTCACCGTCGTCCGGCTCGCCGGGACTCTCGACCTGGCGACGATGCGGTCGGTGTACCGCCGGCTGGACGCCTGCCTGGCCGCCCAGCCCGACGCACTCGTGGTCGACCTGGGCGCGGTGGCCGTACGGGACCGGTTGGCGCTCGCCGTCTTCGCCGCGACGTTCCGCCGGGCCGAGGAGTGGCCGGCCGTACCCGTGGTGCTCTGCGCCCCGCCCCCGAACACCACGCGCTGGCTGGCCGAGACGACCGCGTGCCGGGTGTTGCCGGTGCGGCGGGACTGCGCCGAGGCGACCCGGGCGGCCGGGGAAGCCGCCGCACCCCGGCTGCGGGCCCGGCTCGAACCGGTCGCCGAGGCGTGCCGGCGGGCCCGCGAGTTGGTGGTCGACGCCTGCGCCCGGTGGCAGCTGCCGGAGGTCGCCGGGCCCGCCTCGGTGGTGCTCAGCGAGCTGGTCGGCAACGTGGTCCGGCACGCCGGCACCCCGATGCAGGTCACGCTGACGCTACGCCGGCCGTATCTGCACATCGCGGTCGTCGACGGCAGCCGGCGGGCCGTGCGTACGCGCGTCCCGGACGCGCGGTCGGAGGGTGGCCGGGGCCTGCTGCTCGTGCGTGAGCTGGCGAAGCGGTGGGGCTGCGTCCCGGCCGGGGACGGCAAGGCCGTCTGGGCGATGGTGCCGGCGACCTGACGCAACCTCGGACCCGACGTCGCGAATTGACCCGATACGCCCCTTCAGCCTGGTTTCATAGGGCAGGGGGTGGGGTAGGCACGCCCGTCCCCTTACGCGACGACGGGGTGAAGCCATGCCCAAGCGGGTCACGACGGAGCCAGGCCGAGACAGAGGACCGGCGATCCTCGCGCCGGCACAGTTCGGCGGCTATCCCGGCTCGTTCCGCGAAGTGGTCCGCGGTAGCACCATCATCAAACTCCTCGGCACCACCGACGCCAAGCTCATCGGCCTGATGTACCTCACGACGTCGTTCGCCTTCTACGTGATCGGCGGCGTGATGGCGATGCTCATGCGAGGGGAGCTGGCCCGGCCCGGGCTGCAGTTCCTCTCCCCCGAGCAGTACAACCAGCTCTTCACCATGCACGGCACGATCATGCTGCTGCTCTTCGCCACCCCGTTGGTCTTCGCGTTCGGCAACTACGTCGTACCCCTCCAGATCGGCGCCCCCGACGTCTCGTTCCCCCGGCTCAACGCGCTCGCGTACTGGCTCTACCTGTTCGGCGGGTCGATCGTGGTCGGGGGCTTCCTCGTCCCGGGCGGCGCGGCCGACTTCGGCTGGTTCGCCTACGCGCCCCTCTCCGACATCGAGCACTCCCCCGGCATCGGCGGGAACATGTGGCTCATCGGTCTGGTCGTCTCCGGGCTGGGCACCATCCTCGGCGCGGTCAACATGATCACCACGATCCTGACCCTGCGCGCACCCGGGATGACGATGTTCCGGATGCCGATCTTCACCTGGAACATCCTGCTCACCAGTGTGCTGGTGATCCTGGTCTTCCCGCTGCTCGCCGCGGCGCTGCTCGCGCTCGGCGCGGACCGGCTGCTCAACGCGCACGTCTTCGACGCGGCCACCGGCGGACCGATGCTCTGGCAGCACCTGTTCTGGTTCTTCGGCCATCCCGAGGTCTACATCGTGGCGCTGCCGTTCTTCGGCATCATCACCGAGATCATTCCCGTCTTCTCCCGCAAACCGATCTTCGGGTACCTGGGTCTGGTGCTCGCCACCGTCGCGATCACCGTGCTGTCGATGACCGTCTGGGCGCACCACATGTTCGCCACCGGGCAGGTGCTGCTGCCGTTCTTCAGCATCCTGAGCTATCTGATCGCCGTGCCGACCGGCGTGAAGTTCTTCAACTGGATCGGCACCATGTGGAAGGGGCAGCTCACCTTCGAGACGCCGATGCTCTTCGCGGTCGGCTTCCTGGTGACCTTCCTGCTGGGCGGGCTCACCGGGGTGCTGCTGGCCAGCCCGCCGGTGGACTTCCACGTCTCCGACTCCTACTTCGTCGTCGCCCACTTCCACTACGTCCTCTTCGGCACCATCGTCTTCGCCGCCTTCGGTGGCGTGTACTTCTGGTTCCCGAAGATGACCGGGCGGCTGCTCGACGAGCGGCTGGGCAAGGTCCACTTCTGGACGATGTTCGTCGGCTTCCACGTCACGTTCCTCGTCCAGCACTGGCTGGGCAGCGAGGGCATGCCGCGGCGCTACTCGGACTACCGGGCCGAGGACGGATTCACCGTCCTGAACACGATCTCCACCCTCGGGTCGTTCGTGCTCGGCGTCTCCACCCTGTTCTTCATCTACAACATCTGGAAGACCTGGCGGTACGGGTCGCAGGTCACGGTGGACGATCCCTGGGGGTTCGGCAACTCGCTGGAGTGGGCCACGACCTGCCCCCCGCCGCTGCGCAACTTCGACCGGATGCCCCGGATCCGCTCCGAGCGACCCGCGTTCGACGCCAAGTACGGCCCGCTCGTCTCCGACCTCGGCCGGGACCTGCCGCAGCGCACCACCCGGCCGCCGCAGGAGTTCCGTGAAGAGTTCCGGCACGTCACGCAGGTGCCGGAGTCGCCCGCCGCCGAGGGCGCGCACGGCACGCACGAGGTCAACGAGTACATGCCGGCGCCGCAGTCCGGCGCCCGCCCGGTGGAGGTACCGGATCCGGAGCAGGTTCGCCGGCCGAGCTTCGAGGAGACCGACGAGCCGGACGACAATCCGCTGGGCGCGCAGCGGGCGCCGCAGGAGAACGACGAGTGGCGCCACCCGCGCAGCCACGGCGACCAGCCGGATCGGTGACGGGCGCGCCCGCGCCGACACCAAGGGGCTCTCCGCGACGCCGGACGTCGAGGAGAGCCCCTTGCGGCTGCCCGACACGTCCGGACGGGCTTCGCGGTCGGGTCGGACGGGCTTCGCGGTCACGGGTCGGACGGGCCGCGCGCGGTCACGGGTCGGACGGGCCGCGCGGTCACGGGTCGGACGGACCGCACGGTCGCGAGTCGGACGGGCGGCGCGGTCGCGAGTAGGACAGGCTGCGCGGTCGCGAGTCGGATAGACCGCGCAGCACGGGGTCGGTGGCAGGCCGGACGGGCCGCTCAGTCGCGGGCCGGTGGCAGGCCGGCGGCGGTGAGCGAGCGGCGCACCGCGGGCTGCACCCGGGTGAGCCGGAGCGGGACACCGGTGCGGGCGGCCGCCTCCCGGCCGGCCACCAGCGCGGCGATCCCACCGGCGTCCACCCCGCCCGCGCCGACCAGGTCGACGACGACCTCGCTCGGCTGGCCGGTGACCGCCTCCAGCATCGCCCGGCGCAGCTGGTCGGCGCCGTCCCGGTCGACGTCGCCGCCGACCTCGACCACCACCCGGTCGCCGTTCTGCCACACCGAGATGCGCGGCTTGCTCGCCTCGGTCTCGGCCGCGCCGTTCTGCCACGGCGGCGGAGTGTCGGCGAGCATCGCCTGACGCAGCCAGGTCAGCGCCCGGGACAGCAGCCGGGAGACGTGCATCTGGGAGATGCCGAACCGGGCGGCGATCTCCGCCTGGGTCTGGTTGCCGTAGAAGCGCATCGCCAGGATCCGTCGCTCGCGCCAGGGCAGGCGGTGCAGCAGCCCGCTGACCGTGACCCGGTCGTCGACGGATTCCAGCGCATTGTCGGACTCGCCGACCAGGTCACCGAACTCGGCCGAGCTCTCCCCACCGACGGGCGCGTTGAGCGAGGCGGGGCTGTAACCGGCCGCCGACTCCAACGCGGCGAGGATCTCCTCCTCCGGCGTCTCCAGTCGTGCGGCCAGCTCGGCGACGGTCGGGGCCCGGGACAGTTCGCTGGTCAGGGACGCGGTGGCCTGCCCGACCTCGAGGATCAGGTCGCGTAGCCGGCGGGGTACGTGTACGCCCCAGGTCCGGTCCCGGAAGTGCCGCTTGATCTCACCGACGATGGTGATAGCCGCGTACGCGGTGAAGGAGCCCCGTTCCGGGTCGTACCGGTCGACGGCGTTCACCAGCCCCAGCCGGGCCACCTGCTCCAGATCCTCCAGCGGTTCGCCCCGGCCCCGGTAACGGCGCGCGAGCCGGCCGGCGAACGGCAGGGCGAACCGCACGAGGTCGTCGCGAGCCTCCTGCCGCCGTTCGGGTGGCACTCCCTCGATCCGCGCCGCATAGGCCAGTGCGGCCGCGTCGAGGTCCTCCAGACCCCGCTCGGTCGGTGGTGGCGTGCTTGTGGTGGTCTGTCCGAACATCCGCGCCTCCCTCAGGAAGGTCCCTCGCCCGGATCGGGAAAGCCGGTCGTGCGCGTGGTCGGACCACGCACCGGGCCGGAGTTGGGTTACGTGACTGGGACGCCAGCGGGCGACGACATCACACTGCGCAAGGTGATCAGTCCGTCGCAGCCAGCGATGTTCCCGCTCCGTAGGTACTCAATCACGGGATCCCGGGTTCGCGAGGATGTTTCGCTGGGCTTGCCTCAAGAGACGAGCAACCCCTGGTGGGTGCCGCTGTCGCGGAAGACCGCCAACGTCTCCGCCACGGTCAACGGGGGCGGCACGGGCAGGTCGTACGGCTGCGCCCGTAGCACCTCGGTGGCCCGGCGGGTGGGTACGGAGGTGACCGGGTAGCCCCGCGCGGAGGCGCGGTCCAGGGCCCGGCGTCGCCGCCCGAAACCGGCCACCGCGAGCCACTGCGGCAGCCCCGCCAGGGCGGGCGAGCGGACGCCGGGCGGCTCGGGCAGCACGTCCACGGAGTTGTACGGCTCGCTGCCGGCGAGCCACCACTCGGCCTCCTCCACGCTGCGCCTCGTCGCGTTCTCGCACCAGTACGGCACCAGCCCCGCCCGCACCACCTGCCACGGGTCGAGCAGCCGTCCGCACTCCACCACCAGCCGGTCGCCGGTCTTGCCCGCCGCGCGCAGCCACCGGCGGTAGAGGTCCGCCACCACGGCGCTGAGCCCCTCCGGGCGAGGGAAGAGCACCCGGTGCAGGGTTCGTTCGGAACGCCCGGCCCAGTCCCGGGCGCTCAGTTCGAAACCGGACTCCACGCCGTGCTCGGCGTACCCGGACGGGGAGGAGACCTCCGGCGGCTCCCAGCGGGCGGCGTCCCCGCCGGCGGAGCGGAGCACCTGCCGCAGGGCGTGGCTGTCCGGGTGGAAGTCGACGGGGTCGAGCCCGCTGCCGGGACAGCCGACCTGGAAGCTGTGCCGCTGCCCCGCCTCCACCACCGGCCACGTCCGCGCGTCTCGCAGCAGGAGCACCGGCGCTCCCGGGGCCAGCCGGTCGGCCAGGAACCGCCGGTACGCGGCCGGAAGCGTCCGCCAGCGGGCCGCGAGCAGGATCGTCGCCCCCGCCAACACGCCGCGGCTCGCCGGGCAGTGCACCTGGCGTACGTGCAGATCGTCGTTGCCGTCGAGCAGCCGCGCGGTGAGCGTCGCGCCGTGCTCCAGCGCGGTGGCGGGGCGATCCACCGCACCCTGCGCCCAGTGCACGGTCATCTCGAAGCCGGCGGGCAGCCAGGGCACACCGAGGGCGACCGCCAGGTGCGCCGCCGCGCCGTGCGGCGAGCCGAGCACGACCCCCGGGTACTCGCGGCGGGGGTACTGGTCGACGAACCAGCGCGCGACCCGCTCCGCGTCGACGTCGGCGAGCTGCGCGGGGGTGAGGGCGACCCGGCCGGCGGCCCGGGTGATCGCGGCTCGACGGACGGGATCGGGGGCGCCCGGGAAGCGGGACACCGGGCCCTGATGTCCCAGGTCGGCACAGTCGGTTCCACGTAGGGCGCGGGCCGTGGCGGCGACCAGGACGCGGGCCGCGCTGCCGGCCGTGACGACCCGGTCGCCGGCCAGACCGGCGTCCGCCGCCACGAGCCCCTCGTGCACCTTGTGCACCGGCCCCACCTTGCCTCGTTCGCTCACCACGCGGCCCGGCTTCCCGTCCCGATGCGGTTCAAACGGGCCCTCCTCCACCTGCCGGGTCCAATCCGCTGATCGGGGGCACTTCGCCGATACCGGCCAGTTGGCGGTCTCCCGTCCGTCTCGGGAGGGCTGTCCGGGCCGTACGCGATCGACCGGCGACCGCCGTACCCGCCCGTTCCCACCGGCTGCCGGACGGCGTTGGGAGGGGCGCGGTGCAGGGTGGCTCCGGCCGGACCTCGGGCGCGGCGCCGGATTTCCTGGGGCCGGCGAATCCGCCGGGTTCGGAGTTCGGGGTCGGCAGCCTTTAGAGCTGATGTCGTGAACGCATCGACTTCGATGTCGTAAGCGACTCAGCTCCAAAGGGACCGCGCAGCGGTACCGAGACCCCGGAGACACGCCGCCGCACGCCGCTCCACGGCGCACGCCGGGTGGAGGGCGGATGGGGGGCGGGTGGGGCGGGGGGCTAGACGATGTCGTCCGCGGCGACCGAGAGCTGGCGGTCGACCTGCTCCCGGAGCCGGTGCGCGGCGTCCCCGTCGGCGAAGAGGCCCCGCAGGTCGGCCAGCGCCGGTTCGGGAGGCGCGAGCGGCACGGCGGCGTCGACGACCGCCTCCACGACGCAGGGGCGGTCGGCGGCGAGCGCCTCGTCCCAGGCGGCACCGACCAGCTCGGGCCGGTCCACCCGTACGCCGTGCAGCCCGAGCAGCCGCGCCCAGCCGGCGTACGGCACGTCGGGGCGGCGCTGGGCAGGGTCACCCGCCGATTCCCGGCCGGCGGCGAGCCCGGACTGGTCGCGGTTGTTGAGCACCAGCACCACCAGGCGCGGATCCTGCCAGCGGGTCCAGTGGTGCGCCACGGTGATCAGCTCGGCCAGCCCGTTGAGCTGCATGGCGCCGTCGCCCAGCAGCGCGACCACCGGCTGGTCCGGTGCGGCGAGCTTGGCGGCCACCGCGTACGGCAGCGCGCAGCCCATCGCGCCGAGCGTGCCGCAGAGCTGCGCGTTCACCCCCGGCGGCAGCTCCAGATGGCGCGCGTACCAGTAGACGACCGAGCCGACGTCCACCGCCACCGCCGTGGTCCGGGGCAGCCGGGGCGAGAGCTCCTGGAGCACCAGCTGCGGGTTCACCGGCTCGGCCGGCGCGGCGGCCCGGTCGACCAGCTCACGCCGCCACCGGTCCACGGAGTTCTCGACCGTGGCCCGCCACTGCGGGCTCGGCCGGTCCGGCACCCGCGCCAGCAACGCCCGCAGCGTCTCGGCCGCGTCGCCGACCAGCGGGACGTCCACCGGGTAGCGACTGCCGACGCGCCGGCCGTCGATGTCGATCTGCACCGTGCGCACCTGCCCGGGCATCGGCAGGTAGCCGGTCCACGGATCGTTCGTGCCCACCAGCAGCAGCGTGTCGCAGCCGCCCATCAGCTCGGCGGCGGCCCGGGTGCCGGCCTCGCCGAGCACGCCGGCGTGGTAGGGCAGCCGCTCGTCGACGACCGGCTTGCCCAGCAGCGAGCAGGCCACCCCGGCGCCGAGCCGGTCGGCGAGCGCCACGACCTCGTCCACCGCGTCCCGGGCGCCCTGCCCGACCAGGATCGCCACCCGCCGGCCGCTGCCGAGCAGCTCCGCGGCCGCGGCCAGGTCCGGCTCGTGCGGAAGCACCCGGGCCAGCGGCTCGCCGGGGGTCGCGGTGATCACGCCGCCCGCGGCGTACGTCCGGAGGTCGGGCACGGCCGCCTCCTGCACCTGTCGCGGCAGCACGACGCAGACCGGGCTGCGGGTCGCGGCGGCGGTGCGGAACGCCTGGTCGAGCAGGGCCGGCACCTGCCCGGGGCCGCGCGCGTAGCGGACGAACTGGTTGCACACGTCGGCGAAGAGACGGGTCAACCCGATCTCCTGGTGCGCGTCGCCCAGCGGGCCGGAGACGTCCTCGCCGACGATCGCCACGACCGGCTTGCTGTCCAGCTTGGCGTCGTAGAGGCCGTTGAGCAGCTGCACCGCGCTCGGCCCCTGGGTGGCGAGGCAGACCCCGATCCCGCCGGTGAACTTCGCGTGCCCGGTCGCCATGAAGGAGGCGGCTTCCTCATGTCGCGCCGGCACGAACGCCGGATCGCCGCCGGCGCGGTCCAGCGCCGCGACGAGCGGGGCGAGGGCCGCGCCGGGACAACCGAAGACCCGGGGCACCCGCCAGGCGCGCAGGCGCTCCACCACCAGGTCGGCGGCGGTCCGGTCAGCCATCGCCCCGTCCCGGCGTGCTGGCGTCCGCGTATCGCAGCACCGCGCCCACGCCGTCGGTCAACTCCGGTGCCTCGTCCGGGCCGAGCACGGTCAGCTCGGCGCCGGTCCCCACAAGCGCGCGGACCAGGGCCGCGTCGGCGCGTACCCGCAGCGGGTCGTCGACGCGCATGGCGTCCAGCTGCCCCGGGTCGACGGCGATCTCGGTCGGTTCCGGACCGATCCAGAGTTCGCCGTTGGCGGACGGGTCGTCGACGATCAGCATGTTGTCGACCTGGTTGCGTTGCAGCGCGGCGACCACGGCGTCCAGCCCCGCGCCGACGTCCTCCTGCATGCCGAACCGGTCCAGGGCCAGGGTGATCCGCTGGTCTGCCACCTCGGCGATGGTCTGCACGGTCAGGTCGTCCAGGAGCGTCTGGTCGGCGCCACCGGCCCGGGAGCCGGCGTCGGTCCGGACGACCAGGTCCTGCCATCGGGGCGGCATCTGCGCGGCGATCACTCCGGTGGCCCGGACGTCCCCGGCGACCACCACCACGTCCGCGCCGACCTTCTCGGCCAGCTCGACCGTTGCGGCCGTGACGTCACCGGCGTTGTGGTGCCACGCCTCCATGGCCGCCCGCTGGTAGCGCGACTGCGACCAGCCACCCGGCTGCACCCGGCGCAGCCGGAAGTCCTCGCGGCCGACGACGTGCGCCCGGCGGGGCACTCCCCCGGCGCTGACCGCCACGGCGTCCGCGCCGGTCCGGTCGGCGAGCACCCGCACCCAGGCGACCTGCTCGCCGCGCTGGGCGAGCAGCGGCATCACGTGCGGCAGCGGCGCGTACGCGGCGAGATCGCGCAGCGGCGGCGCCGAGAGGTACTCGGTGAGCACCACCCGCCCACGGGTGGCGAAGACGGCCAGGCCGTAGTCCCCCGCGACCGGGTCGTGTCCCCGGATCACCCGGTCCAGCGCGGCGACCGTCGGCTCGTCCGCGCCCTGCTCGACCAGTTGGCCCTGCAGTGCCCGCCAGCGCAGGTCGAGCGCCGGGTGGGCGTCGTGCGTGTCGGCCGACGCGTCCAGGTACACCGAGCACCACGGCCCGGGTCGGTCGTAGAGCGGCCGCAGGAAGGACAGCTGCATGCTCGACCCCTTTCCAGCTCGGCCCTGCGCATACCCGTGCCGCCCGGAATGTCACCTGGCCGGACATGAGTGCGTGACCAGGTTTCATTCACGCCGTTCAACCCGTGGCACGGATACCATCAGTGAACGGATCAGGACTCTCGGTGGTGGTCATGGACAGCGGACTCGATACCCGGCGCATCGCTCATCCGACGCAACGGATCTTCACCGGCCGGGTGGTCCGGTTCCTGGAGGGCTACACCCGCGAGATCGCCATCGGCAAGCCGGTCCTGGTGGCCGTCCTGGCGGCGGCCGGCGTGGGCGCGCTGTTGATGCTGGTGGTACGCGCGATCCTGCCCGGCAGCGGCGGCGGAGCCCGACGGCGCTGGAAGGACCTGACCAAGGGCCCCGAATACCTGGTCACCCCGGTGCGGCTGCGCGACGGCGCCGGCGGGCTCTACGAGGTCGAACTGCACGGACATCTGGCGCAGAGCGCGGTGCACCCCGCCGACCACGTGCAGCTGACCCTGCGAGCGCAGCGCGACCCGGACCTGCCGCCGCGGATCGAGCGGATCGTCAACCTCACCACCGGGCAGCTGCTCACCCCGCGCACCGCGACGCTCTGGTCGCACCTGGGCCCACCGCTGCTGCTCCAGGCCACGCTCGGGATCCTGCTGGTGCTCGGCATCGCCGCCTGGTCGGCGCTGACCTGACGCGACCTCCGGGGTCGCCGCAGGTTCCGCCGACGACCCGCCGGGGCGGCCGATGAGACGGACGCGCCGCCGGACGCCGCCGGTGCCCGGTGCGCTTCGCGTGGCGCGAGCGGGACGACCCGGCGCCACCGCCAGGGCTCAGCGCACGGTGGCGGGCTGCGGAGGCGCCACGGCCTCCGTCACGCCGAGCATCCCCCGGCGGCGCGCCCAGCGCTCGTAGACGAGGGTCGCGAACGGGGGCACCGCACAGGCCAGCGCCACCCCGGTGGCGAGCAGGCTCCACCGGTGCCGCCGGGCCACCAGCAGGACCAGCAGCAGGTAGACGACGAAGAGGCCGCCGTGGATCGGCCCGAAGATCTTCACGCCCAGCTCGTTGCCGGGCGGGCCGTACTTCACCGCCATCCCGACCAGCAGACCGAGCCAGGAACAGGCCTCGGCGATCGCCGCACCGACGAACAGCTTCGTCACCCTGTCGCGCATCCCCACCGCCACCACCTCTCGGGCGGCCATGCTAACGGCGCTGGGCCGCGAAGCCGGGCCCGACCGGCCGGACGCGACGGGAATCACCCGATGCGCGGACAGGTAGAGGAAGGTTCCACGGGCTCTTCCCCCTTCCCGCGCCGCCGTGGGAGGTTAGGAGGACCAGCGGTGACTCGGGCGGTGACCATGGGCGAAGACGTCGGCACGCACACCTTCAGCAGGGACGACCGGGCGCGCTACCGGGACAAGGTCCGCCGGTGCCTGGACGTCTTCGCCGAGATGCTGCGCGAGTCCCGCTTCGATGTGGACCGCCCGATGACCGGGCTGGAGATCGAACTCAACCTCGTCGACGGCGAGTCGCAGCCCACGATGCGCAACGCCGAGGTGCTGGCCGCCATCGCCGACCCGAGCTTCCAGACCGAGCTGGGCCAGTTCAACCTGGAGATCAACGTCGAGCCGCGTCGGTTGACCGGCACCGGCACGGCGCAGTTCGAGGAGCACGTCCGGGCCAGCCTGAACGCCGCCGAGGAGAAGTCTCGCCCGCTCGGCGCGCACATGGTGATGATCGGCATCCTGCCGACGCTGCTCCCGGCGCACCTGAACGCCGGCACGCTCTCCGCAAATCCCCGCTACGAGCTGCTCAACGAGCAGATCTTCGCCGCGCGGGGCGAGGACCTGCGGATCTCCATCAACGGGGTGGAGCGGCTGGCGGTCACCGCCGACACGATCACTCCGGAGGCGGCCTGCACCAGCACCCAGTTCCACCTCCAGGTGAGCCCCGCGCAGTTCGCCGACTACTGGAACGCCGCCCAGTGCATCGCCGGCGTGCAGGTGGCGGTCGGCGCGAACTCGCCGCTGCTGTTCGGCCGGGAGCTGTGGCGGGAGACCCGCATCCCGCTGTTCCAGCAGGCCACCGACACCCGACCGGAGGAGATCAAGGCGCAGGGCGTACGTCCCCGCGTCTGGTTCGGCGAACGCTGGATCACCAGCGTCTTCGACCTCTTCGAGGAGAACGTCCGCTTCTTCCCCGCCCTGCTGCCGGTCTGCGACCCGGAGGATCCGGCGGAGACCCTCGCGGCGGGCGGGGTGCCGAGCCTCGCCGAACTGCGCCTGCACAACGGCACGGTCTACCGCTGGAACCGCCCGGTCTACGACGTGCTGCGGGGCCGGCCGCACCTGCGGGTGGAGAACCGGGTGCTGCCCGCCGGCCCGACCGTGGTGGACACCATCGCCAACGGGGCCTTCTACTTCGGCCTGGTCCGGGCGCTGGCCGAGTCCGACCGGCCACTGTGGTCACAGATGTCGTTCAGCGCGGCCGAGGAGAACTTCACCAACTGCGCCCGGCACGGAATCGACGCGCAGGTCTACTGGCCGGGCCTGGGCTACCTTCCGGTCACCGAGCTGGTGCTGCGCCGGCTCCTGCCGCTGGCCCACCACGGGCTGGACCAGTGGGGGTTAGACCCGCGGGAGCGGGACCGGCTACTCGGCATCATCGAGCAGCGCTGCCTCACCGGGCGCAACGGCGCGAGCTGGCAGGTCGGCACCCTGCACCGGCTGGAAACCGCCGACCACCTGGACCGGCCGGCGGCGCTGCGCGAGGTGCTGCGCCACTACGTCGACCTGATGCACAGCAACCGGCCGGTGCACGAGTGGCCGCTGCCCTGAGGGCGCTGCTCAGCGGCGGGCTGCGCTCAGTCCCACGGTGACGGGTCGTCGCGCAGTCGGCTGTAGAGGTAGCCGTCACGCCACCGGCCGGCTCGGAACTCGCAGGCCCGGACCACCCCCTCCAGCTGGAAGCCCGCCTTCTCCAGCGAGCGCTGCTCGGGCAGGTTCTCCGGGTGGGTGCCGGCCTGGATGCGCTGCACAGGGGTGTGCGCGAAGAGGTAGTCGCAGAGCAACGCTTGCGCGCGCCAGCCGACGCCCCGCCCGCGCCACTGCGGCAACAGGGCGATGCCGATCTCCCAGTAGTCGGCGCGCGGGGCGTACTGACCGGCCCGGTAGCTCACGAAACCCGCCGCGACCGCATCGGGCCCGGCCTCGACGACGAGCCGACCGTCCTGCGCGCTGAGCATCCCGTCGACCGCGAAGCGTCGCACTGACTCACCCGGGTCGCGGAAGCCACCCCAGTCGAGGCCGATCAGCCCGGGCTCGGTGCAGAACCGCCGGAACATGGCGAGGTCGGGCTCGGTCACCGGGCGCAGCCGCACGACGTCGCCGTCGCTCTCGTGAGCGATGCCGGGCACGGGCACCGGCGGGTAGCGGCCCTCCACACCGGACACGTTAGCGCTCGGCGCGCCGGCTCACCGCCCCGTGCCGCGCGTGCGCGTCCTCGCGGTCGATGCGCAGCTCGCGCTCCAGCTCGGTGATGACGGCGCGCAGGTCGTCCAGCCGCTGGGTCAGCGCGATGCGGTCCACCTCGTCGGGCACCCCGTCGCCGTCCTCGTCGTACCCGGGCGCCAACCGCTCGGTCATCTCCAGGCGACGCGCCTCCTCCATCGAGTTCACGATGACCGCGATCAGGATGTTGAGCAGCAGGTTCACCGTGATGATCACGTAGCTGACGTAGTAGAGCAGGGTCCACGGGGAGATGGCCAGGCCCTGCTCCATCAGGTCGGGCAGCGTCTCCAGGGAGAGCAGCACGAAGAGCGTCAGCAGGGACCGCCCGATGTCGCCGTACTGCTCCGGGTACGTGTCACCGAAGATCAGCCAGCCGGCCATGCCGTAGACGTACAGGGTCACCATGGCCAGCGCGAGGAAACCCGCGACGCCGGGGAGGCTGCGCAGCAGCGCCGCCACGATCGTCCGCAGCCCCGGGGAGAACCGGACGAGCCGCAGCACCCGGGCCACCCGCAGTACGCGCAGCAGTGCCGAGTCGCCGTGCAGACCAGGGATGAAGATCGCCAGCGTGACCAGGAAGTCGAAGATGTTCCAGCCGTGCCGGAAGAAATCCTGGGGGCGTCGCCCGTAGGCGAGCACCCGGATGACGATCTCGGTGACGAACGCGGCCCGGAACGCCAGCTCCAGCCAGCGCAGGACGGGCCCGGCCGCCCCCAGGTGCGGAAAGGTCTCGATGCCGAGGACGACCCCGTTGGCCACGATGAGGACGATGATCGCGATCTCGAACGGCCGGGACCGCACGGCGCGGGCACACCGGTCGGAGATCCGGGTGAAGGTCGACGGCGACGCGGCGGCGGCCCGCCGCTGGCGGGGCGGCTGGGTGCGACTCACAACCGGACGGGCCCCGCCGTCAGCACCTCATGATCGGGCGTCCGGGTCGCGACGGGCATGCCGACACCCTACCGAGGTCGCGGGTCGGCAGACGCGGCCGCGGTCCAGGACCGCCGAGCGGCCGACCGAGCGCGGTCAGGCGGTGAGCAGCACCTTGGAGCACTCGTCCTGCTTCTTCTGGAAGAGCTTGTAGCCCTTCGCGGCGTCCTTGAGCGGCATCCGGTGGCTGACGATGAAGCTCGGGTCGATCTCTCCACGTTGGATGCGCTCCAGCAGCGGCCGGAGATAGCGCTGCACGTGGCACTGCCCGGTACGCATGGTGAGGGACCGGTTCATGAACGCGCCCATCGGGAACTTGTCGACGAATCCGCCGTAGGCGCCCACCACCGAGACGACCCCGCCGCTACGGCAGGCCAGGATCGCCTGGCGCAGCGCGGGCGGGCGCTCGGTCTCCACCCGGACGCCCTGTTTCACCCGGTCGTACGCGTAGATGGCCGCGTTGCCGTGGTGACCCTCGAGGCCCACAGCGTCGATGCACGCGTCCGGGCCACGGCCGGCGGTCAGCTCGTTGAGCGTGTCCAGCACGTCGCTCTCTTCGTAGTTGATGGTCTCGGCGCCGGCATGTTCGCGTGCCAGCCGCAGCCGGTACGGATACCGGTCGATGACGAAGACCCGCTCCGCGCCGAGCAGCCGGGCGCTGGCGGCGGCGAGCAGCCCGACCGGGCCGGCTCCCCAGACGGCGACGAGCTGCCCGGGTTTGATGTCGCACATCTCCGCGCCCATGTAGCCGGTCGGGAAGACGTCGGCGAGCATGACCGCCTGCTCGTCGGGCACCTCGTCGGGCAGCTTGAGCGGTCCGACGTCGGCGAAGGGCACCCGCGCGTACTCGGCCTGGCCGCCGGCGTAGCCGCCGAGTAGATGGGAGTAGCCGAAGATACCCGCCGGCGAGTGGCCCATGATCTTCTCGGCGATGCCGGCGTTGGGATTGGAGTTCTCGCAGACCGAGTAGAGGCCGCGCTGGCAGGAGATGCAGTGTCCGCAGGCGATCGGGAAGGGCACCACCACCCGGTCCCCCGGGCGCAGGTTGCGCACCTGCGGACCGACCTCGACCACCTCGCCCATGAACTCGTGCCCGAGGATGTCGCCCTTGCGCATCGCCGGGATGTAGCCGTGGTAGAGGTGCATGTCGGAGCCGCAGATCGCGGTCGTGCTGATCCGCACGATCGCGTCCCGGGGGCTCAGGATCGTCGGGTCCGGCACGTCGATGACCTTGACGCTGTCGCGGCCCATCCAGGCGGTGGCCTTCATCCCTGCTCCTCCTCGCGCATCGAGCGGCTCAGCGGCGGAAACCGTTGGGCAGCGGCTGGGCGGGGCGCTGCATGACCTGCTGTCGTACCGAGATGCCGTCCGGGCTGCTGTCGGAGCGGACCACGTCGCCGGTCTCGAGTACCTGCTTGAACCGGCGCAGGTCGTCGCGGACCTGCTGCTCCGGCTCCTCGCCGAAGACCTTGGCCACGGCCCGGCCCACCGCTCCGGCCGGGGGCACGTAGCCGAGCTGGACGCGTACCTCGGTGCCCCGCTCCCCCGGAGCGGGCACGAATCGGACCCGACCGGCGTTGGGCACCGGCGTGCCGGGCAGCGACCGCCAGGCGATCGACCGGTTCGGCTGGTCGTCGACGATCTCCGCATCCCACTCGACGTGCCGACCGGCGGGCCCCCGCACCGTCCAGTGCGACCGGCGCAGGTCGATGGTGCGGATCGCCTCCACGTGCGACATGAACCGGGGCAGGTTCTCCATGTCCCGCCAGTACCGGTACGCCTCGGCCGGGGTGCGGTTGACGGTCACCGCCATGTCGATGCGGATGGTCCGGTCGCGGGTCCGGCGGGCGCGCCCGGCGCTGAGCGCGGCGAGCACGTCGAGGGCGGTGATGCCGGCGACCACGGCCGTGGTGAGGGCGAGCCGGCGGCGTCGCTCACCGCTGCGGTCGGTCATCGCCCAGCCGAGCAGGCTCAGGTCCATCGCGTCGCCGGCGACCCGGGTCCAGGCCCAGCCGGAGGGTCGGCGTCCGGCGACCAGTCCGAGCCCGTGGCCCAGTTCGCGGGCGCCGAGGGCCGGGATGACCGTGCCGGCCGCCGGCGAGTCGTCGATGCCGGTGAGCCGAGCGAGCGGGCCGGGTGCGGCCACGGCGCTCGCCCCGAGGGCGAGGCTCAGCCAGCCGAGGGCCCGGGGCAGGTGCGGATCGCGGACGGGTGAGTCCAGTTCGGGCAGGAGCACTCCGTCGATTGGGTTCACGTCGGTCCCTCCGCAGGGCGTGGCCGCCGGTCGGGCGGTGCGGCGGTGGTGGTGCCCGCCACCGTGACGCTATGCCGTACGGGGGTCCGGTGTGCCCGGTTCCAGGGAGAACGTCCGGGTTGCTCGAGAGCGTCGGAAGCGCGATCAGCGAGGGCTCGGTGAAGTCGGGGCATCCGCGGCCCCCGGAGACCCCGACTTCGAGGAAGCCAAGTCGATCACCGTGCCAACCATTACGATTCGCGAAGAAGTTACCGATTCATCCCTGGCTCGTCCGCTTCGAGCCGTTCCCACCCTGGAGGGGCAGATGACCCGGACGCGAGCACTTCGCAGGTTGATCTCGACGAGTGTCACCGGCGCGCTCGCCCTCGCCCTCATCGCGCCCGGTCCGGTGGACGGTCCCCCGCCACCGAAGCCGACCCCGGCCGGCAACGCCGCCCCCGCCGACGAGACGACGGTCGCCGGCCTCGGGCAGGCGGCGGGCGTCCCACCGGTCTTCGAGGAGCCCCGCCCGCCGCTGCTGCCGGCCGACTTCCGGGGCGAGGGCCGCTACGTCGTCCGCGACCTCGGCATCGACGTGCCCTTCACCTGGCAGGGCCGGGGCGGCGACAGCCAGATGATCGCGGGCGGCCCGGAGCACCCGATCTGGTTCACGAACATCATCTACCGCAACACGCTCTACACACTCACCTACAAGTGGCCCGGCATCCCGGCGACCCCGCCGCGCCAGTGCGACCGGGTCGGGTTCTTCAACCGCCAGATCCTCAACGACCTGCTGAAGACCGCACGCTACGTCGGGCCGGAGATCCTCCAGGGGAAGAAGGACCGGCGCGTCGACCACTGGCGGGTCGGCGTCGTCGGGGGCTCCACCCAGCCGGGAGAGAACCCCCGGTTCCCCATCGCGCTCGGCGACGTCTACGTCGACCAGCGCAACCCGGGCCAGTGGTGGCAGGTGCTGCAATTCGGCTTCCAGAACCTCTTCGATCCCGCGCTCGACGAGTGGTTCACCCTGACCACCTTCAGCCACCAGCCGGGAACCGTCACCCTCCCCGACCGCTGCCCGCCACCGCTCTGAGCCGCAGCAACCGGCCTCCGCGACGGGGCCGCAGCCCGGATCGCGGTATCGCCCGCGACGCGACATGAAGCGCCCTAGGCTCTGGACAGGTGGCTCCGCCACCGTTGGCGCCCCGGGCAGGACCGGGCAGCGGGCGCCTGGGCGCCCTCGGCCGACCGGGTGTCCACCCGCGTCGACGGCGTCCCACCGAGGGCAGCGACCAGGGCGAGGCCACGCATCGGCGGGGTACGCACAAGGCTGCGCGGCCAAGCCGAAGACTCTGCTCGGCCGCAAGAACCTGCGAGGAGAGGTGGCCCGCATGGCCGTCAAGACCGAAGCCCGGCCGGGCGTCGCGGAGATCAGGCCGTTCACGGTGGAGATCCCCGAGAGCGAGCTGACGGCGCTGCGTACCCGGATCGCCGCGACGCGCTGGCCGGAGCGGGAGACCGTCCCGGACCAGTCGCAGGGCGTGCAGTTGGCGACGATCCAGGCGCTCGCACGCTACTGGGAGAAGGAGTACGACTGGCGCCGGGTCGAGGCGACCCTGAACTCCCTGCCGCAGTTCATCACCCAGATCGACGGGGTGGACATCCACTTCCTCCACGTCCGCTCGAAGCACGCGGACGCCTTGCCGCTCATCGTCACGCACGGGTGGCCGGGCTCGGTCATCGAGCAGTTGAAGATCATCGGCCCGCTCACTGATCCGACGGCGCACGGCGCACCGGCGTCGGACGCCTTCCACCTGGTCATCCCGTCGATGCCCGGCTACGGCTTCTCCGGCAAGCCGACCGACCCCGGCTGGGGGCCGGACCACATCGCGAGCGCCTGGACGGAGCTGATGCGGCGCTTGGGCTACTCGCGTTTCGTGGCGCAGGGCGGCGACTGGGGAGCGGTCATCACGGACCTGCTGGGCGCGCAGGCACCGCCGGAGCTGGCCGGCATCCACTCCAGCATGCCCTGCGTCGTTCCCGCCGACATCGACAAGCTGTTCCAGTCCGACATCACCGGGTTGAACAACGCGATGGGTCAACTGCCCTCCAACCTGTCGGCGGACGAGATGCGCGCCTGCGAACAGCTGAACTTCTTCTGGAAGCACGCCGCGTACGCGCTGATCATGGGCACCCGCCCGCAGACCCTGACGGCCCTGGCGGACTCACCGGTCGGCCTGGCGGCCTTCATGCTCGACCACGACGCGAGCAGCCTCGACCTGATCTCCCGCGCCTTCGCCGGGAACGAGGGAGGCCTGTCGCGGGACGACGTCCTCGACAACATCACGCTCTACTGGCTGACGAACACCGGGGTCTCCTCGGCCCGCCTCTACGCGATGAACGCGTACTCCTTCTTCGCCCCCAAGGGCGTCACCATCCCGGCGGCCGTGAGCGTCTTTCCCACCGACCTGTTCCAGGCCCCGCTGAGCTGGGCGCAGCAGGCGTACCCGAACCTCGTCCACTACAACCGGCTCGACATCGGTGGGCACTTCGCGGCCTGGGAACAGCCCCACCTGCTCACGCAGGAGATCCGCGACGGCTTCCGGTCACTGCGCTGACCGACCGGGCTCGGGGACGGCCGTTCACCGGGTGAGGCCGACCAGCGTCGCCAGGCGCGCCACGCCGGCCGGCGCCGGGTGCGCCCGAGCCACCTCGGCGATCACCGTACGCGCCGAAGGCCGGCACCGGACCTCCGCGGGCGCGATGCTGTCCGCGTCGACCAGGCTGCGGGCCGCGCCGCGCACGTCACCCAGTTGGAGGTACGCCCGCGCGACGTCGAGCAGGTAGGCGCCCCGGCACTCGGCCGGCAGCAGCCGCCACCCCGCCCGCCGGACGACTGCCGGGTGCCGCCGCACCGCCGCCCCGGCGTCACCCCACTCGGCGGCCGCCACGACCCGGGCCAGCTCGACGGTGACCGGCCCGAAGCCGGTGCGGTGCGCATCGTCGTACCCCCGAAGCCGCCCGGCGATCCCGGCGGCCCGCTCGGTCAGCTCCTCAGCGCGACATGTGTCGCCGCAGCCGGCGGCGGCCAGCGCGGCCTGGAGCAGCAGCGTCCCGCCGACCGCCCACTCCCCCGGCGGCCGCCGCCGATCGACCTCCAGGTGCTCGGCGGCGGCGAGGGTCGCGGCGAGGGCCAGCCGCCCCCGGCCCAGCGCGCGCAGTGCCTGCCCGACCGAGACAGCCGCCGTCGCCGACAGCACCGGGTCGCCGCCCGTGGCGGCCATCGCCCGGTCGGCGGCCAGCCAGCCCAGGTCGGCCTCGCCGAGCTTCACCAGCAGCGACGAGGTGATCCGGTACGCCTGCACCAGCAGCTCCGAGGTCTGCGTGCCCTGGGCGGCGTCGAGCAGACCGGGCAGCACCCGCACCAGCTGCGGGTAGTGCGCGTGCTGGTAGCTCAACCAGGCGTGCCCGACCAGCCGCCGCAGCTGCTCTGCCTCCCCGGCCGGGGCCGGCCGGGTGTCGTAGCGGGCGAGCGCGGCCCGGAGGTCGTCCACCCCGTCCAGCGTGCCCACGGTGACCGGCCGCTGCCGGCCGAGCAGCAGCTCCGGGTCGATCCGCAGCACCTGGGCCAGCTCCTGGATCACCGAGTACCGGTCCAGCGGACGGACTCCCCGCTCCACCTTGTCCACCCAGCTCTTCGACCTGCGCAGCCGGTCGGCCAGCATCTGCTGGGTCAGCTGCCGCCGGACCCGCCAACGCGCCACCCGGCGGCCGATCGGCAGCTCGTCAGCGGTCACGCCGCCACCGCCGGTCCGGGACGGCGCGGGTGGTCTCCTCCACCGGTACGCGATCCGCCTCCGCCTGCGCCAGGAGTCGCCGCTTGGCGGCTTCTCGCTCGGCCGCCTCGGACTCCTCGCCCCGGCTCTCCGAAGTGCTGTCTTGCATACCCACCTCCATCGGACAGTGGGCGCGACGAAGGCATCGAAAAAGTCACTACGCTGTCACCCACCGTTATGTTCGAGGTGGCGATGGGTAGCGGGCCAGGCGAAAGGCGTCCGTTACGGCATAGCGGACAGTCCAAGTCGGTGGGCAGCCTCGGTCACCTGGCGAGCGAGTTCCCGCGAGGCGGTGGCGACCGCGATCGCGTCCGCCTTCGCCAGGGTCTCGCGAGCCGCTGCCGCATCCCCCGCCTGCGCCTGCGCAACCGCGAGGTGCACCAGGTTGCGGCCGTGCCACTCCGCACCGCTGGCCTCCTCGCTGACGCCCGCGACCCCGACGGTCAGCAGCTCAATGGCCCGTTCGTTGGCGCGGCTGTCGCTCGCGCCGAGATACCGCCAAACAGTTCCCTGCTGGACGGCGAAGAACGACGGCGTGTACCAGTAGCCCCACGGGGAGAGCGGCTCCTCTGTCGCCTGGGCCGACAGGTCCGACGCCTCAGACAGGCACGCGACCACGTCGGCGATTGCGGCCCCGGACATCGCGAAGCCCCTGGCCTCCTGCCCGGCGCAGTACGCGCGTAGAGCCGAGTTCACCGACGTGTCTCGCCGTGATTCCCGAGAAAGGTCGATCATGGCAGGCAGATCGTTCCGCAACTCGGCCTGGTGTCCCTGAAAGGAGAGCACTGTGGCGACCAGATTCGTGTTGCCAGCCTCGGTGGCCCACTGCAACGCCCTCGCGTTCCACATCGTCGCGGCGCGTTCCGCACCCCGCGCGATGCTCAACCAACCCGCGAACTGCGCCCACTGCGCGGCCACATCGACCACACGAGGTCGCACGCCAGGTGGGGCATCCGTCAACAGCCCGGTCACGGTGTCGAGGTGGGTGCCGACGGGACCCATGATCGGTCCGGAACCGATGGCATCCTCCAGCCGACGGTAGCCAGCGAGAAGGTCCGCAAGCGCTTCTATGGCGGCACGGTCGACCCGCCGGGGATGCGCCGTCACGTAAGCCAGCCGATCACCGCCAACGGGAGCGTCGACGACCAGCGCGGCCAAGGCACCAGACGCTTCAAGTGCCTCGTCGAGCCGGGTCGCCACGTCCACTGTCGGCTTCGTCTTCCCGGCCTCCAACTGGTGAACGAGACTCTTGCCGTGGTTGACGGCGGCGGCGAGTTGCCGCAGCGACAGGCCGCGCGCCTCCCGCAATCGCCGCAACTCGGTGGCGAAACGGGGGTCGACGATGGTGGTTGCGGGTGGGGGCATGGCAAGCACTCCTAGCTCGCGGCAGCCGAGGCAAATCACTACAGCAGCAACTTACCGGCCTTCGACCGCATCTCTAATGGCGCGGCGCTGGGTGCGCTGCGCAAGAGCCACCACTGCATCGAGGGCGAGGGGACTATTGGCGGACGGCACCGGCGCGGCCCGCTCGCCCCGCACGAACGCTGCCAACGCGTCGACGTCCAGGCGACCGCCGTCAGCCAGTGCCCGGCCGAGATCGAGCCAGTAGGACAGTTGCCGGATGGACGCCGCGAGAACCGGTGGCCGCACCGTCCGGGAAAGCTCGATCACCCGCGACCTGAAGCGCGGCAGCGAGGGCGATCTGAGTGGAGCGGCGATCGATCTTCCTGCGACCCGGTTCGACCTGGAGACCAGCCCACTGACGACACCGTCCTGCTGGCGATCCGCGCCGCTGAGGCAACGCCGCAAACGGGTCCTGATCACAGCGCCAACCAGCGCAGTCAGCTGGCCTCGTGGTTCCGCTCCGGCTCAGACCTGTCTGTGCGCGGCGACCCGGACTCGCCGCTCGGTCCCTGTCCGGCCCCGCCGGTCGGGTCCGGCCCACCCTGCTCGCCGGTCAGCTCCGTGTCGGGCTGATAGCGGTACGCCGCCTCCCGTACCGCCGAGTCCGACTCCAGTCCGGCGCCGAGCGCGCCGCCGACCGTCGCCAGCGAGCTGACCAGCCAGCCCAGCTTGACCTGATGGGCGACGCCGGCCGGTCGGCCGGTGGATTCACCAAGCAGGTCCCAGGGGACGAGGGCGATCGCCCCGATGATGGCCAGCACGGCGAGCGCCACGTACAGCGCGAGGACACCGATCACCACGGTGAGCACGGTGACCACGTTGAACAGGACGACCTGCTCACGGGCACCTGAATCGCGCGGAACCCGCTCCCAGAGGCGCGCGCCGAGCAACATGGTCAGCACCACCGCCAGGACGGAGCCGCCCGCGAGCAGGCCGAGCCGGAGGTTTCCCAAGGCCGCCGACAGCTGCCAAATATCGGCGCTCACCAGGGCGAGGACGGCGGTCGCGAAGGCACCGACCAGCAGCCGGGAGAGCCGGACGGCCAGCCGCCACGGCCGGTTCGCCCGAAGCATACCGAGCAGCAGCCGCAGGTTGCCGCCGATCACCCCGGCCAGCAGGCCGATGCCGGACGCCTGGTGGTTCACCCGTGCGCCGAGTCCCCGGGCCCGCTGTCCGGTGGCGAGGCGCCGGCGGCGCGGTCCGGCCCGTACCGGGTCGCCGACCGCGTCGGTATCGCCGAGCAGTGCCGCGAGGAGCCGGTCTCCGGCCTCGGCCATCCGCCGAGCCACGGCGACGGGGCCCAGCGCGGGCACGGAAAGCACCGCGACGCCGTGGGTGGTGCTGGCGTGCGCGACCACGGGCCGCCGCGCGGTCTGCAACGGCAGGTCTGTCACGCAGAGGACGAGACCCCAGCCCTCGGCCAGCATCCTGCGCCGGGTTGCCTCGATGAGCTGGCTGAGGTCGGCCGGCCCTTCGACGAGCCGCGCTACCTGGAGGCGTACCGCCCAGTCGGCCTCCGGGACCCGGTTGCGGAGCCGGTCGGCGAGCTCCGGGATGGCCTCCCGCGCCAGGTCGGCCGCGGCCCCGGGGGCGGCCACGACACCCACGACGACGGACCCGCGCCCGGTCACCGCACTCCCGGAGCCTGCCCGGCCGCTCCCCCGGGCGCGGCGCCCTCCACCTCGGTGCAGTCCCGGTCGACGCTCATCGCCGCCTCTCGCCCCTTTCGGCGTAGGCCGTGTCCTGTCGACAGGGCCTGGTCCAGCTAGTCCCCGGTAGGCGCCGACTCATTCATCGGCGCCCGCCGGCCACGCCGGAACCGATGGTCAGGGCTGGTACTGGCTGCGGGTGCGGGGCAGCCACTGGGGGTGCTGGTCGCGCAGGTAGCGGACCAGTCCCTCGCGCAGGTCGCACCGTAGGTCCCAGGCGCTGGCGCCGTCCGCGGCCGAGGCCTGCACCTGGATGACCACGGTCTGCGGGGTGGCGTCGACCATCTGGAGCACCCACTGGTCTCGATCCCACAGCGGTGAGGACTCGACCAGTCGGCGTGCCTCCCGGCGCAGGGCGTCCAGGTCCGCGGTGTGGTCGACATGTAACTGGATCTTGCCGACCACCCGAAACTCGTTCCGGGTCCAGTTCTGGAACGGCCGCTCGGTGAAGTACGTGGTCGGCAGGATGAGCACCCGCTCGTCCCAGAGCCGGATCACCACGTTGGTCAGCTTCACCTCCTCCACCCGACCCCATTCGCCGTCCACCACCAGCACGTCGCCAACGTGCATCCCGTCGGCGAAGGCGACCTGGATGCCGGCGAACGCGTTGCCGAGCGCGGTCCGGGCGGAGAGGCCGATCACCGCGCCGACCACCCCGGCTGAGGTCAAAATGGAGAGGCCGAAGAGGCGTACCGGCCGGAAGGTGATCAGGATCAGGCCGACCGCGACGACCGTGACAACGGCCACCGTGAGCCGCCGCACCGGACGGATCTGGGTACGGGCCCGCCGGACCCTCCGGCTCGTGACCGGATCGCTCGGCAGCCGGCTGAACGCGACCGCTTCGGCGACGTGCAATGCCTTGATCACCAGCCACGCACAGACGCCGACCAGGACCAGCAGGATGGCGTGCCGCAGATAACGCTGCCACGCGTCCGGTCCGGGCGGCAGCGCGTAGAACAGCGTTGCGACCAGCAGGACCGTGGCCGCCGGGCGGCGGCAGGCGTGCCGCAGCGGCTCCAGCAGCCAGCTATAGCGGCCACGGGCAACCCGGCGGACCAACACGCCGGAGACCAGGTCCACGACCACGGCCGCCGCCAGCGCGGCCAACACGATCAACGCGGTACGCATCAGAAGCCGTTCACCCTGATCCCGATACCGCCTCTCCCGGGTTCGCGACCGCACTCACCGCGATCAGGGTGTCATCAGATCCGTTGGCAAGCGGTGGATATCGAGAATGTCAGACGGCCGTGACCGGCGTCGGGCTGCTGCCGAGCGAGACGGTCGGCCGCCATCAGCCGCTCCTGGGTGTGCCGGGACCTGCGACCCGGTGCCGCACCCCGAGGCGCGGCGCGCGGCCGAGCGCTGGCTGGCCGGGGCAGGCAACGCGCAGCTGGCGGCGTATGTCGCGGGCGAACCCACGCCCGCCGAGGTACCGCACGACGAGCTTTCCATTCGTCGACTCGCACTGCTGGCTCCTGCCAAGGGCGTCGACATGAACCTCAAAGGGCGACGATCGCCGCCGTCTCCGCAGGTAGCTGGATCCGGTCGCGCATCACCGTGACGCCCTCCCCCGTCGCGAGCAGCACCTTCCGCGCCACCCCCGGCAGGGAGATCCCCTGCGCCCGGTCGGCGAGGTTCGCCGCGACGAGCGTGTCGCCCCGGCGCATCACCAGGAACTGGTTGCCGTGCTGGACCTTCACCGCGTTCAACCGTGGATCGGAGAGGTCCGACCGGCTCTTGCGCAGCGCGATGAGTCGCCGATAAAACTCCAGCATCTCGCGGTGCTCGGGCTTGTCCAGCTCCGCCCAGTCCAACCGGGACCGGGCGAACGTCTGCGGGTCCTGCGGGTCCGGCACCTCCCCCGCCGGCCACCCGTGCGACGCGAACTCCCGCCGCCGCCCGGTCACCACGGCGGCCGCCAACTCCGGCTCCGGATGCGAGGTGAAGAACTGCCACGGGGTGCTGGCCGCCCACTCCTCCCCCATGAAGAGCATCGGCGTGAACGGGGCGGTCATCAGCAGCGTCGCGCCGACCCGCAGCAGGCCGGGCGAGAGCGAGGCGGAGATGCGGTCGCCGGTGGCCCGGTTACCGATCTGGTCGTGGTTCTGCAGGTACGCGACGAAACGGTGCCCCGGCGTCCGCGGATCCACCGGCCGCCCGTGGTGCCGTTGCCGGAAGCTCGACCAGGTGCCGGTGTGGAAGAACGCGCCGGTCAGCACGTCGGTGAGCGCCTGCAGCGACCCGAAGTCGCCGTAGTAGCCCTGCCGCTCGCCGGTCAGCAGGGTGTGCAGGGCGTGGTGCGCGTCGTCGTTCCACTGGGCGTGCAGGCCGTACCCGCCCGCCTCGCGCGGGGTGATCAGCCGGGGGTCGTTGAGGTCCGACTCGGCGATCAGCGACAGCGGCCGTCCGAGGTGGGTGGCGAGGGTCTCCACCTCGACGGCCAGCTCCTCCAGCAGCGGCACGGCGCGGGTGTCCGGCAGTGCGTGCACGGCGTCCAGCCGCAGCCCGTCGACGTGGTAGTCGCGCAGCCACATCACAACGCTGTCGGTGATGTAGCGGCGTACCTCGTCGGAGTGCGGGCCGTCGAGGTTGACCGAGCGCCCCCACGGGTTCGCCGACTCGGCGAGATACGGGCCGAACCTCGGCGCGTAGGCCCCGGAGGGCCCGAAATGGTTGTAGACGACATCGAGGATCACCCCCAGTCCCTTGCCATGCGCGGCGTCCACCAGCCGTTTCAGCCCGTCCGGGCCGCCGTACGGCTGGTGCGGGGCGTACCAGCAGACGCCGTCGTAGCCCCAGTTGTGCTCGCCGTTGAACGCGTTGACCGGCAACAACTCGATCAGGTCCACGCCGAGCGCGACCAGATGGTCGAGCCGCTCGATCGCCGCGTCGAAGGTGCCCTCCGGGGTGAAGGTGCCGACGTGCAGCTCGTAGAGGACGCTGCCGGGCAGCTGCCGCCCGGTCCACGCGCCGTCGCTCCAGCCGAAGGCCGTGTGGTCGTAGCGGCGGCTCGGCCCGTGCACCCCGTACGGCTGCCAGGCCGATCGGGGGTCGGGCAGCGGCTGTTCGTCGTCGTCGTCGTCGAGCAGGAACGCGTAGTCGGTGCCGGGGCCGGCGTCGGGCACCTCGACCCGCCACCAGCCGTCCGGCCCGCCGCTCATCTCATGGTCGGCGCCGCCGGTGAGGCGCAGCCGGACCCGGGCGACTTCGGGCGCCCATACCGTGAACTCGGTCATGCGGCAGCCTCCACGTGATCGACGGGAGCGAGGAGGGCGACGGGATAGGTGCTCAACAGATCTTGTAGGAGCAGCTCAGACCCACTGTAGACCCGCCCGGTGAACACGTCGGTCACATTGTGTACAGGAAGCGACAGAACGGTGTCGCGCCAGCCGCCGTCGCGGGCCAGCCGCAGCGGCAGCCGGGTGGCGACGGCGACCGCGCCGCCCCGGTCGAAGGCGACCACGTGCGGGGCCGCCGGCCCGTGCGCCGGAACGGGGCGGTAGCCGGTGAAGAGGTCGGGCCGGCGGCGGCGCAGCCGCAGCGTGCGGGAGACCACGAGCAGCTTCGCCGCGCCGCCTGCGTCGACCGGCGGCCGCCAGCCCGCGTCGAGCCGCGCCAGCAACTCCCGGCGTACGGCGAAGTCGACCGGGCGGCGGTTGTCCGGGTCGACGAGAGAGTTGTCCCACAGCTCGGTGCCCTGGTAGGTGTCGGGCACCCCGGGCAGGGCCAGCTGCACGAGCTTCTGCCCGAGCGAGTTCGACCAGCCCGCCGGGGTGATCTCGGCGGCGAAGGTGGTCAGCTCGGCGTGCAGCCGAGGATCGTCGTACATCCGGTCGACCACCGCGTGCATCGCGCGCTCGAAGACCGGGTCGGGGTCGGCCCAGCTCGTCGAGACCGACGCCTCCCGGGCGGCCTTCTCCACGTACGCGTGCAGTCGCTCGCGTTCGATTGGCCAGGCGCCCACCGCGGTCTGCCAGAGCAGGTGCGCGAACGCCGGGTCTGGCAGCGGGGCGACCCCCATCCACTCGGTGACCTGCTCGGCCCACCGCTGCGGCAGCTCGCTGAGCACGGCGAGGCGGGCGCGGACGTCCTCGCTGCGCTTCGTGTCGTGGGTGGAGAGCGTCGTCATGCCGGTCGGCCAGCGGACGTGCCGAGCGGCGGCGAAGCGGTGGAACTCCGCCGGGGGCACGCCGAAGTGCGCGGGGCTGCCGCCGACCTCGTTGAGGGCGACGAAGCGGCTCCACCGGTAGAAGGCGGTGTCCTCGACGCCTTTCGCCATCACCGCGCCGGTGAACTGGGGGAAGCGGGCGGCCAGCTCGTCGTCCGGGTCGCGGAGCCGCCGGGTGAGCGCGTCCAGCGCGCCGGTGAGGTCCGGGCGTCGACGGCCGGCTTCGGCGCGGGCCGCCGCGAGATGCCGGGCGCCGTGCGGCGGGTAGCCCCGGTAGACCGGGAAGGCGGCGGCGAGCTCGGCGAGGGCCGCCCGGGCCGCCGCCGGCGCCACCTCCGGCGCGAGGGCGGCCAGCCGGGACAGCTCGGCGGCGAGCAGCCGGGTGGCGGCGGCGAGCTTCGTGTCGTGCGTCAGGTCCTGGTAGGAGGTGTGGCGGCCGACGAGCCGGGCGTCCAGCGCGGTGAAGTCACCCTCGGCGGTCGGGTCGACGAAGAGCCCGGAGACCGCCGCCAGCGCCTCGTAGCCGGTGGTGCCGTCGACCGGCCAGGCCGGCAGCTCCTCGCCGTACTCCAGGATCTTCTCCACCACCAGCCAGGCGGCCGGCGCGGCGGCCCGCAGCCGGGCCAGGTAGCCGGCGGGGTCGCGCAGCCCGTCGGGGTGGTCGACCCGGATGCCGTCGACCTCGCCGGCCGACGCCCACCGCAGGACCAGCTCGTGGGTGGTGGCGAAGACCTCCGGGTCCTCCACCCGCAGGCCGGCCAGGTCGCTGACCGCGAAGAAGCGGCGGTACGTCAGTTCGGCGTCGCCGCGCCGCCACGACACCAGCTCGTAGTGCTGCCGATCGTGCACCTGCCGAGGGGTGCCGCCCGTGGTGCCGTCGGCGATCGGGAAGCGGTGCTCGTGGTAGCGCAGCTCCCCGTCGGCGATCTTGAGGTCGTCGAGGGCGTCGGGCGTCTCCGCCAGCACCGGCAGCAGCAGCCGGCCGCGCTCCCAGTCGATGTCGAACCAGCGGGCGTACGCCGACGCGCGGCCCCGGCGCAGCACGTCCCACCACGGCGGATTGGCGGCCGGCACGGCCACCCCGGCGTGGTTGGGCACGATGTCCACCACCAGGCCGAGCCCGGCCGCGCGGAGCGCGCGCAGCAGACGCCGCCGACCGGCCTCCCCGCCCAGCTCCGGGTTGACGGCCCGGTGGTCGACCACGTCGTAGCCGTGCGCCGAGCCGGGGGTGGCGGTGAGCAGCGGTGCGCTGTAGAGGTGCGTCATGCCGAGGTCGGCGAGGTAGCCGGCGAGCCCGGCGGTGGCGTCCAGGTCGAATCCGGGGCGTACCTGCACCCGGTAGGTGGCGCCGACCCGGGCGGTCGGCGTCGCGTTCGTTCCGTCCGTTCGGGGGGCCGCGGACATCGTCAGACCGTCCTCTCCAGGACCACCAGGGAGCGGTCCGGCACCCGGACGGCGCCGCCCGCGCTGATCACCGTGACCTCGCCCTGGTCCGGCTCGGCGGTGCTGATCACCAGTTCCCACTTCTGCCCGAACTCGCTGCCGGGCACTGTGAACTCCAGCGGCGCGTCGTGGGCGTTGAAGCAGAGCAGGAACGAGCTGTCGTGGTGACGCTGGCCGTACTGGCCGCGCTCGCGGATGCCCTCGCCGTTGACGAAGAGCGCCACCGAGCGGCCGAAGTCGTTGCCCCAGTCCTCGCCGGTCATCTCCCGGCCGTCCGGGGTGTACCAGGCCAGGTCCGGCAGGGGCGCGTCGACCTCCCGGCCGCCCACCGGCAGGCCGGTGAAGAACCGGCGGCGACGGAACACCTGGTGCCGGCGGCGGAACGCGACGAGCGTGGCGACGAACTCCAGCAACTGCTCGTCGGTGTTCTCCCAGTCGACCCAGGAGAGCTCGCTGTCCTGGCAGTACGCGTTGTTGTTGCCCTGCTGGCTGCGGCCCAGCTCGTCGCCGTGGCCGATCATCGGCACGCCCTGGGAGAGCATCAGCGTGGCGAGGAAGTTGCGCCGCTGCCGGGCGCGCAGGGCGAGCACCGCGTCGTCGTCGGTCGGCCCCTCCACCCCGCAGTTCCACGACCGGTTGTGGCTCTCGCCGTCGCGGTTCTCCTCACCGTTGGCCTCGTTGTGCTTGTCGTTGTAGGAGACCAGGTCGGCGAGGGTGAACCCGTCGTGGGCGGTGACGAAGTTGATGCTGTGGAACGGGCGGCGCCCGTCGTCCTGGTAGAGGTCGGCGGAGCCGGAGATCCGGGACGCGAACTCGGCCAGGGTCGCCGGCTCGCCGCGCCAGAAGTCCCGCACGGTGTCCCGGTACTTGCCGTTCCACTCCGTCCACTCCGGCGGGAAGTTGCCCACCTGGTAGCCGCCCGGCCCCACGTCCCACGGCTCGGCGATGAGCTTGACCTGGCTCACCACCGGGTCCTGCTGCACCACCTCGAAGAAGGTGGAGAGGCGGTCGACCTCGTAGAACTCCCGGGCCAGGGTGGCGGCGAGGTCGAAGCGGAAGCCGTCGACGTGCATCTCGGTGACCCAGTACCGCAGCGAATCCATGATCAGTTGGAGTGAGTGCGGGCTGCGTACGTTGAGGCTGTTGCCGGTGCCGGTGTAGTCGACGAAGTACCGCCGATCCTCCTCCGATAGGCGGTAGTAGCTCGGCGCGTCGATGCCCTTGAAGCTCAGCGACGGCCCGAGGTGGTTGCCCTCGGCGGTGTGGTTGTAGACCACGTCGAGGATCACCTCGATGCCGGCCGAGTGCAGCGCCTTCACCATGCCGCGGAACTCCTGCACCTGCTGGCCCTGCCGGCCCATCGCCGAGTAGCCGTGGTGCGGGGCGAAGAAGCCGATGGTGTTGTAACCCCAGTAGTTGCGAAGCCCCAGGTCGGCGAGGCGGTGGTCGTGCACGAACTGGTGCACCGGCATCAGCTCGATCGCGGTCACCCCGAGCCGCGTCAGGTGCTCGATCATCGGTGGTGAGGCGATGCCCGCGTACGTGCCGCGCAGCTCCTCCGGGACGTCCGGGTGGCGCATGGTCAGCCCGCGTACGTGCGCCTCGTAGATGACCGAGTGGTGGTACGGGGTGCGTGGCGGCTTGTCGTTGCCCCAGTCGAAGTAGGGGTTCACCACCACCGACTTGGGCATGAACGGCGCCGAGTCGACCTCGGACATCCGCTCCGGGTGCTCCAGGTCGTAGTCGTAGACCGCCGGGTCCCACGTCACGTCACCGTCGACCGCCTTGGCGTACGGGTCGAGCAGCAGCTTGTGCGGGTTGCAGCGCACCCCGAACGCCTGGTCGTACGGCCCGTGGACGCGGTAGCCGTAGCGCTGCCCCGGCTCGACGCCCGGCAGGTACGCGTGCCAGACGTAGGCGTCCACCTCACGCAGCTCGACCCGGCGCTCGGCGCCGGTGTCCCACTCGTCGAAGAGGCACAGCTCGACCTTCTCGGCGCGCTGGGAGAAGATCGCGAAGTTGGTGCCCATCCCGTCGTACGTGGCGCCGAGGGGGTAGCGCTCACCCGGCCAGACCTGCATGTCGCTCCTTCGGTTCTGATCATGAGCGCCCCGCGTCATGAGCGCACCGCACGGCGGGCCGCACGCTGCGCACGGCGGTAATGCCCCGCGCCCGCCGCGGCCAATCCATCCTTTCGGCCGACGGGGAAATCCGTCCGAGTCGGACAGGCGGGCCGTTCAGGTGTCGTCCGTCACCTCTGACCCTTTTCGGGATGCGATCGGCCGCCGGATGGCTTTTCCTGGTGCAGGGGACGCGCACGTACCCGCGCCTCGATCCCGCCCACCTTCCTGCCTACGCCGCCATCGCCGCCGGCGCGTACGCCCCTGCCTGGACGGAGACAGTTGTGACCACTCTGCGGGTCGGCGAGCCGCTCGCCGTCGCCTCGGACCGCACCTGCCGGCCCACCCTGACCCGTACCCAGATCCCGCAGCCCGGTGGTCCGGGGGCCGCCCCGGCGGCGCAGCGGATCCTGATGCTCTCCTGGGAGTATCCGCCCGTCCTCGTCGGTGGCCTCGGCCGACACGTACACGCCCTCTCCGTCGCCCTCGCCGCCGCCGGCCACGACGTCACCGTCGTCACCCGCCACGCCGACGGCGCCCCACTCGAGGAGTACGCCGACGGCGTCCGCATCATCCGCGCCGCCGAAGACCCCGTCACCTTCCCCCTCGCCACCAACAGCCTCCTCGCCTGGACCATGGCCTTCAACCACACCCTCACCCGCGCCGCCCTACGCGCCACCGAAGCCGGCGACTACGACGTCATCCACGCCCACGACTGGCTCGTCGCCCACACCGCGATCACGCTGCGCGAGCACCTCGACATCCCACTGGTCGCCACCATCCACGCCACCGAGGCCGGCCGACACCAGGGCTGGCTCCCCGAGGAGATGAACCGCACCATCCACGGCGTCGAACAGTGGCTGGCGAGCGAGTCCGGCCGGGTGATCGTCTGCTCGGGGTACATGTCAAACGAGGTGAATGCGCTCTTCGGGGTGCCGTCCGCCCGGGTCGACGTGGTGGCCAACGGGGTCGAGCCGCACCGCTGGCGGGCGCCGCGCACCGCGGTCGCCGCGGCGCGAGCCCGGTTCGCCGGGGACGGGCCGCTCGTCACCTTCGCCGGCCGGCTGGTCTACGAGAAGGGCGTGCAGCACCTGCTCGCCGGGGTTCCCCGGCTGCGGGAGCGGCACCCGGGGCTGCGGGTGGTGATCGCCGGCGACGGCCCCTACCGCGCCGAGCTGGAGGCCGACGTGCACCGGCTGGGGCTGGCCGGCGTGGTGCAGATGCCGGGCTTCCTCGGCGGCGGGGAGCTGCCGGCGCTGATGGCCGCGTCGGACTGCTTCGTGGTGCCGAGCATCTACGAGCCGTTCGGCATGGTGGCCCTGGAGGGCGCGGCGGCCGGGGCGCCGATCGCGGTCTCGGCCACCGGCGGGCTCGCCGAGATCGTCGAGCCGGGCGTCACCGGCATGACGTTCCGGCCGCACGACCCGGACGGACTGGTCGAGGCGGTGCATGCGCTGCTCGCCGACCCGGACACTGCGCGTGCCCTGGCCCGGCGGGCCGGCACCCTGGTGCGCGAGCAGTACGGCTGGTCGGCGATCGCCCGGCGCACCGCCGCCTCGTACGCGGCCGCGATCTCCGGCGCTCCGGCGTTCGCCGCCGAGCGGGCCGAGCAGCGCATGGCGGCGGGCCGCGCGCTGCCGCCGGTCGCCGCCGGCAACCTGCTCGCCGCCGCCGGCCTGCGCTGAGACCCACCCGACCCGACGCCGCGACCGCCCCGACCCCGATCTGACCCCAGCCCGGCCACCCGGTTGCGAGTGGCGGGCGGGGCCTGCGGCGGCGCGGGGGCGTGCGGCAACCTACCGCTGCGGCATGCGGCATGCGGCGACGGGCGGTGGCCGGCGGTCGGCATGCGGTGGGGTCTGGCGGCCTGCTGCGGTGCGCGGCGTGGAGCGGCGTGCGGCGGCGTGTCTCCGGGGTCTCGGTACCGCTGCGCGGCCCCTTTGGAGCTGAGTCGCTTACGACATCGGAGCCGATGCGTTTACGACATCAGCTCTAAAGGCTGCCGACCCCGAACCCCGAACCCGGCGGATCCCCGCCGGCCGCACGAAGTCCAGCGCCGCGCCCAAGGTCCGGGTCCAGCCCCGCGACCGAGGCCCAGGCACTGCGCGGCGCCCGAGGTCCCGCACCGCGACCGTGGTCCGGTACGACAGGCGACAGGCCGCCGACCCCTCGCGGGGTCG
Source organism: Micromonospora musae (assembly GCF_003626545.1). Lineage (NCBI taxonomy): Bacteria > Bacillati > Actinomycetota > Actinomycetes > Micromonosporales > Micromonosporaceae > Micromonospora > Micromonospora musae. Next base: position 223,016 of record NZ_RAZS01000011.1, read on the forward strand.
GCGGCCTGTCGGTGGTGCCGGCGGGCGGATCAGCGCTCGGTGAGCGGTACGAACGCGCGCTCGGGAGAGCCGGTGTAGACCTGCCGCGGACGGCCGATCTTGGTCTCCGGGTCGTTGATCATCTCGCGCCACTGGGCGATCCAGCCGGGGAGGCGGCCCAGGGCGAAGAGCACCGTGAACATCTTGGTCGGGAAACCCATGGCCTTGTAGATCAGGCCGGTGTAGAAGTCCACGTTCGGGTACAGCCGGCGCGACACGAAGAAGTCGTCGGCGAGGGCGATCTCCTCCAGCTGCATCGCGATGTCCAGCAGCGGGTCCGGCTTGGCCATCCGGCCGAGCACGTCCTGGGCGGCCTTCTTCACGATGGCGGCGCGCGGGTCGTAGTTCTTGTAGACCCGGTGACCGAAGCCCATCAGCTTCACGCCGTCCTGCTTGTCCTTGACCTTCTGCACGAAGGAGCGGACGTCGCCACCGTCGGCCTTGATCTTCTGGAGCATCTCCAGCACGGCCTGGTTGGCGCCGCCGTGCAGCGGGCCGAAGAGGGCGTTCACGCCGGCCGAGACCGAGGCGAACAGGTTGGCGTTGCTGGAGCCCACCAGCCGGACCGTCGACGTCGAGCAGTTCTGCTCGTGGTCGGCGTGCAGGATGAAGAGCATGTCCAGCACGCGGGCCATCACCGGGTCGACCTCGTACTGCTCCGCCGGCACGCCGAAGGTCATCCGCAGGAAGTTCTCCACGTAGCCCAGCGAGTTGTCCGGGTAGAGCAGCGGCTGCCCGATCGACTTCTTGTAGGCGTACGAGGCGATGGTCGGCACCTTCGCCATCAGCCGGACCGTCGAGATCTCCACGTGCTCGGAGTCGAACGGGTCCAGGCTGTCCTGGTAGAAGGTCGAGATCGCGCTCACCGCGGAGGAGAGCACGGCCATCGGGTGTGCGTCACGCGGGAAGCCGTCGAAGAACCGACGCATCTCCTCGTGCAGCAGCGAGTGCCGCCGGATCCACTCGGTGAACTCGGTCAGCTGCTGCTCGGTCGGCAGCTCGCCGTAGATCAGCAGGTAGGAGACCTCCAGGAAGGAGGACTTCTCGGCCAGCTGCTCGATCGGGTAGCCGCGGTAACGCAGGATCCCCGCGTCGCCGTCGATGTAGGTGATCTCGGACGAGCACGCCGCGGTGTTCACGAAACCGGGGTCGTACGTGGTCAACCCGGTCTCTTTCAACAGCTTGCTCACCCCGATACCGGCGGGGCCTTCGACCGCGGTGTGCACCGGCATCGACAGCTGCCCGCCGGGGTGATCGAGCTTGACTTCCGTCATCTGGTTCCTCGCTTCGCCGGCAGATCTTCTTTGAATTGCCTTCGCTTTTACCGTAATCGCGGTTCCGGGGACACCACCTGCGGTGGTTCTGCGGTGAGGTATGCGTCACCCGATTCCCGACCGTCCGGATCGGGAAACCGTCGAAACGAGCGGGCGGATCAGGAGAGGGCGAGCAGGCGCAACCCACCGTCGGTGGTGATCTGGTAGACGTCGAGCCGGTTCTGCCCGGCGTGGAAGAGCTGGTCGTCGGCGAGCAGGGCGGCGAACCGGCGGCCGCCCGGGTCGGGCGGCACCACCGGCACGACCGCCCCTACGCGCCCGTTGACCGCCACCGCTAGCAGCGTGCCGTCGGGTACGCCCTCCGGGACGGTCCCCCAGATCAGCGCCGGCAGCGTACCCGTGTCGGGGTCGATGGCGCGGAACCCGGCCAGGTCGGCGACGCGGGCCGAGCCGCCCGACGGCCGCTCCCCCACCGTCGTGCCGACCAGCGGATGCACCGCCGGCAGGGGTGGCGGCTTCGGCACCCCGTCGGGGATGGGCGTCGGCTCTCCCGGCCGGTCGTAGAAGTGCTTCTGCCCGGCGGCTCTCGGGGTGTCCCGCGCGGAGCGCCCGTCGACCCGCCACGGGATCCGGATGCCCGCCTCGTCGGCCACCGTCGGCAGCAGGTCGACGTGCTCCCAGTTGCGGTCGTCGACCCGGCCGGCGCGCTGGCCGGGCGTCTTCACGAAGAGCGGCACCCAGGCCACCTCGCCGGGCGCCGCCTTGATCGCATCCATGCCGCGCCCCTGGTACCCCTTGCTGAAGCTCACCCCGTGGTCGGCGGTGACCACCACCGTCGCCTGGTCGTAGAGCCCGGTGGCGCGCAGCGTCCGCAGCGTCTCACCGATCAACCGGTCGGTGTAGCCGAGCTGCGCCAGGTGCCGCTGCCGGGCCAGCTCGACCCAGCCGGCGCCCTCGTTCGGCAGATCCTCCGGACCGTCGTAGCGGGCCCCCGACGGGAGGAACTGCCACGGCGAGTGCGGCATCAGCAGGTGCAGGAAGTGCAGGGTGGGGCGGGGCGTCGGCTTCAGACCGGCCAGGAAGCTGGTGAACCGGGCAGGCTGGTTGTCGTCGAGGTTGTCCCACCGGAACTTCGGGTCGTCCGGGATCGGCTCCGCCGCGTCCAGCCCCGCCTCGGCGGCGGTCTGCTCCCGGTAGGAGTCCTCCGGGTCGATCCGGCTCTCGTGCGGCGCGGTGATCTGCCCGAGCAGGCCACGGGTCTCCCGCACCAGCACGCCGAGCCCCTGCTCGGGTGAGACCGGCTGTTCGCAACGGCTGGGCGGGCAGAGCCGGGTGATGCTCTCCTCGGCGCGGATGTCGTACAGCCCACCGAAGGCGGTGAAGAGGTTGTCCGGGTACTGCGCGTAGTGCGGCGCGGCGTCACGGGCCGGATAGCGGCCGGTGAGCATGGCCGGCAGCGCGTACGGCGTCCAGCCGCTGACCCCGGTGGCGTTGCGGTACCAGGTCGAGCCCGCGGCCAGCTCCGCGAAGTGCGGGAAGCGCGTCGCGTCGATCCGGCCGTCCGGACCGAGCAGGGAGACCAGCGGCAGTTCGTCGAGGATCAGCATCACCACCGGCGGGTGCACGGTGGTCGCCGCGGTGCCGGTCGCGCCGTCGGCCGACCGGGGCAGCACCAGCACCGAGCTGGGTGAGAGGAGCAGGAAGATCCCCACGAACGCCAGCGGGCCGGCGGCGGCCACCCGCAGCACCCGGCCCGGCGTGCGCCACCGCCGATGGGCGACCGCCGCGGCGACGCCGACCACCCCGGCCACCAACAGCAGCGGTACGCCCCGCAGCGGTGTGCCGTGCCGGCCGATCTGCACGGCCAGCGCGGCGATCAGCAGCCCGACGAGCAGCGTATGGGTCACCGACCGGGCCATCCGCCCGCCGAGCCGGGTGAGCGCGCCGAGCAGCAGCAGCGCGCCGGTGGGCGCCACCGCGATCAGCCCGACCAGCAGCAGCACCTGCTCCCGGTCGGCGCGGTGGAACAGGAAGAAGTCGGGGCTGCGGCCGAGCACGTCCAGCAGTGGTTGGGTGACCACCAGCCCGACCAGTGCGACGATCTCCAGCATCCGGCCCAGCTCGGATCGCAGGCCCGCCGCCCAGCGGCCCCGACGCGCGCCCGCCCCGGCACCTTCGGCCGTGACGGTCGGCGGCTCAGTCACCCACCACCGCCGTGTAGAGCGTACGGGTGCCCGAGGGCAGTTCCTCCCGCCCGGCGATGTCGCAGCGCGCCGCGAGCAGCCGCTCGAACTCCGCCCGCCGGTAGTCGGGGAAGGTCCCCTCGGGCTTGTTGGCCAGCAGCCGTTGAGCCATCGGGTCCTCGGGGTGGACGAACTCCACGACGATCCGCGCGCCGGGGGCGCAGAGGTCGGCGAGCCAGGCCACCACCTCGGGCAGTGGCACGTTGCGCCCGATCGCCAGGTGGTGCACCACGGCCAGGGCGAGCACCACGTCGGCGGCGGCCCGGTCGGCGAAGGAGGCCCGTTCGACGCCCCGCCACCCGCCGCCGGGCGAGGGGTCGGCGAGGTCCATCACCAGGGGCAGGATCCGCCGCTGGCCCTCCGCCCGCAGCGCCCGGTAGAGCGTGTCCACCACTGCCGGGTCCTGCTCCACGGCGACCACCTGGTCGGCGTGGCGGGCGGCGAGACGCGCGTACCGGCCGTCGTTGGCGCCGAGGTCGAGCACGAGGCGGGGGCGGGGGCCGCCGGCCAACGCGTTCGTGACGAACCGCTCCTTGCCGGCTCGGTCCTGCTCGGTGTAGCCGCAGGTGCGCTGGTAGTCGGCCCAGTGGCTGGTCGCCGGCGGACGGTCCAGCCGGCGGACCAGCTTCTCGATGCCGCGTACGGTGGCCAGGGCGAGTTCGCCGGAGTATCCGGCGGCGCGCAGCTCGGCGCGGACGTCGGTGGTGGTGGCCGCCGCGTGCCGGTTCTGCATGGCGGCGTGCAGGTGCAGGTGGGTCGGTACGCCGGGGGACAGTCGCCGGAAGCCGCGGAACAGCGGCCGCAGCGCGTCGGCCTCGATGCCGTCCACCCGGGCGCGCAACCAGGGTTGGAAGTCCACGCCGAGGTGCGCGCCGAGCAGCAGCGGATAGAGCATCGTCTGGCAGAACTGTCGGTAGCCCGCCCAGGGCTCCCCGTCGCGGACCGGCTCGAACGAGCCCACGTCGATGAAGACCGGCTCGGTGCCGCGCCACTGGAGGTTGTACGCCGACCCGTCCTTGGTGGTGAAGCCGGCGGGCAGCGCCGCGCGCAGGATCTCCAGGTGCAGCAGCGCGGCGTCGCGCAGCATGGTGAAGGACCACTCGTAGGGGTGCGAGACGAACGGGATGCGTTCGTGGCGCAGCACGGTGGCCCAGCGGGTGGCGCCGGGCAGCCGGGCGGGCTCGACCGCCTCGGTGCCGCAGACCTTGCCGGCGGCGAGCAGGGCGGTGAAGAAGTCGCTGGCGGCCAGCGCCCGCCAGTGCTCGGCGGCCTGCGCGTCGAGCCCGCGCAGCACGTCGTCACCGTCGTGGAAGACCCGGTTGGCCGGGTCACGGAACGAGCCGGGTTCGGGCCGGAGGCCCGCCGGGGAGATCGCCATCGTCGGCCGGGGTCAGCTCTGGTCGGTGGGCTGCCGCCGGAACCGGTCGACGAGTCTGCGCCAGTACAGCTTGGCGGCGACGGCCGCGCCGGCCACCCCGCCGACCACCGCCTGCACGATGAGGCTGCCGGATCCCGCGTCCAGATAGGCCAGATGGGACACCAACCGCTCCTTTTCCTCGCCGTCACGAAACCGGCTGTCCCGGAGGAGGCGCCATGGGGCTTTTGATCCGGAAAGCCGCTTTGCAGCCACCGTACGCCGATCATTCATCTCGCGCGGCCACACCGGCTACACCCGGGCGTCCGTTTCGTTCAAGACACCCGACGGGGGGACTCCCTATCGTCGGTGCCATGACGCCTCGCTTCGACCTGATCGGCATGGCCACCACCGACATGGCCCGGACCCTGGACTTCTACCGCCGCCTCGGGCTGGACATCCCGCCCGGCGCCGAATCCCAGCCGCACGTGGAGGTGACCCTGCCCGGTGGGATCCGGCTCGCGTGGGACGACGCGGAGATGGTCCGCTCCTTCGATCCGGACTGGACGCCACCCACCGGCAGCCCCCGACACAGCCTGGCCTTCCGCTGCGCGGACCCGGCCGAGGTCGACAGGTGGTACGCCGAGCTGACCGAGGCCGGCTACGAGGGCCACCTGAAGCCGTGGGACGCGTTCTGGGGGCAGCGCTACGCCGTGCTGCACGACCCGGACGGCAACGGCGTCGACCTCTTCGCCCCGCTACCCGAGGCCGACTGAGCGCACCACCCTGCTCGCCCCGGTCAGCCGGCGGCGAGCAGGGTCGACGGCGGCACCCCGGCGAGGTCCCGTACGTCCCGGGTCAGGTGCGCCTGGTCGGCGTAGCCGCAGACGGCGGCCACCTCGGCCAGCGGCGTACCGGTCCGGGCCACGGCCAGCGCCCGGTGCATCCGCAGGATCCGGGCGAGGGTCTTCGGGCCGTACCCGAACAGGTGTCGGCTGCGGCGGTGCAGGGTTCGCGCGTCGAGCCCGACCTCGGCGGCGATCGCGCCCACCGGCACGCCGCCGGCCGCCGCGGCCGCCACCTGGGCGCCCAGCGGATCGGCTCCGCCGACCTCACGCAGCCGTCGCGCCACGAGTCGCGGCAGCACCGACGCCGGGGCTTCGGCTGCCCGCTGCGCCAGCTCGGCGACGGCCCGGTCACCCCAGAGCGCGGCGAGCGGCACCCGCACGTCGCGCAGCTCGTCCGCGGGCACGCCGAGCACCGCGGGGCCGACACCGGGCGGCAGCCGCAGCCCCACCCACCGGTCCCCCGGCGCGGCCACGCTCAGGAAGGCCGTCCGGTCCGGACCGGCCACGACCAGGCCGGCGCGGCTGGACCAGAGCAGGTCGACGCAGCCGTCCGGAAGCACCCGGCTCGTCCGGGCGTCGCCCGGATTGACGCTGGTCCAGAGGGTGCCGCCGGCGACGCCGGCAGGACGTTCCCGGTACACGGATCCCAGGCTGCCACGCCGTCGGCGTGAGCGGCGAACCGCCGCGCCGGTCGGGCCGGCGCCGGTACCGTGCGGGTGTGCGGTGGACGGTGGTCGACGCGCCGATGGACTCGTCCGGCACCGGGCGGGGCGAGCAACGGGCGCCCGAGGCGTTGCGCCGAGCCGGGCTGTTGGCCGCGCTCGACGCCGACGACGGGGGCGCCGTGGACGCGCGCGTCGAGGACGCCGCCCGGGACCCGGCGAGCGGCCTGATCGGCGCCGAGGCGGTGCGACGGGCCGGCGCGGCCATCGCCGCACGCGTCGCCGACCTGCTCGCCGCCGGGCGGCGCCCGCTCGTGGTCGGCGGCGACTGCGCCATCCTGCCGGGGGTCTGCCGGGCGCTGCCGGCCGGCAGCGACCTGTGGTTCGTCGACGCGCACCCGGATTTCTACGACGGCGCCACCTCCGAGACGGGCGAGGGCGCCGACATGGACCTCAGCGTGGTCACCGGGCACGGACCGGCCGTCGCGGCGGGGGTCGAGGGCGCGCTGGTCGACCCGAACCGGGTTCACCTGCTCGGGCACCGCCCGGCCGTCGAGGAGGCGGGGCGCGTCGAAGCGGCGCGGATCGACCCGCGGATCCACCAGGTGCCCGCCGCCGAGCTGCGCCGACGCGACCCGGGCCGGGTCGGCGCGGCGCTGGCCGAGGAAGGTTCGGCGCCCGCGTGGCTGCACCTCGACCTGGACGCCGTCGACCCGCTCGACCTGCCGGCGGTGACCTACCCCGAGCCGGACGGGCTGCGCCGGCCGGAGCTGGTCGCGTTGGTCGCGCCGCTGAGCCGCGCCGACCGGCTGCTCGGCATGAGCGTGACGGACCTGAACGTCGACCGGGACCCCGACGGGCGGCACGCGCGCCGCGTCGTCGAGCTCCTCGTCGAGCTGCTGCGCCCCTGAGTCATTTCGGCGGCCTCGGTTCGGGGTCAGCCGGGGAGGCCGGCTAGGCGTCCGCCACCGGCAGCCGCACCGCGAAGACGGTCCGGCCCTGGCGGCTCTCCACCGCGACCGTGCCGTGGTGCGCCTCCACCACGGCGGCCACGATGGCCAGGCCGAGGCCAGTGCTGCCGTGGGCGCGCGACCGGGAGCTGTCCCCGCGGGCGAACCGCTCGAAGACCTCCTCCTGCAGCGGCTGCGGAATGCCCGGTCCGTCGTCGGCGACGCTGAGCACCGCCGCGCTCCCCTCGGCCCGCAGCGTGGTGGTGACGGTGGTGCCGGCCGGGGTGTGCACCCGCGCGTTGGCCAGCAGGTTCGCCACCACCTGGTGCAGCCGGGCGGCGTCACCGGTCACCCGGACCACCTCGTCGGGCAGATCGAGCTGCCACCGGTGCTCCGCCCCGGCGACGTGGGCGTCGCTGACCGCGTCCACCACCAACGCGGAGAGGTCCACCGGCTCCACCGCGAGCGGGCGGCCGGAGTCCAGCCGGGCGAGCAGCAACAGGTCCTCGACGAGACTCGTCATCCGGGTGCTCTCGGACTCGACCCGGCCCAGCGCGTGGGCCACGTCGGGCGGCACCTGGGCGTGCCCGCGGCGGGCCAGCTCGGCGTACCCACGGATGGCGGCCAACGGAGTGCGCAGCTCGTGGCTGGCGTCGGCGACGAACTGGCGTACCCGCGTCTCGCTGGCCTGCCGGGCGGCGAGGGCGGCGGCGACGTGACCCAGCATCCGGTCGAGCGCGGCCCCAACCTGCCCCACCTCCGTACGCGGGTCGGTGTCGGCCACCGGGACCCGCACCGACAACGCCACGTCGCCGCGGTCCAGGGGCAGCTCGGTGACCCGCGCGGCGGTCGCAGCGACGCGGTCGAGGGGACGCAGCGCGCCTCGGACGATGAGCACCCCCAGACCGCCGGCGATCAGCAGTCCCGCGGTGACCAGCCCGACCTGGGCGAGCACCATCCACATCACGGCGTGGTTGACCCGGGCGAGCGGGATGGCGACGGCGAGCACGTCCCCGTCCGGGAACTGGCGGGCCACCGCCCGGTGCGCGCCCCGGTCGCCGAGGTCCACGGTGCGTGGCGTGCCGTCGGGACGCAACCGGGCCAGCGCCGCGACCTCACCGGCGGGGAGCTGCTCGGTTCCGCCGCTCACCGTCCGGGTGGACGCGGTGGTGACGCCGTCGGCCACCCGCACCGCGATCGAGCCCGGCGGGAAGCCGCGGGGCGGCTCCGGCACCAGCGGCGTCGCGTCGCGGCCGGCGGTCCAGCCCGGCTCGCCGCCCTGGCGGAACCAGGGTGGCACCTGGTCGGAGCGGCGGTTGCCCTGGGCGAGCTCGTCGTCGACCTCGGCGACGAGGAAGTGGCGCAGCGCGACAGTGGTCACCCCGCCGCTGCCGATGCCGACCACCGCGAGCAGCGCCAGCACCGAGACCACCAGCCGGCGACGCAGCGGCCAGCCGGCCAGCCGCCCGGATCGCCGCGGTCGCGGGTCAGTCCGCGGGCCGGAGGACATACCCCGCGCCGCGCAGCGTGTGGATCATCGGCTGCCGACCGACGTCGATCTTCTTCCGGAGGTACGAGATGTAGAGCTCGACGACGTTGGCCTGCCCGCCGAAGTCGTAGTTCCAGACCCGGTCGAGGATCTGCGCCTTGCTCAGCACCCGGCGCGGGTTGCGCATCAGGTAGCGCAGCAGCTCGAACTCGGTCGCGGTGAGGTTGATCGACCGGTCGCCGCGACGTACCTCGTGGCTGTCCTCGTTCAGGCTCAGGTCACCGACGGTGAGCACCGCCGCCTCCCGCGCGGCGACGGCGAGGCCGGCTCGGCGCAGCAGCGCCCGCAGCCGGGCGATCACCTCCTCCAGGCTGAACGGCTTGGTGACGTAGTCGTCCCCGCCGACGGTGAGGCCGGCGATCCGCTCCTCCACGGCGTCGCGCGCGGTGAGGAAGAGCACCGGGACGGTGGGCGCATGCTCCCGCAGCCGGCGCAGCACCTGGAGGCCGTCGAGGTCGGGCAGCATCACGTCGAGGACCACCGCGTCCGGCTCGAACTCGCGGGCGGTGGAGACCGCCGTCATCCCGTTGTTGGCGCTGCGCACCTGCCAGCCCTCGTAGCGCAGCGCCATACCGAGCAGGTCGGTCAGCGTCGGTTCGTCGTCGACCACCAGCACCCGGACCGGCTCGCCGTCCGGGCGGTGCAGCTCGATGCGGCTAGCGGCCGCCTGCCCGTTCATGACCATGCCCCCATCGTGGAGGGGTTTCCTGTGCCCCACTTCTGCGGAACCTGTGTGCCGGCTGTGGGCCACCGGCGGTCACTCGGTGACGCCCAGCGGATCGGTACGCACGTAGCGCATGGTCCACGCGTCGGTGCCGTCGGGCTGCTCGCGTTCGTAGAGGTGGTCCGCGATGCCCTCGACGGGTTCGTCGCCCCGCGGGTGTCGCATGATCCAGCGCTCGGGTGGGCCGCCGTCCGGCCCGGCCGGCAACGCCCGGACCAGGTCGTGGGCGGGTCCGCCGATGAACCGTACGCTCACCTCACCCATCGCCGCTCCCCTCGGTGTCCGTGCCGGCACGCAGGGTGACGCCGGCTCCGGCTCGGAAGCTACCGCAGATGCCACGGCGACCGCAGCCGGCTCGCGGCGGTGAGGGTCGGCTACCGCGGGGCCACGGTTTGCCCCGCTCGGCGGTCGGGTACCGCGATCGGAGGCGCCTACGGGCGGGCAGATACGAGGGCGGGGAGCCGATGCGCACGCTGGACGGGCGGTACGAGCTCGAGCAGCGCATCGGCGTGGGCGGGATGTCCGAGGTGTGGCGCGCCCACGACACGGTGCTGGACCGGCCGGTCGCGGTGAAGGTGATGTCCCCGGGGCAGGACTCCTCGGTGGAGCGGATCCGCGCGGAGGCCCGGTCAGCGGCCCGGCTGGTCCACCCGAACGTGGCGAGCGTGCACGACTTCGGCACCTGCGCGACGCCGCTGGGTCGCCGCACGCCCTACCTCGTGATGGAGCTGGCGGAGGGCGAGACGCTCGCCGCGCACCTGCGCGCGGGCCCGCTGGACTGGCGGATCACCGTCCGGGTCTGCGCGGAGGTCTGCGCCGCGCTGGCGGCCGCGCACGCCCACGGGATCGTGCACCGCGACGTCAAGCCGGCGAACGTCATCCTCACCCCGGCCGGCGCGAAGGTGCTCGACTTCGGCATCGCCACGCCGACGGGAGCGACGGACCCGACGCCCGACGGGATGGTGGTCGGCACGCCCGCGTACCTCGCCCCGGAGCAGCTGGACCGGGCACCGGCCACCCCGGCCGCCGACATGTACGCCCTCGGCGTCCTGCTCTACTACTGCCTCACCGGCCGGTTGCCGTACGACGCGGACAGCGCCACCCAGCTCTTCGACTCGCGGCGCCGCCGGCCACCGAGGCCGCTGCCGGAGATCGAGGGGTTGCCGCCCGAGGTGGCGGAGCTCTGCCGGAGCTGCCTGACCGACGACCCGGCCCAGCGGCCGACCAGTCTCGTCGCCGCGCTGGTCCTGGCCGAGGCGGTGGACGCCCGCGTGTACGTGCCGATGCACCTGTCCCGGGCGCCCGCGCCGCGACACACGGTGGTCTCGCCGTGGAGTGACCGCGCCGCGGCGCAGGTGACCGAGGCGGCCGTGGCGGTCGACCGCACCGGCCAGCTCGCCGAGCACTGAACTCCCGCCAGGCCGGCGCGCCCGACGGCTCGGGCGATCGGCTCGGCGCGCCCGACGGCTCGGGCGATCGGCTCGGGCGGTCGGCTCGCCCGAGCGCTGCCGGTCCGCCCGTCGGCGTGTCAGCAACGGTTTCACCGGTCGAGGGCCGGGTAGCCGGGCGCTGAGGAACGGGAGGAACGCCATGCCGGATCCGAGTTCATGGCTGCACGAAGCCGCCGCGACCGCCGAGGGCGGTCACGTACGCACCGACGACGGCGGGCTCTCGACCGCGCTGGCGTCCCCACTGGCCGCGCACTGCACCGGGCTGCGGCCCGAGCAGCTGCTGGCGGCGGCGTTCGCGTCCTGCCTGCACCACGCGGCGGTGGAGGCGGCCGGCCAGATCACCGACGAGGCGCACACGGTGCAGGTACGGGCCGAGGCGAAGCTCGGACGCGACGACGACGGGCGCTACCGCGCGGACGTCCACGCCTCGATCGCGTCGGCGGGGCTGACCCGCCAGCAGTTGGCCGCCCTGGTCGAGCACGCCGACGAGCTCTGGCCGTTCTCCAGCGGCGACAACAGCCGGCACCGGCTCACCGTCACCCCGGCGGAGAACGGCCGCCACTGAGCCGTCGGGGGTCAGCGGAAGCCGGCCGTCACCGCGCGGTGGTCGCTGTCGGGCGTGCGCAGCACCCCGGCCGCGGTGGCGGTCAGACCCCGGTAGAGGACGTGGTCCGGGCGGGCCACCGGAACGGCGGCGGGCCAGGTGAAGCCGAAGCCGCGGCCGGCGTCGGCCTGCGCGTCGCCGAGCAGCCGGGCGAGCGGGGCGAAGATCCGGTCGGTGCTGGCGGTGTTCAGGTCGCCGAGGACGAGCAGGCGTCGGGCCGGGTCGGCGCGCAGCCGGGTGGCGAGTGCGCTGACCGTCTGGTCCCGGGTCGCGGTGTCTCCGGCCCGTACCGAGCCGAGGTGCGCCACGTAGACCGTCAGGTCACCGCCCGGGGCGGCGACGACGGCCCGTAGCGCCCTGGTCCAGCCGAGGCCGGTGTCGACCCCGACGCGTTCGCGGATCGGGTACCGGCTGTAGAGCGAGACCGTGGAGACCGTCGCCCGGTGCGGGTAGCCCGGGCTCAGGACCTCGTCCACCCGGTCGTCCGAGGTGACCTCCTGGAGCGCGATCAGGTCGGCGCCGGCCGAGGCGAGGGCGCGTACGGTCGCCGCCGGGTCCGGATTGCCGGCCCGCAGGTTCTGGCTGACGACGCGGAGGGTCGTCGCGCTCTGCGCCGGGGTGGGCCGGAGCCAGGCGCCCGCGTAGAGCGCCGCCCAGACGGTGGCGGGCAGCAGCACGGCGAGCAGCGCGATCCGGGAGCGGCGCAGCAGGGCGCCGAGGGCGAGCAGTGGGACGCCCACGCCGAGCAGCGGGGTGACGCTGTCGACGAGGCTGCCGACGCCCCGGATGTTCGGTATCGCCCGATGCCCGATCAGGACGGCGGCGAGCAGGGCCGCCACGCCGGCGAGCAGCCGTCCGCGCCGGCGACCGCGCGACGGCCGGGTTCTCCACCACCGGGTGCCGGATCGTTCCCCCAACCCATCCCCTGATCGGCCGTCCGGGGGATCAGTGCCTCGCCTGTTCAGGGGAGGCGTGGCGGGATCGCGCCCGACTTTGCCAAGATCACCCATCCGCCCTACTTATCTCGCCGTTTCGGTCATAGCCGTAATACCCGGAATAGGTGGTTCATCACCTTCGTGGCCCGCCGACCGCAATGACCCCCCGGAAGGTGGCAAATTGTGGCGCATGCCACCAAGCAGGCAGGTGGCAGCGGAGCCTCGACTTTCTAGCCTCGGCGAGTGCATCCCGACGACCCCTCCGCGCAGGAATTGACCAAGGGCGACCCGGCGACCCGTCCGGCCGATAGCGCATCCACCGAACGGACGAATGGACGACATAGGGTGCCGGAGCTGCCGCGACGCGGCCGCACCCTGCTGGCTTCGATGCCGATGCGGATCGCCCTCGCCACCGGCGTCAGCTGCTGCCTCGGCCTCGCCACGTACGCCGGCACCCGGGTCGAGGTGAACGACCGGAGCGAACCGTCGGCCGAGGCCGTGGCCGAGCGGGCGGCGCTCGCCGACGAGCGCGCCTCCCGATCCCTGGAGCGCACCGCCCCCACCACCCCCGTCAGCCCCACCCCCACCGCGTCGCCCACCCCCACCCCCACCGCCACCGCGAAGAAGGCGCCGAAGAAGCCGGCGAAGCCGCGCCGCCCACGACCCGTCGCCGGGCTGACGCAGGCCCAGATGGACAACGCGAAGATCATCGTAGACGTGGGCCGTAAGCTCGACGTCCCCAAGCGCGGCCTGATCATCGCGGTGGCCACCGCCATGCAGGAGAGCAACCTCTACAACTACGCCAGCGGCGTGCTGCCCGAGTCCCAGAACTACCCGCACCAGGCCATCGGCTGGGACCACGACTCCGTCGGGCTCTTCCAGCAACGGCCCAGCAGCGGCTGGGGCACCGTACGGGAGCTGATGCGCCCCGCGCTCGCGGCCGAGGCGTTCTACCTGGCCCTGCTCAAGGTGCCCGGCTGGCAGGACATGGCGCTCACCTACGCGGCCCAGTCCGTGCAGGTCTCCGGGTTCCCCGACGCCTACGCCCAGCACGAGCAGCGCGCGACGACAGTCGTCAACGCGCTCACCTGAGGGCCTCAGCGCGCCGCGGCACCGCCCGGCGACTCGATCGCACCCACCCGGGTGGCGGAAACCCCGGCACCGGTCGCCCCGGCCGCCGCGGTCGGGGTGTCGACGGGCACCGGCTCCACGCCCGCCCCGTCGAGCAGTTCGTCCACCCGCGTCACCCGCCGCCGGCGGGCGTGCAGCGCGGCCTCGAACTCCCGGCGCGCCCGCACCGCGTCGGCGTACGCCCGCTCGCGCACCTGCCGGGCCTCCTCGCGGGCCGCGTCCAGCTCGGTCCGCGCCAGCGCCAGGATCTCGGCCGCCTCCCGCTGCACCTGCCCGACGGCGAGGCCGACCACCGCCGCGTCGTCCGGATCGAGCCGGCGCAGCAGGGCGCAGAGCCCGCTCGCCTCCTGCCGGATCCGGTCCCACTCCCGACCGGCCCCCGCGGCGCTCTCCGCCCACGCCGCGAGCCGGGTCAGCCGGACGGCCAGCTCGTCGAGGCAGGAGTCCACCTGCCGCTGGTCGTAACCGATCTCAACGACGGGAAACCTCATGCTGTCGCCCCCCAGGCAGCTGGAAATACGTTCCCACCTGGATCCTCGGCGCTGCCGCGCGTCCTCGCGGCGGTTCCGGAAAATTGTTCGGCGGGCGAGGGAGAGCGGCGTACGACCCGCCGCCGACGAAGCCGCCCGAGTGCCGTCAGGGACGCTTGGGCAGCACGACCACCCGGCCGAAGAACTCGTCGATCCGGTGCACCACACCGTTGAAGTCGTCCAGGTCGATCGGCTTCGTGACGTACGCGTTCGCCTGCAGGGTGTAGCTGCCGATCACGTCCGTGTCGGCGTTGGAGGTGGTCAGCACCACGATCGGGATCGTCCGCAGGTCCTCGTCCTGCTTCACCGCGCCGAGCACCTGCCGCCCGTCCATCCGCGGCATGTTCAGGTCCAGCAGGATGACGTCCGGTCGCAGGGCGTCGGGGTGCCGCCCCTCACCCCGGAGGAACTCCATCGCCTCCTCGCCGTCCCCCACCACGTCGATGACCTTCTCGACGTCGGACTCCCGCAGGGCCTCCTCGATCATGAGCACGTCGCCCGGGTCGTCGTCCACCACGAGGATGCGGACCGGGTGCGGGCTGTCTACGCCCATGAGCTACCTGCCTCTGTCTGGCGGGAACGGAAGATCGCGGCCACGCACGTGCTGGCGGGGAAATCTAGCCCATCGCGGGACGATCCACGCCGCCGGGTCGATCGGCTCCGGCTCCCCGCCGGCACAACGCTTGCCACGGGGCAAGCATAGGCGGCGGCCCGGGCGGGCCCGCGCGCCGCGATCGCCGTTCGCGGCGCGCGCGACCGGCGGGCGAGGCCGGCGCGGGCCGCCCCGCTGTGGGGGCGGCCCGCGCGGGGTGGCCCGGCCACCCTGGGACCAAGGGTCGCCGGGCCGGAGGAGGGCTCTCAGGTCGCGGTGACCGGTTGCAGCCGTGGGCCGCCGGATCGTTGCTCGGCAGCGGAGAGCGGTGGCTCGGCGTCCTCGGGTGGGCCGGAATCGGGCGTCTGGAACAGGTAGCGGACGAACTCCGCACCCGCCTCGTTGTCCTCCGCGCCCGGCCACTGGCCGATGCAGTCGACCCCGATGACCTCACGGCCGGTGCCGTCGGCCTCTTCCAGCAGAGCCCACAGGCTCACGGGGTAGCAGCGGGTGGCTTCGGGTGCGAGCTGCCAGCGGGCGTACCAACCCGGCCGGGCCGGGACGATCTCGACGATCCGCTTCATGACGACCTTCCCTTCCGCGTACCTCGGAAGAACTCCAGGTCCTGGCCCGATCGTGCGGCCCGGACGGGTGATCGCCCCTCACCCCCGCCGGATGAAGCCGCCGCCGCGCCGGACCGCGCCGGGCCGGTCGCCTCCGTTTCCTGGTCGGCGGGGCCGGGAAGGCGAGGAGGCGGAACCACGATCCCCAGGGGAAGGGGCATCACCATGCGCAAGCAGATGGAGGGCGACAACCAGCGCCGCCGGACCCTCGCCCGGCAGGCCCGCGAACAGGGCCGACAGCCGAGCGAGACCGGGGTCAGCCTGAGCGCCTCCAAGCAGCTCACCAGCCTTGACCGGGGCAAGCGCGCCGGGCCGCCGCCCGCCGGGAGCCGGCACAAGCAGGACAGCAGCCGGGGCGGTCCTTCGCCGCCGTCGGCCGGCGTGCCGGCGACTCCCCCGGCCCGGCCGGCGACCGGCGTGGACACCGGTGGTACGTCGACGATGGGTTACCACACGCTCGTCGAGGATGTCCGCCGGCGGGCCGGCGTCGACTTCCGTACCGCCAAGGTGGGCGCCGAGGCGACCGTCCTGGTGCTGGCGTTCGCGCTGGACGAGGCGGAGCGGCGTCGGCTGCTCGCCGCCGTGCCCGCGTCGCTGCGCGACGTGCTGCCGGTGGACGGGATCGAGCGACACCGCGACCTCTCCGGCTTCCTGGCCGAGGTGGGGCGGATCAGCGGCAACACCCCGGAAGCGGCCCGTTACCAGGCGGAGGCGACGCTCGCCGCGCTCGCCGACGCCGACGGTGACCTGATCGAGTCGTTGCACGTCCCGGACGGCCTACGGGAACTGCTGGAGCCGACTCCGGTCGGCGGTGGGGTGGTCGGCGCGAACACCTCGACGCCTCCGCTCACCGAGGCGGACCTGACCGCGGTGCTCGCCGACATGCCGTACTGGTCGGGCGGGCGCGAGGGGCTGCACCGGGTGGTGGCGCTGCCCGCGGAGAACCTCGACCGCGTGCTGGCGCGCATCGAGCGACTCCAGCAGGAGACCGGGCGCGCGCCGTCGATCGCCCGGCCCGGCCCGACCGCGGCCGTGCTGACCGTGCGGTCCCGGCAGGCCGGCGCGGTGACCGCGCAGGACGTCGATCTCGCCCGGCGGGTCGACGCCGCCATCGACGAGGCGGGCGCCGGGATGGCCACCGGCTGACGGCGTGGACCGGCGGACCGACCCCGGTCCGCCGGTCCCGTCGCCCCCGGTGCTCCGGTCTCGGCTACCGTGCCCGGCATGGACCGCGCCGCCGACCGGCTGGAGTTGGCCGCAGACCCGGTGCGGCGGACCGGACGCCTGCTGCTCGCCGCCGGCGTCGAGCAGTCGTACGTCGACGTCGACGATCCTCGGTACCTGCACTTCGAGTACGTCCGCCGGATGGCCGCGGTGGCGGACGTCGCCGCTCCTGCCGGCGCCACGCTCGACGCGCTGCACCTCGGCGGTGGGGCGCTCACCCTCCCCCGGTACCTGGCCGCCACCCGGCCGGGCTCGACGCAGCTGGTGATCGAGCGGAACCCGGCGGTGGTCGAACTGGTCGCCCGGGAGCTGCCCGCGCTCCCGCCGGAGGTGCGCGTCCGGGTCGACGACGCACGGGCCGCGGTCGCCGCCGAGGCTCCGGCCAGCTACGACCTGGTCTTCGCCGACATCTTCCGGGGCGCCCGGATGCCGGCGCACGTGCGTACCGTCGAGTTCGTCGCCGAGGTGGCCCGGGCCCTGCGTCCGGACGGCATCTACCTCGTCAACGTCACCGACCTGCCGCCGCTGGTGGCGACCCGGGTGCACGTCGCCACGCTGCGCGCGGTCTTCGCCGACGTGTGCCTGATCGCCGACCGCCGGATGATGCGCGGCCGCCGGTACGGCAACCTGGTGCTCGCCGCCGCCGCGCGCCCCGGCCGGCTGCCGGTGGCGAGGCTCTCCGCCGTCGCCGCCCGCGACCCCCTGCCGGGCCTCGTGCTGCACGGCACGGCGCTCGACACCTTCGTCGCGGGGGCCCGGCCCGCCAACGACGACTAGGGTCTGTTTCACAGGACCATGCCCGGGCCTTACGAAACAGACCCTGAGCCTCCCGGGTTTCCGGCTGTCCGGCCCGGGTAGCCGCGCCGGATGAAGGACGCCGACGACCGCAGGACCGCCCGCCGGGCGCTGGTCGTCATCGGGTTGCTGCTGGGCACCACGCTCGCGCTGGCGTTCCTGTGGTCCACCCGCCGGATCCTGATCTGGGCCGTCATCGCGGCCTTCTTCGCGGTGGCGCTCAAGCCCCTCGTCGACCTGGTGCAGCGCCGACTGCTCCGGCGCCGGGCGTTGGCCACGCTGCTGGTCTTCACGATCACCTTCGTCGTCCTCGCCGCGCTGGCGGCGCTGATCGTGGTGCCGCTCGTCGACGACCTGGTCCGGTTCACCGAGCGGGCCCCCGAGCTGCTGCGCGAGGCGCGCGCCGGGCGGGGCGTGGTGGGGCGGATGCTGGACCGCATCGGGCTGCGCGACTACCTGGCCAACCACTCCGACCAGATCCGACAGTACGGCGAACGGCTGCGCCAGCCGGCGGTCGGGGTCATCCGCGGCGTCGCGGAGGGCGTCTTCGGGCTGACCACCGTGATCGTCCTCGCGTACCTCATGGTGCTGGAGGCCCCGCGGATCATCCGCACCACCTTCTCGGCAGCCGGTGACGCGCGCGGCGAGCGGTGGCAGCGCATGGGCCGGGAGGTCTCCCGCACCGTCACCGGATACCTGACCGGCAACCTGGTGATCAGCCTGATCTGCGGCCTGGCGACGTTCCTGGTGCTGCTGCTGGCCGGCGTGCCGTTCGCCGCGGTGATCGCCCTGCTGGTGGCGATCGCTGACCTCATCCCCCTGGTCGGCGCCACCATCGGCGCGATCATCGCGATCGGCGCGGCGTTCCTGCACTCCACCACCGCCGGCATCATCGTGCTGGTCTTCTTCGTGATCTACCAGCAGATCGAGAACCACCTGCTGCAGCCGGTCATCCTGTCCCGGTCGGTGCGGCTGAACCCGCTGACCGTGCTCATCAGCGTCCTGCTCGCCGCCGAGTTGGCCGGGCTCGTCGGCGCGCTGCTGGCCATCCCCGCCGCCGGCATCGTGCGGATCCTGCTCCGCGAGTACCTGCCCCTGCGCCGGGTCCCGCCGGAGCCCACCCGCCCAGACGGCTGACCCGGCGGCACTCCCTCCCGGCGCGCCCCCGCGAGTGCGCCCTCGTTCACGGAAAGAGTGGCCATTCCGCGTGGAACAGCCACTCTTTCCGCGAAAGTGCACCCGCGTCGTCAGCGGGGGCGGGTGGGGACCTCAGGGGTGGTGCTCTCCAGCGGCACGGCGTTCGCCGGGATCAGCCCGAGCTGCACCGCCGGGCGGGGCAGGGTCGCGTCGAGCAGCCAGTCCGCGCTGATCCGGGTGCGGTTGGCGGGCATCGCCAGCAGGTGGTAGCCGCGGGTGACGGCCTTCGCCGGCAGGCCGGCCAGATTGACCTTCAAGGGGTTCGCCGCCGCGTCCTTGCCACCGAGGTCGACCACCCAGCCGAGATCGTGGTGCCGGTACGGCCGGCGTCGCCCCTGCCCGTACGAGGCGGCGATGTTGTGGGCGACCAGCTTCCCCTGCCGCTGGGCGTGCTGCGCCGTCATGGCGCAGATCTGCCCCGGCTTCGTGATGTCCGGCACCGCCGCCGCGTCCCCGCAGGCGTACACCTCCGGAAAGCCCGGCACGTTGAGGTACTCGTCGGTCACCAGCCGGCCCCGCTCGGTCCGCAGTCCCAGCTCGGCGACGAACGGATCCGGCCGGACCCCGACGCACCAGACCAGCGTGCACGTCGGCACGTACTCGCCGTCGGTGAGCTTCACCCCGTCCGCGGTCGCCTCGGCGACCGAGGTGCCCATCCGCACGTCGACACCGCGACGCTGAAGCACCCGGTGCGCGGTCACCGACATCCGCTTGTCCAGCTCCGGCAGCACGCGCGGGGCCACGTCGAGCAGCATCCACCGGGGGCGTTGGGTGAGCCGGGGGCGCTGGGCGTGCAGCGCGTCGGTGAAGAGCTGGCCGTGGGCGGCCACCTCCGTCCCGGTGTAGCCGGCGCCGACGACCACGAAGGTGGCCCGCGCCAGCTGCTCGGCCGGGTCCTCGGCCTGCTCCGCCAGCTCGATCTGCCGGATCACGTGGTCGTGCAGGTAGAGCGCCTCGGGCAGGCCACGGAAGCCGTGCGCGTACTCGGTCACCCCGGGGATCGGCAGAAGCTTGTTGACGCTGCCGACGGCGAGCACCAGCCGGTCGTACGCGACGCGGTTGCGGTCCCCCTCCGGCTGGGTGAACCCCACCCAGCGGTTCTGCAGGTCCACCTCGTCGGCCTCGCCGATGATGACGCGGACGCCGTCGAGGTTGCCGGTGAGCGGCACCGCGATCCGGGTGGGCTCCACCACGCCGGCCGCGACCTCGGGCAGCAGCGGAAGGTAGAGGAAGTAGTCGGTCGAGTTCAGCAACACGATCTCGGCCCGGCTGCCGGCCAGCCGATTCAAGGTCTTCGCCGCGTGGTAACCGGCGAACCCGGCCCCCACGATCACCACACGAGGCTTCGTCATTGCGATCACGTTCCCGCCGACACGCGGGACAAACGTGGCGTGACCCGGGTAGGTCGGACGAGTCCCACCGGAACCCCGGCGCATCCACGCCCGACGATATAGACAGACACCGCCGTCGATGGCGAGGATGCGGTCATGGGAATTGACGACAGCGGCACCCGGTCCACGAGGCCCACCCGCCGCACCTTCCTGTCCGCCGCCACCGCCGCCACCGCCGCCGCCGTGGCCGTACCCGCGCTCGCCGAGCCGGCCGCCGCCTCCGGCGGCGACAATCCGTCCGGTCCGGGGCACCCGGCGCGCCCGCAGTCCCCGGACCGCGAGCTGCGCGACCTGCTCCGCGCGGTCGACCAACGTCGGATCGAGGCGATCGTCCGCCGGCTCGCCGAGTTCGGGACCCGGCACACCCTCTCCGCGCAGGACGACCCCGAGCGCGGCATCGGTGCGGCCCGGGACTGGATCTACGACCGGATGCGGGAGTACGCCGCCGCCTCCGGCGGCCGGATGACCGTCGAACTCCAGTCGTACATCCAGCAGCCGGCGTCGCGGATCCCGGTGCCGACCCGGATCACCAACGTGGTGGCGACCCTGCGCGGCGACTCCTCGCCGAACCGGACGTACGTGGTGACGGGCCACTACGACTCCCGGGCCAGCGACGTGATGGACGGGGTCAGTGACGCCCCGGGCGCGGACGACGACGCGTCCGGCGTGGCCGTGGTCATGGAGTTGGCGCGGTTGATGGCGACCCGCCCCACGGCGGCGACGATCGTCTTCGCGGCGGTCGCCGCCGAGGAGCAGGGCCTCTACGGCTCGGCTCACCTGGCGCAGCAGCTCAAGGCGGCCGGGGCGGACGTGCAGGGCATGTTCAGCGACGACATCGTGGGCAGCAGCAGGGCCGACGACGGCACCCGCGACCCGCGCGTCGTACGGCTCTTCGCCGAGGGTGTGCCGACCGCGGAGACGCCGGGCGAGGCGAACACCCGCCGGTCGGTCGGTGGGGAGAACGACTCCGCGTCGCGACAGCTCGCCCGCTTCGTCAAGGACGTCGCCGAGAACAGCGCGACCGGCATGGAGGTCCGGGTCATCTACCGCCGGGACCGTTACCTGCGCGGCAGCGACCACATCTCGTTCCTGGAGCAGGGCTGGCCGGCGGGGCGGTTCACCGAGCCGCACGAGGACTTCGCCCACCAGCACCAGGACGTACGGGTGGTAGACGGCAAGCAGTACGGCGACCTGCCCGAGTTCTGCGACTTCGGCTACATCACCCGGGTGGCCCGGGTGAACGGGGCCGCGCTCTGGTCGCTCGCCCAGGCGCCCGGCACGCCGAAGGGCACGATCATCGTCACCACCGACCTGACCAACAACACCACCCTGCGCTGGCAACGTGGCACCGAGCCCGACCTGGTCGGCTACGAGGTGCTCTGGCGGGAGACCACGGCGGCGGAGTGGCAGAAGGTGATCCCGGTCGGCGACGTCACGCAGGTGACCATCGACCTGTCCAAGGACAACGTCTTCTTCGGGGTACGGGCGGTGGGCCGGGACGGCCTGCGCAGTCCGGTGGCGTTCCCCCGCCCCGGCAGCTGAGCGGCACGCACGCGGCGGGGCCGGCCTCACCCGTTCCGGGTGGGGCCGGCTCACCCGGACGCGCGCGACGATGGTGGTCGCGGACCGGCCGACGGGAAGGGGCGGCGTGATGAGCATGCCGATGTCCAACGACCAGCGGCAGCCGAACTACCTGCGACAGAGCGGACGTAAGCAGCTCACGGCACGGCAGCGGCGACGGGTCGAGCAGAAGCAGGGCCGCTTCGAACGCCTCACCGTGCAGGCGAAGGAGGCACGCGGACCGGGTCGCTGAACCGGCCGACGACCGAGCCGCCCAGGTCGGGCCCACCACGGGCCGGTGGCCGGGGCGGCTCAGCCCTTCGCGGTGATCGCCCAGCGTTCGTGGTCGCGCCACGCCCCTTCGATGAAGAGGTAGTCGGGCGAGTAGCCCTCCATGCGGAAGCCGAGCTTGCGGGCCACCCGCCGGGACGGCTCGTTACCGGGCTGGATGTTCGCCTCGAGCCGGTGCAGGCCGAGCGTCGTGAACGCGTGCTCGATCACCAGCCGGATGCCGGCGGACGCGTGCCCGCTGCCGCTGTACGGCAGGAACGCGGCGTAGCCCAGGTAGCCGCCGCGCAGCGCGCCCAGCACGATTCCGCTGATGTTCGCGTACCCGGCGATCGCGCCGCTGGCCCGGTCGCAGAGCAGGTACCCGTCGTTCTCCCGGCGCCGGTTCTTACGCAGGTACGCCGCGTACTCCTGCGGCGTGTCGGGGGCGGCGAGCCAGGGCCGGTGCAGTCCGCGGCTGCGTCGGGCCGCGGCGATGAACTCCTCCTCGTCGGCGGGCCGGGGCCGGCGGATGCCGACGAGTGGGTCGGTGCGCAGGTATCTCACGGCGGATCACTCTGACGAGCCGCCGTCGCCGCGTCCACCGGTTTCCCCGCGTCGACCGCGACGCTGTGACGGACGTCTCCAGGGCGTCGGGCCGGACGGCGTTCCCGGGCCGCGGCGTACGGCCCGCACGATTCCCGCCGGTCCGGTCACATGGGTCCGGGATGCGGTTGGTCGAGCGGCATGGGCACCTGGAGGAAGGTGGTGCCGCGCAGGTCGAGCCGGGCCCAGGCGGGCGAGCGGACGAACCGGAGCATGACCTGGGAGCAGGTGGGGCAGCGTCCGACCAGCCCGGGTGCGTGGCTGTAGACGCGCAGGCCGCCCACCGGGCCGACCACTCCGCAGTTCTCGCACCGGCCCATGGCCCCGCTGAGGTCGACGGCGAAGAGCTCGCGCAGGGGCGCGTCGAGCATGTTGCCGTCCAGGTAGGACATGTCGGTCATGGTGTCTCCTCGCCGGTCAGCCGGTCGGCCCGAACCGTTCGGTCTTCACGCGCCGCGTCTGGTGTCCCAACCCGACGAGCAGGTCGGCCACGGTCTCCACGAACCCGGTCGGGCCGCAGACGAAGTTCAGCGGTTCCAGGTCGGCCGGCCACCCGTGGTTGTTGACGTCGGCCAACCCGATCCGGTGCGGCTCGCCCCGCCAGCCCTCGGGCGCGCTGCGGGTGTAGACGTACGCCACGTCCAGGCCGAGGTCGTCGCGGCCGCGTCGGCGCAGCTCGTCGGCGTAGATGGCATCCTCCGGGCTGCGTACGGAGTAGAGCAGCCGGAACGGCACCCGGCTGCCGGCCGCTCGGCGGGCCCGCAGCATCGCCATCAGCGGCACGATCCCCGAGCCGCCGCCGACCAGCAGGACGGGCGCGGTCTCCTGCTGACGCCACACGAACCAGCCGCCGACCGGGCCGCGTACCTCCACCGGGTCGCCCTCGCCGTAGACGTCGATGAGGTACGGGGACACCTCGCCGTCGTGGACCCGCTGCACGGTCAGCTCGATGCGGGGCCCGCCCGGGCCGTCGACGACGGGCCCGGCGATCGAGTACGAGCGGGCGGTCTGATAGCCGTCGGCGGCGGTGAGCCGGACGTCGAGGTGCTGGCCCGGCAGGTGCCCCGGCCAGCCCGGCACCTCGAGCACGATGGTGTGCGCGGTCGGGGTCTCCACCCGACGCTCGACCAGCCGGGCGATCCGCCAGGTGAGCGGCGTGCGGGCGGGCGCGCTGACCGCGGCGTCGCGCTCAGTCACCCTGGTACCGCTGTTCGCGCCACGGGTCGCCGTAGTCGTGGTAGCCGGCGGTCTCCCAGAAGCCCTGCTGGTCCGTGGACATCAGCCGCAGGCCGCGCACCCACTTCGCGGACTTCCAGAAGTAGAGGTGGGGCACGAGCAGCCGGGCCGGCCCGCCGTGCTCCGCCGGCAGGTCCCCGCCCTCGAAGGTGTGCGCGACCCAGGCGCGCCCGCCGCGCAGGTCGTCGAGGGGAAGGTTGGTGGAGTAACCGCCGTACGAGTGCGCCAGCACGTACGCCGCGTCGGTGTCGATGCCGTCGAGCAGGGTGTCCAGCGAGACGCCCTGCCAGGTGGTGCCGAGCTTGGACCACCGGGTGACGCAGTGGATGTCCACCTTCGGGGTCTCCTGTGGCAGCGACATCAGCTCCGACCATGACCAGCGGTACTCGGCGCCGGTCTCGGTGGTGATGACGAATTCCCAGCTGTCCAGGGGAACCTTCGGCGTCGGCCCGGCGGAGAGCACCGGAAAGTCCTGCGTCAGGTACTGCCCTGGCGGCAGGGCCGGCTCCGACGAACGGGGCCGGCCCTGGAAGCCTGGCGACACGATTCCCACGAGACAGTCCTACCACCTACGCCGATCGGCGCGGGACGGTTCCCTCGTACGGTGTGACCAACCGGCGGGGCGTGACCCGCGGTGGTCACCGCGACTCGACGACCTCGCGCTCCGGTAACTCCTGCGACCGGGTGGCGCGCAGGCTGGTGATGGTGACGATCGCGAGGACGGCGATGATGACGCCGAGCGAGGCCAGCGTCGGGATCTCCGGCACGCCCTTCCAGATACCGTGTGCCCAGTGCAGGCCGAGCTTGACGCCGATGAAGGCCAGAATGATCGCCAGGCCGTAGCTGAGGTGGACCAGCCGGCTGAGCGCGGCGTGCAGGACGAAGTAGAGCGCACGCAGCCCCAGGAGCGCGAAGGCGTTGGTGGCGAAGACCAGGTACGGGTCCTCGGTGATGCCGTAGACGGCCGGCACCGAGTCGACGGCGAAGAGAATGTCGGTGGCGAGGACCGCCACCACGACCAGCGCGAACGGCGTGAGCGCGCGCCGCCCCGCCTCCCGTACGGTCATCCGGGTGCCGCGGTAGTCGTCGGTGACCGGCATGAACCGTCGCAGCAGGCGGACCGAGCGCATCTTGTTGATGTCCACCTCCTGCTCGTGCCCGGTGAGGGCGTCGCGGAGCAGCTTCACCGCGGTGGCGATGAGGATGATCGCGAAGAGCAGGAAGGCGAAATCGAGCGTCTCCAGGGCGGCCGCGCCGAGCGCGATGAAGACGGCCCGCAGCACCAGGGCGCCGGCGATGCCGTAGAGCAACACCCGCTGGGCGAGCACGGCCGGCACGGCGAACGCGGCCAGCAGCAGCATGAAGACGAAGAGATTGTCGACGGAGAGCGACTTCTCCACGAGGTAACCGGTGAGGTACTGCACGCCGAGTTCGGAGTCGTAGCGGTTCCAGATCCAGGCGCCGAAGGCCAGCGGCAGCGCAATGTAGAACGTCGACCAGGCGATCGCCTCGCGGAGGGAGACCTCGTGCGGGCGACGGGTGACGAGGAAGTCGAGCACCAGCAGGGCCAGTACGCCACCGATCGTCACCGCCCAGAGAGTGGGCGTGCCGATCGTCGTCAGCTCCGCGGCGGACAGGTACGACAGCTCGGACATGGGACCTCCTCGAACACCGTGCCATGTTCGAGGTCTCCTTCACCCACTTATGTGGGCAACCACCCGAGGCGTGCCCGGCACGCCGTACTGACCGGAATGGTTCGTGGGAAGTACTCCCCTCGCCGATTCAAGGTTAGGTCAGGGTCAATCGTCACGCCAGCCGGGGTCTCGCCGCGTGTCGATGGTTGCCCAGGTCAACCGGGTGCCGCCCCGCCGTGCACCGACGACTCAGAGACCGCTGCGACGCAGCGTCGCGCCGGGCGCCATGGCCGGCTCCACCATCTCCCGGTAGTCCCGTGGCAGCTGGGTGATCACGTCGTCGAACTCGCCTCCAGTGATCGCCTCGCGCAAGGTGGTGAAGACCGCGCGGGCGCCGTTGCGCGCCGCGGTCTCGTCGACGCCGGCGCGCAGCGCGACCCGGGCGACGAACTCGGCCGCCCCGAACCGGTCGGCCGCCTCGGTACGCGGGCTGGGCTTCAGCACCACCTGCAACGGCTTGGGCAGCTGCGCCGCCAGGTCCAGCACCTCGCCCCCGGTCAGCCGCTCCGCCAACGTCTCGAGGGTGGCCGAACTCAGGGCGACGGCGTCCTCGGAGGATCCCCTCGTCCGCTGTGCCACTTGGTCGATGAAGGTGTCGTAGTTCATCGGTTGCTCCTCGCCGGGCTACGTCGCAGACCACGTACCCGGGGAGCGGCTCCGGAAACGACAGTGGATTCGCCCTCCGGGCGACCCGCGCGGCGGGTCTTCGACCTGCCTCGCCGACCGAGCATGCCTGGGCCGGTTCGGCGGTTTCCCGGCCGCGCCTCGCCGGGTGATTTTCCCGCAGCACCGGCGTGACGGTCGGGCAGGTGGGTAACCGCCGCCGGTCGTGACCGGATCGATGCCCCGAGGAGCCGACACCATGGCGAGTTACGCCGACGTCCTGCAGTACCTGTCGAGCCTGGACTACCCGGCCGAGAAGGACGAGGTGATCCGGGAGGCCGAGCGGGAGGGGGCACCGCCGGACGTACTGAAGGCGCTACGGGCGCTGCCGCCGGTGGACTACGCCAACGGCAACGAGGTGGCCCGCTCCGCCGGGATCGAGGCCGCGCCGGAGCTCAGCCGCTCCCAGCGCGCGGCACAGGCCCGCGATCCGCACCCGCGGGTGTCCCAGCACCTGCGCGGCATCTGACGATCGCCGCCCGCCGCCACTTCGCCGTCAGGCGACGGCGCACCGGCGGGAGCCAAGCTCGCTATCCGAGCAGGCGGGCGCCCCGGGTCACGAACCGCGACCTGGGGCGCCCAGCAGCACCTGCCCGGAGGGCCGGGGCCCGAACCGGGCCCCGCCACCAGACAGTCAGTACGCCCGAACCGGGCGCGGCATGACTGCCTCGATCATCATACAGACCGCATCATCCGAATGGTCAAAAAGCCTGCGACTGTGGGACAGCACACGTCGTCGGTTCAGCTCATTACCTCGGCGTAACGCTTCTCCAGGTCCACTCGGGCCAGCGCACCGACCAGCCAGGCGAACCGTTCGGATTCACCGCTGCCGGCGAGTCCGGCCAGCTCACCGGCGGAACGGCCGAGCCCGAGCCGACGGGCCGCGGCCAACGCCCGCCGATCGGCCACCGGAGCCACCTCACGCCAGAGCACCTGCGCCTCGCGAAGGAACAACTCCACGACCTGACCATCCACCCCGGGCAGTTCGGCGAGCAGCTTCCGCTCGACGCGCGGATCGTAGTGCGCCTTGCCGCGCAGCCGGCGCAGATCACCCCGGTACTCGTCGACGACGGTGCGGGCGAGGTCCCCGAGCATGTTCGCGAGCGCGTCGACGTCCCCGCGCTGACCGGCGTCGCGCAACACGCGTACCCGGCTCTCGTGCAGTGAGCGGGCCAGCCGGGCGGCGCTGTCCCATCCGGTGTCCCGCAGTGCCTGCGCGCTCTCCACCGCACGGCGGAAGTCGCCGCGCCGGGACAGCAGCAACGACAGGTAGAGCAGCTGGAAGAGGCTGGACGGATTGTTGGTGACCTGGAAGCCGTACTGTTCGGCGAAGCCGCGTCCGCTGCCGGCGAGCCGCCGTACCAGGCGCTTCTTGTCCTCGATGCTGGAGATCGGCATGGCTGCGACTACCCGCGCCGCCACCGGTCACACTCGCCCGGCGACGACGCGGGGCAGGGAGACCGGAGACGGCGCGGACGGGGTGGGGCGGCGACTGCGCGGCGCGGGGCGGACTCCGAGCAGGCCGGAGCGTCGCGGGGCGGATCAGCCGTGCACGTCACCGCTGCGGTCGCGGGCCTTGAGCCGGGTGGTCGGTAGCTCCGGCGCCGGCAGCGGCGGCGCCGAATCGTCGGCGACCACGCCGAAGCGGCGGCCGGCCGACCAGTCCTCACGAGCGGCCACCACCTCCTCGTGCGAGCGCCCGACGAAGTTCCACCACATGACGAGCGGCTCCTCGAAGGGCGCGCCGCCGAGCAGCATCAGCTGGCTGCCGGCCGTGCCACGCAGGTTGAGCTGGTTGTGCCCGAGGCCGAGATAGAGCAGGGCCCCCGGCTCGACGGACACCCCGTCGACCTCCGCCGCGCCGGACATCGCCAGCAGCCCGTACTCGAAGTCGGGCCGCAGCGGCATGGCGACCGGCGCCGAGCCGCTCAACTCCAACTGCGCGCCGACGAGCGGCGTGTGCACCACCGCCGGCGACCGCTCCCCCGCGATCTCGCCGACCAGCAGGGTCGTCTCCAACTCGCCGTCGCGCCAGCGCGGCAGGTCGGCGTGGTGGGCGAAGTCGGCCGCGCCGGCCCGCGCGGGGTCCGGCAGCGCCACCCAGAGTTGGACGCCGTGCATCACCGGCGGGTGCGCCTCGGGTGACCGCTCCGAGTGCGCGATGCCGTGACCCGAGGTCATCACGTTCAACTGACCGGGCCGGATCGGCTGGACGCTACCGAGGCTGTCCCGGTGCACGATCTCGCCGTCGAGCAGCCAGGTGACCGTCTGCAGGCCGGTGTGCGGGTGCGGCGGCACCTCCATGCCGGGCCGCTGCGCCACGTCGTCCGGCCCGAAGTGGTCGACGAAGCACCAGGCGCCCACCATCCGCCGCTGCCGCTGCGGCAGCAGTCGCCGCACCGTCGTGTACCGCCCCAGCGGCACGTCGTGACCGGGCAACAGCACGCTGCCGGGATCGACCGCGGCCACTCCAGGTGGTCGGGTCTCCGCCGGCCAGGTTTCCGTACGCTTCACCGCCCGACTGTACGCTCCGCCGCCGCGCAGCCGAGCGTCTTCCCCTGCCCGTCGATGGCAGGCCCCATACCGTCCGGGCTCCGTGCCGTCCAGTCCTCGCCGGCGGACGGACGGATACCGGGCGGCGGCAGTCGACGGGCCGCGGCGGCGCGACACCGGCTCGGCCGGGGGTCGCGGGGACGCCGCTGGCCGGCACCCGTGTTCGGGTACCGGCCAGCGGTCAGGTGTTGCTCTGCGGTTGTTGTAGTCGTCAGCTGTTCCAGTACTGGGCCACCAGGTCGGCGGCCTGCTGCTCCCACTGGGCGTAGGCGTCGGGGTAGGCGGAGACCTGGACGGTCTGGGCGGCGTCGGTCAGCGGCATGTCCTGCCAGCCGTCGACCTGCTTGAGGCCCTTGAGGAACG